>JAADEU010000020.1 GCA_013153235.1 Aquificota bacterium | reverse complement strand
TTAAATAGTGCTGGGGAGTAGTTCAGTTGGCAGAACACCGGTCTTTGGAACCGGGTGTCGCAGGTTCGAGTCCTGCCTCCCCAGCCATTAATAAACCAGAATCCACCATATAAAAACTGGAGGTATTTTTTTGAGTAAACATTTAAAACTCATCAGCGGAAACGCAAATATTGAGTTTGCTCAGAAGGTGGCTGAGTATCTGCATACCTCCCTTGTTGACACTCTGGTTACAAGATTCTCAGACGGAGAAATAAGGGTTCAGATAAAAGAAAATGTCAGGGGAGCAGACGTATTTGTGATTCAATCCCTGACTTCTCCTGTAAATGACCATATTATGGAACTCCTCCTTATCCTTGATGCCCTGAAAAGGTCTTCAACCCACAGAATAACCGCGGTAATACCGTATTTTGCATATGCCAGACAGGACAGAAAAGACAGGCCAAGGGTTCCAATTTCTGCAAGACTCCTTGCTGACCTTATACAGAAAGCTGGGGCCGACAGGGTCCTCACCGTAGACCTCCACTCTGCACAGATACAGGGATTTTTTGACTGTCCTGTTGATAATCTGTATGCACTTCCGGTAATACTGGACTACCTGAAAAAGAAGAACCTTCCAAATATGGTGGTTGTTTCACCTGATGCAGGTGGTGTTGAAAGGGCGAGGATGCTGGCGAACAGACTTGGTGCAAGTCTGGCAATCATCTACAAAAAAAGACCGGCTCCAAATGTGGTCGAAACACTTGACGTTATCGGGGACATTGAAGGCAAAAATGCCATTATCATAGATGACATTATCGATACCGCAGGAACAATCGTTGCCGCTGCAAATATGCTGAAGGAAAAAGGCGCAAGCTCTGTTATTGCAGCATGTACCCATCCTGTATTCTCGGGACCTGCAATAGACAGACTGACAAACTCAGAGATAGAAGAGGTAATCGTAACAGACACCATCCCCACAAACGGTAAGGAATTTGACAGACTGACCGTTCTGTCCATCTCCGAACTGGTTGGTGAGGCCATAAAAAGAATAAACATAGAAAGCTCAGTAAGTTCACTGTTTGTATAAGGAGGTAAATAAAGAAATGATTCAGAGAATCGAATGGAAAGCGATTCCAAGGACACCTGGAAAGAAAAGTGAAGTAAAGGAATACAGAAGAAAAGGATATATTCCAGTTGAAATCTACGGTAAAGGTCATGAAAATGCCCACGCTTATATATACTGGAAGGACCTTGCAGATAGACCATCTGGAATGTTCCTGATTGACCTTAAAATCGAAGGTGAAGAAGAACCAAAAGTATGCGTTCTCAAGGATATCCAGTACAACTACCTTGGGGACCAGCCAATCCATGTTGACCTGTACGAGGTAACATTTGGTGTTGAGCTTGACGTTGAGGTTCCTGTTGAGCTTGTTGGAAAACCAAAAGGACTGGAAGTTGGTGGAATTCTGGAAAAACCACTCCACACAATTGTTGTAAGAACAGTACCAAGAAAAATACCAGAGAAGATTATTGTTGATGTATCAAATCTGGATGTGGGAGACGTTCTCCACGTCAGGGACATCACCCCTCCAGAAGGTGTTAAGATAATGACCCCTCCTGATGAGGTTGTTGCTGTTGTACTTGAACCTGAAGTGGAAGAGGTTGTAGAGGAAGAAGCGAAAGAAACCACAGAAACAGCATAAAATAAATGATTAAAGCCATTATTGGTCTGGGGAATCCCGGAAAACAGTACGAAAAAACACGCCACAACATCGGTTTCATGGTAGCCGATGCTGTGGCTTTTTTACTTAAATGTAACAAAAAGTACAAAGAAAAATGTTTCTCCCACATATATGAATGCCACGACCACGATGTTCTGATTGTGAAGCCACAGACCTACATGAATAACAGCGGAATAGCCGTAAAGAATCTCCTTGAGGATTACAGACTGAAGCCAGATGAAATACTGGTGGTTTACGACGACCTGGACCTGCCCCTTGGAACCATAAGACTGAGGAAAAAAGGTTCAAGCGGTGGGCACAGGGGGATGAAATCCATAATAGAAAACCTGAAAACAGAAGAATTTCCAAGACTGAAAATAGGAATTGGCAGGCCTGAGAGGAAGGAACAGGTTGTTGATTATGTTCTGTCCCCTTTCAGCAAAGATGAGGAAATACTGGTTGAAAAGGTTGTGCAGACAGCTGCCCGTTGCATACTGGATGTGTTAAAATATGGTATTGATAAATCTATGAATTCCTGCAACCAGAAAATAGTATAGGGAATCCTTGCTTCCGGCATTATGACCGGAGGCTGATTATAAAAATCAACCACAAGGAGGTAAGAGCATTGCGTCATTACGAGCTTGTATTTGTTTTGAAGCCTACAATGACAGAAGAGGAGATGGCTTCAAAACTGGAGCAGATTCAGAACCTGATTACATCAAACGGGGGAGAAATCTACAACCTGGACAAGTGGGGAAGAAGGGAACTTGCTTACCCAATCCAGAAGTTCAACACCGGTTACTACTTCATCCTGAACTTCAAAACAGAAAACTCTGAACTTCCAGGTAAGCTGGAGTACAACCTTAGGCTTGATGAGGATGTTATAAGATTCCTCAACTTCAAAATCAAACCACCAAAGAAAGAAGAAGAAAAGAAAGAAGAAGCCGCTGAAACCGCCGGTAGCGGAGAATAAGGAGACCGGGGATGCTAAACAGAGTTTTTCTCATAGGCAGACTTACAAGGGACCCGGAAATCAGATTTTTGCCAAGTGGTTCCCAGGTTACAAGCTTTACCATCGCAGTAAACAGACCGTACAAAACAAAAGACAGCGACGAGTGGAAGGAAGAGACATACTTCTTCGACATTGAAACATTTGGAATGCTTGCAGAGAGACTGGGAAAACAGCTGAGCAAGGGAACCCAGATTCTGATAGAGGGTCAGCTCAGACAGGACAGATGGGAAACGGCATCTGGAGAGAAAAGAACCAAGGTGAAGATTGTTGCCGACAGGGTCAGTATTATTGCCGGTAAACAGGCAGAAAAACCGGTTGAAAGGGAAGAAGAGCCTGAACTTGATATAACCACTGAACCTGAGGATTTTTCCTCAGATGAAGACATTCCATTTTAAAAACACAAGGAGGTAAACAAATTGGCTAATAAAAACCCTGCAGTTCAGAACAAACCATTCTTCCAGAAAAGGAAGAAGTACTGCAAATTCTGTGCAGAAGGTAAAGAACCTTCATATAAAGATGTTGAATACCTGAAGCAGTTCATCTCCGAAAGGGGAAAAATTATCCCGAGAAGAATCTCTGGTACATGCGGAAAACACCAGAGAAAACTGACAGTTGAAATCAAAAGGGCAAGACAGCTTGCACTTTTACCATACGTAATAATGTAGGAGGTTGAGAAAGGATGAAGGTTATTCTTGCAAAAGATGTAGAAGGCTGGGGAACAATCGGTGATATTATAGAGGTTAAAAGAGGCTTTGCCAGAAACTACCTTATTCCAAAAGGACTGGCATACGAAGCTACAGACAGCAACATAAAGATGGTTCAGGAAATCCTCAGACAGAAGGCCAGAAAGCTTGAAAGGGAAAAACAGAAGGCTCTTGAGATAGCAGAAAAACTCAAAGGTCTGGAGATAGAAATCAAAAGACCTGTGGGAACAACAGGAAAACTGTACGGCTCTGTAACAACAACCGACATAGCAGAGGCACTGAAGGAAAAGGGCATCGAGGTAGACAGAAAGAAGATTATGCTCAGAAGCCCTATCAGAAATATCGGTGCGTACAACATCACAATCAGACTCCACCCTGAGGTAAGTGAGGTTATAAAGGTACACGTTGTACCTGAAAATGTAGAGTAATCAACAGGCCTGCCTATGGCAGGCTCCTTTATTTTCTCCTTGCATTATCCGAAAATATCATTAAGATATTAACCATTGACCTTCTTTCAATAAAAAATCCGGTGGATTTATGGCAGAAGAAATAGATATTTTACTTCCCCACGACGACCAGACTGAAAGGGCCGTTTTAGGTGGTCTGTTTATCGACCCTTCCACAACAGATGTGGTATTCAACATACTCAAACCGGAAGATTTTTTTAATATTAAACACAGGATTATATACGAGGCAATAATACACCTCGTCGAGGAAGGTAAAGAGCTTGACCCCCTTGTCCTGATTAACTATCTGGATGCAAAGGGCAAACTGGAACAGGTTGGGGGAAAAAGTTATATAGGACTGATAGGAAATGATGCTGCTCCCCCAAACATAATAGAGACCCTTGCCCACCAGCTAAAAGAAAAGGCAGTAGCAAGGAACCTGATTCTTGTAGCAAAAAATATAATAGAAAAATCAAAAAAAGTAAGGGATGTAAATCAGCTGATAGAAGAGGCTGAAACGGAAATCTTCAAACTGAATGAAGATAGGGCCATCACCCACTACTACGAGATTAAAGATGTCATTAAAGAAACCCTGAGGATAATAAACGAGCTTTCAAAGAAAGATACCCTCATAACAGGTATACCGTCGGGTTTTTACGAAATAGACAGGCTTACCACAGGATTTCACCCCGGCGACCTTATCATAATAGCGGCAAGACCTGCAATGGGAAAAACATCCTTTGCACTTTCAATACTCCACAATGTATCTGTTGTTGACAAAAGACCGGCAGCATTCTTCTCACTGGAGATGTCAAAAGAGCAGATAGCAATGAGACTGCTGTCGCTGGAAACAAGGATAAGACTGAAAGACATCAGGGCTGGATTTCTGAGTCCGGAAAAACTGGAAAAACTGACAGAAACGGCATTGGAAATATCAAAAGCCCCACTGTACATCGACGATACAGCCTCTATTTCCATTCTGGACCTCAGGGCGAAGGCAAGAAGACTCAAAAGGGAGAAGGATATCCAGCTTATTGTTGTGGATTATCTCCAGCTGATGCGTTCCCACAGAAGAACAGAAAACAGACAGCAGGAGGTTGCAGAGATATCGAGGGGTCTAAAGGCCCTGGCGAAAGAACTGAACATCCCTGTTATATCACTTGCCCAGCTTTCAAGACAGACAGAGATGAGGGCAGACAAAAGACCCCAGCTTGCAGACCTCAGAGAGAGTGGGTCCATTGAGCAGGATGCAGACCTGGTTATGTTTATACACAGACCTGAATACTACAAAAAAAATCCCACACCTGAAGAAGAAGGTCTGGCAGAGATTATAATCGCAAAACAGAGAAACGGCCCAACTGATATAGTAAGACTGGCATTTATAAAAGACATAACAAGATTTGAAAATCTCGCAAAAACATCAGTTCCTGAATTACAGGAGAATCGGGAAGAAGAAGATGTTAAAATAGAAGATGACCTGAGCCTTGAAAACCTTGAACTTCTAACAGACGAGGACATAGCAGAGTTATAAATGGAAAAGATAAAAACCTTTGTTGAGCATGTCGGAGAAGCTACAATACTGTTTATCAGAACAATAATTATTACCCTGAAAAATCCCCCTAAAATCAGGCATATACTGAAATATATGGAGGAAATAGGGGTCACTGCAGCACCTTTAATAGCCATAACAGGTTTTTTCACAGGTGGAGTTCTTGTTGTTGAGACATATCCCACCTTCCACAAATTCAACGCCGAATTTCTGATTGGGGCACTGGTATCCCTGTCACTGTCAAGGGAACTGTCACCTGTCCTTGTTGCACTGCTCGTAACTGCAAGAAGTGGGTCTGCAATGGCTGCAAACATAGGTACAATGAGGATTACCGAGCAGATAGATGCACTGGAGGTAATGGCTGTAAACCCCATCCGGTACCTGATAGCACCCAGACTCATAGCAGCCCTGATAATGGTACCTGCCCTGACCATACTGTCATATGCTTCAGGACTTATAGGCGGATACTTCGTCGGGACTTATCTTTATTCAATAAACCCTTATCTGTTTGTTGAAAAGATGAAAGACCTGACAGAACTACACGATATATTTGGAGGACTGTACAAATCAGCAGCATTTGCCGTTGTGATTACGATAGTGGCCTGTTACTTTGGATATATAACAAAAGGTGGTGCTGAAGGTGTAGGAAAATCAACAACAACAGCTGTCGTTGTTGCATCTGTACTGATACTTATTTTAGATTATTTCCTGACAGCATTAATTTATTAAATCAGGAGGTTTTATGATGAAAAGAATACTGGCAGCAGCAGGACTCATATTTGCAGTAGGATGTACAGGTGTCGTTTCCCAGGAAATCAAAAAAAGTACGGATTTTGCGAAAAAAGGGGAGTATGTTCAGCCTGTAATCTCACTTGAAGAAGCAAAAAAAGAGATTGAGAACTACATCAAAGGAACACCTGAAGTTTCCACCGTGGAAGTATGCGAGGGAAACAAGTACTACATAGGACAGGTCTATCTGGAAGGATACGAAGGATTTGATGTAATCAGAAAGATTTATGTGGATAAAAGAACAGGTGACCTCTATCCGACTATGGCAGAAACATTTGATTACTGCTATATGGTTAAGAAATAAATGCAAAAAATTGGGGTACTGACCAGTGGGGGCGATGCCCCCGGGCTTAATGCATGTATAAGGGCCGTTGTCAGGGCAGGGCATTACCACGGCCTTGAGGTTGTGGGTATAAAAAGGGGCTTTAAGGGCCTCATTGAGAGGGAGTTTGAACCTCTAACACCACGGGATGTCAGCCTGATTATTAACAGGGGAGGTACAGTACTGCTTTCGGCCAGGGAGCCACGATTTAAGGAACATGAATTCAGGAAAAAAGCCGCAGAAAATATCAGAAAAGAGGGTATTGATTGTCTATTTGTAATAGGTGGAAACGGCAGTTTCCAGGGTGCAAACCTGCTTACAAAGGAATTTGGAATTCCCGTTATAGGTATACCAAAAACGATAGATAACGACACATACGGAACAGAATACACCATCGGATTCGATACAGCTGTAAACAATGCCGTTGACGCAATAGACAAAATCAGGGATACATCAATGTCCCACGAAAGGGTTTTTGTGGTTGAGGTTATGGGCAGAGACAGCGGGTTTATTGCCCTTGCAGCCTCAATAGCAACCGGGGCAGATGTTGCACTGATTCCCGAGTATCCCTTCCCAATGCATGTTATAGTCGATACCGTAGTTGATGCCCTGAAAAGGGGAAAAAGGTTTTCCATAGTGGTTGTTGCAGAGGGTGTTGCGTCGGCCAGGGAGATAGCCGGAATACTGGATGAAAAACTGAAACCCTTTGATTTTGGAGGGGTAAGGTACTCTGTTCTGGGTTATATACAGAGGGGTGGAAGTCCCACAGCATACGACAGGATAATAGCCTCCAGATTCGGGGTTTTTGCAGTTGAGCAATTTGTTAATGGAAAAACCGACATAATGGTAGCCCTGGAAAACGGCAAAGTGGTGGCAAAACCACTTGAGATATCCTTTGGAAGGATAAAAAAACCTGACCTAACAGATTTTGAACTCAATAACATACTGACCATATAAAATGGAGATTACAGAGGTTAAGATTTATCCCTTTGATACCAGCAGAATAGGTGGCAGGGTAAGGGCCGTTGCCGACATAACAATAGATAACATTCTGGTTATAAAGGGAATAAAACTTGTAGAATCGAAGCACGGTGGACTTTTTATATCTTTCCCCAAAAAGGCCAGCTCAAAAGGTACCTACGTGGACATAGTCCAGTCCCTTGATAATGAATTCACCGAAAAGGTCAGAAGGGCAATAGTGGATAAATACAAGGAGATGATGGGCCTCACCTGAAAGGCCCGTACCATCTCCCCACAACCACTCCCCGCTAATCTTCCTTTTTCAGGTGGACATCCATCTGTGGATACGGTATGGATATACCCACCTCATCAAACCTTGTTTTAATTGTCTCAAGTAAGTCAAAGTAAACAGGCCAGTAATCTGAGGCTTTCACCCACGGTCTTACAACAAAGTTTACACTGCTGTCTGCCAGTTCAGAAACGGCAACCGTAGGGGCAGGGTCTTTCAGTATTCTCTCATCGGCATTCAGTATATTCCACAGCTCTTCCTTGACCTTCTTCAGGTCGTCTTCATAGCTCACGCCAATAACAAGGTCTATTCTCCTTGTATCCTTGGCAGAGTAGTTTATTATGTTACCCCCTACTATATTTGAGTTAGGAATGATTATCTGTCTGTTATCCCCTGTTCTCATTACCGTATTGAATATTCCGATTTCCTCCACCACTCCTGTTGCTCCACCGGCCTCAACAAAATCCCCGACTTTGAATGGTCTGAATATCAGCAGCACAGCACCTGCACCAAAGTTCGACAGATTACTCTGTAGGGCAAGACCAATAGCAAGGGTTGCAGCACCGAGTATGGCTATGAATGATGTTGTCTGGACACCAAGGGTTCCCAGAGCTGCGATGATAACCAGAATAAGAAGCCCAACGTAAATCAGTTTACCGAGGAATTTCAGAAGTGTTTCCTCGACGCTGGCCCTCTCCATCAATTTAATTGACAGGTCAGCCAGCTTTCTGGCTATCCACTTACCGATGATAAAAACAAGGACCGCACCTGCAATTTTTACAGCCCACTGTACGGCAAGGTCAATAAGTCCCTGCAGTTCCATTCTATTCCCTCCTTTTTAGAAATCTATTATCAGTGATGTGAGAAATGTGGTATCTGTTTTCTTTATGTCAGGTGACGGCGGTTTGTTCTGGTAAAACACCCTGTATCCGACACCGAGGGCAAAGTTTGCATCTATTCTTACCTGAAGGGACGAGTCTGACTTCAGAAAATAAACGGATGTACTCTCCAGATTTACCTGGTAGTTCAGCATCTGCTTGAAAGTCAGATTTTCCCTGATGTTCCATTTATAATCCAGTTCTGCAGTTCCTGTGGTATAGGTTTTATTTTTCCCTGCTTCGTAATCAGAAAATGTATAACCAAGTGCGACAAGTCCCTTTAGTGTATGATGTTCGGTTTTCAGAATGTCGTAACCCAGACCTGCAGACCATACCGTTTT
>JAADEU010000004.1 GCA_013153235.1 Aquificota bacterium | reverse complement strand
AAAATAAATAGTGAAGATAATATCTATGTCAGTCCAATTATAACCTTAAAACAAGAGTTTTCTCAAAATCTTTATCAAATTCCGTATTTAGATGTTTTAACCATAATCTTCTTCCTTTTATTAACTTCAGCTTTAATTTTTCTAATTTCTTTTTTAAACAATCTGCCGTTTGCCTTAATTAATTTTCTTTTCCTTTTTCTTTCTATTCTTGTTGCTACAGCTTTGGTTCAATTTTTAAGCAGTTTTTCTAACGGAAACTTCTTAAAAGCTGTTTGGCTTTTTCTTGACAATTTTGCTACCACTCTAAATATATTTAACATTTTCGGCAAGAATGTTCATAAATACTTTAACGGCTACCTGTTCCTATACAAAATCTACGCAATATTTATACTTGTCCTTATTTACCAGCTCATACTCGCCATCAGACGGAGGGTAAGGAGATAGCCATACGACTATATCGTATAGATTTGTTGATTTTTATACGATGGTATCGTATAGAGTTAAACGGATTGATTTTCTGGTTTTTCCCTAAGCCTATTTACCATCAGTGTTCCGCAGCCGCCGATTTTTCTGGTTCTGTACCTGTTTGAAAGGGTTGTCCTGATGCCCCTGTTTTTCAGGAACAGAAAAGCCCTCTCATACTCCTCATCTGTGGTTGTTCTGAAAGGAAATCCCTCTATCTCGTTGTATTTAAGAAGGGAGACCCCTATACCCAGTTCTTTTGCTATATCTGCCAGCCTTTCAAGCTCCCAGTCAGAATCATTAACACCACCAAGCAGCAGATACCCAATGTTGTACATCTTCCTTTTTCTCTTTGACAGCCCATTGAGGTGTTCCTTCAGCACACCCAGAATCTTTTCCAGAGGCTCACCATACGGGATAAGCTGTTTTCTTTTTTTCTCGTCAACAGAATGAAGTGAAAGGGTCACACCGCTGTGGGGCAGCTCCAGAAGTTCTCTAAAAGCCTTTGTAGGAAACCCTGTTGTATAGAATGAGCATTTTAAACCTTTTTCCTTAAAATACCAGAATGCCTCTTTCACATTTTCCCAGTTCAGCAGAGGCTCTCCAATGCCTGCAAAGGCTATATTCCTGATTTCTATCCCATCAGCAACGGAAAGCTCATACTGGCTGATAATCTCCTCCGCCGTAAGGTTTCTGACAAGCCCATTTTTTCCTGAAGCACAGAAGGCACATCTCACAGGACACCCGAGCTGGGTTGATACACACAGGGTATCTCCCCTGTAGTACACCGACTCAACGGTATAACTGTCCTCAGTCCTGACCTCAATAAGTCTGTTAAGCTGGTCTTCTATTACTGTTTCAATCTTCATAGCCTAAATAATATAAACCTAAGTTTCTGATAAATCAATAAAATACAGAAAATATATTCCGATAATAACTGTAATTTTCACCAAAGGGGGGATAAAAATGAAAGTTGATGGGTATTACATTGGGATGGAATCCTTTTACAGGAGCGTAAATTACCAGTTCACCTCACTATCGCTAAAAATCTCTCTGAATCAGGAAAATCAGAGCAGCTTCAGGGGAGTTTACATAAACCTTTCACAGAAAGAAGTCAGCCTGTCCGGTGAAACCATGTCGGCAGAGGAGTTGAAAACATTTATAATTGATTTTCTAGTGGAAAAGCTCACAGGGAAAAAATTAAAAAAACTGAAAATGGAAGACATTTCAGGTGGTCAGAACCTTCCTGTTGAAATCCCGGAAAACAGACTCCCTGCCCTATCTGCATCGGTTCACACCCAGAAACTTACCTATCAGATGGAAGAGGTAAACTTCAAAGCCTTCGGATATATCAGAACTCCAGAGGGCGGAGAAATATCGTTTCAGATAGAGTTTTCACTTAAAAGGGAGCTCCTCCAGTACGAGGAATCAAAAACAGATTTTGCCGTTGTTGACCCCCTTGTGATAAATCTGGACGGTAAACTGGAAGATATGCTGACAGACAGCTCCTTTGAGTTTGATATAGACGGGGATGGAAAGGATGAAAAACTGCCTGGACTGTCAGATGGCAGGGGATTTCTGGTGTTTGACAGGAATAAAAATGAAAAGGTTGACGACAGGTCAGAGCTATTAGGGGCAAAAACAGGTGATGGATTCAGAGAATTAAAGGAGCTGGACAGGAACAGAAACGGCTGGATAGATAAAGCCGACGATATTTTTGAGCATTTTTATGTATGGAATCCTGGAAAATGGTTCAAAAAACTGGATGAAGTGGGGATTGACACACTGTTTACAGAAGGCATACACACCCCCTTCAGGCTTAATCAGGCTTTCCTTAACAAATCCGGAGTTTTTCTGGATAGAAACGGCTCACCAGGGATAATATCACAGCTTGATTTCCTGGTCTGAAACAGTGTCCACCTTTTCCTTTGCTCTCTTTTTTGATTTATAATTATCATTAAAAATCTATATCTGGAGGACTGTTTTTGAGTTTTCTTACGGCAAATGAGATAAGGGAAAGCTTCCTCAAATTTTTTGAAGAAAAAGGACATACAAGGGTCAAATCAGCATCCATCATACCTGAGACAGACCCTACCCTGCTTTTTGTTAATGCAGGTATGGTTCCTTTCAAAAATGTGTTCCTTGGGCTTGAAAAAAGACCCTACACAAGGGCAACCTCCTGTCAGAAAGTTTTCAGGGTCTCAGGTAAACACAACGACCTGGACAATGTGGGTTATACCCCAAGACACCACACATTCTTTGAGATGCTGGGTAATTTTTCATTCGGGGATTATTTCAAAAAAGAAGCTATAGAATACGCCTGGGAGTATCTCACCAGGGTCCTCCAGATACCTGAAGAAAAACTCCTTGTTTCTGTCTTTGAAGAAGATGATGAGGCATATGATATATGGAAAAATGTGATTGGCCTGCCTGAAGAAAAAATCCACAGGCTTGGTGTTGAGGATAACTTCTGGTCAATGGGGGATACAGGTCCCTGTGGTCCATGTTCAGAGATATATTACGACAGGGGAGAGGAATTTGGTAATCCACAGCTTGGAGCTCCAGACGACAACAGGTACCTTGAGATATGGAACCTGGTTTTTATGCAGTACAACAGGGATGAAAGTGGCAGACTGACCCCCCTACCCCACCCGAACATAGACACAGGAATGGGTCTTGAGAGGATAGCCTCTGTAATGCAGGGTGTTTCCTCAAATTACGAAACAGACCTGTTTATGCCTGTTATCAGATTTGCTGAAGATATCAGCGGAAAGGAATACAGACCTGACCAACCTTCATCAAAGGAAACGGTGGCAATGAGGGTTATTGCAGACCACCTGAGGGCAATAACATTTCTGATATCTGACGGTGTTTTCCCCTCAAACGAGGGAAGGGGATACGTCCTCAGGAGAATCCTCAGAAGAGCCCTCAGATACGGAAAGGAACTGGGTATAGAAAGACCTTTCCTGTTTGAAGGTGTGGATGTGGTCATAGACATGATGAAAGAACCTTACCCTGAGCTAATAGGTAACAGGGGGTTCATTAAAGGACTGGTAAAAGCTGAAGAAGAAAGGTTCATAAAAACCCTCAAAAGGGGTATGGACATACTGTACGAAATCATAGAAAAAGCCAAAAAAGAAGGCAGACACCATATCACAGGAAAAGAAGTGTTCATGCTTTACGATACATACGGATTTCCTGTTGACCTTGTTGAGGATATAGCAAGGGACAACAACTTTGGGGTTGATATTGCAGAGTACTACAAACTCCTTGAGGAACAGAGGGAAAGGGCAAGGGCTTCATGGAAATCACAGGCAAAAGAGGTCAAGAAGGTCTATCTTGAACTAAAAAACAGTCTACCGGAAAACAGATTCGTAGGGTACGAAAAGCTTGAGGTGGATGATGCAAATATCCTTGCCATTGTAAAAGAGGATACACAGGTTGACATCCTTAACGAAGGGGAGGTTGGCGAGATTATCCTTGATATTACCCCCTTCTATCCTGAAAAAGGTGGCCAGGTAGGAGACGCAGGTATTATTGAAGGGGACGGTTTCCTGTTTGATGTGGTGGATACAAAAACACCTGTTGAAGGGATTATCATACACAGAGGTAAGGTCATATACGGACAGCTGAAAAAAGGCTCTGTAGCAGCTGCCAGGGTAAATAAAGAAAGAAGACAGGACATAATGAGACATCACACAGCCACACACCTGCTGCACGCAGCACTGAGGAATCTGCTTGGTGAACATGTGAAACAGGCAGGCTCACTGGTACACCCTGACTATCTGAGATTTGATTTTACACATTTTGAAAGTCTGTCAGAAGAAGAGATAAAAAGGATAGAGGAACTGGTAAATCAGGAAATTATGGAAAACCACCCTGTTATATGCAGGGAAATGCCTATAGATGAAGCTCTAAAATCAGGGGCGATAGCCATATTTGAGGAAAAATACGGTGATGTGGTCAGGGTAATCTCAGCAGGCATATCCACCGAGCTGTGTGGTGGAACACATGTAAGCAGAACAGGGGATATAGGATACTTCAAGATACTTTCTGAAACTGCCGTTGCTTCCGGAACAAGGAGAATTGAGGCTGTTGCAGGTAGAAAGGCTGTTGAAAGCTCTCTTAGGGAGCATTTCCTGCTGAAGGAGATATCAAGAACCCTTACAGCAAAAGAGGAACAGATTATTGAAAAGATAGAAGGGCTCAAACTTAAAGTAAAAGAGCTTGAAAAACAGCTTGAGAGTCTTAAGAAAAAGTCCGTTGTTGACAGGATAATGGATATACTCACCGTCGTTGATAAAGACGGTTACAGGGTTGGTTATGGAAAGGTTGAAGGACTATCCCCCAACGAGCTGAGGGACCTTGCAGATGTGGCAAGGGCCAAACTGGGAAGTAGCGCTGTCTTACTGGCATCGGTGGACAGGGAAAAAGGAAAAATAAATCTGGTGGCGGCGGTCTCAAAAGACCTGACAGACAGGATAAAAGCAGGGGATATCATCAGACAGGTTGCACCTGTAATCGGTGGAAAAGGCGGCGGAAGACCGGATATGGCACAGGGAGGCGGTACAGATATATCAAAACTGGATGAAGCCTTTGAGAAGTTTGTCCAGATAACATAAAAACATTGAAAAATGAAAACTGTAGCAGGGAGGGCATTTCTTTTTCTGTCCCTCCTCACACCCTCAGCTTACTCCCAGGAAAATTTTATAGACCTTCTACACAGAGAAATATCATTTGCCGTCCACTCAACGGTTGAAAAGGTAGACCAGTTTTTCGCGGACCCAAGGATAAAAGAAGAAAGCCGTTCATATCTGAGGCTTACATCTGGTTTTATCTACGATGGAAAACCAGAGTTCAACACCATAATGAAGCTGGACTTTAAACTCCGTCTGACAAAAATGGAAGAAAGAATAAAATTATTTTTCGGAGACCTGAAAAGCAAAAGCAGCAATCCCAAGGACAAAGAGAGAGAAAAAAATCAGCTTGACAGACTTTTAAAACACAGATTTTCAATAGGAATCTCTGGTGTTCCAAAGATATACGCCAAATACGAAATATTCAATATTCCCATTGTTTACAAAAGATGGGAACTGTCTGTATTCCAGAGATTCAGAATAGAATCAAGAATCTACGACTACAGGCTGGAAGAAAGGACACAGATGTATCTGGACAGGCTGATAGCACCTGATACACTGTGGAGGATATTCGTGGAGAGATACAACGCCTCCAACATCCATTATCAGAGGCTTAACTACGCAACATCCCTGAGAATATACAACCCTCTGAAAAAGATTTACAAAAGGAACATGGCAACAGAGCTCCTTGCAGGGATGGGACAGAACAGAATCATAAACGGCCGTATAGAAAACTACACCGTCCAGTACAGGGCCAGGGCAAACTTTTGGAGAAAATGGGCTTTTTTTAATATACATATAGGCACAAACTGGGAAAAATACCGTGGCTTTAAAGGAACCCCATTCATTCAGGTTTATCTGGAATTTTATGCAGGCAGCTACTGACATTTTTTTATGGCCACAAGGGAAGAAACAAATGCCTTTTTGCCGTCAGGTTTTATCTTGTCTCTTTCCTGATAAAACACCACATAAAAATCCATAAACAGGTGCAGTAGCTCATTTTTCCTCAGCATATAATCCTTATTCTCCGGCTGGAAATAATCCCCACCTTCCGCCAGTGTAAATGTTTCAAATATAACAACACCACCTTCTTTCAGTCCTTCCTTTATCTGGGGTATCAGTCTTCTGTTCAGATAATTGATATTCACTATCAGGCTGTACCTGTTTTCAGGTATGTTGTAAAAATCAAGGTCAGCCTGAAATGCGTTTATTTCCGGATGCCTTTTCTTTAACTCATTTATGGCAACATCTGATATATCAACGGCATCCACCTCAAATCCCTTTTCGGCAAGGAATATAGCATTTCTACCTGTTCCACAGGCTACATCAAGCGCCCTTCCCTTCTCTGCCAGGCTGTAAAAATCCTGCACAATCTGTGAAGGGCCTGTCCATGGAAACTCTTCCGATGAATATTTTTTATTCCATTTCTCCCTGTCCTTTTCCATCATTAACCTGTATAAGTCTTTATGACCTCATCAAACTTTCCCTGTGCCTTTAAGAGCATCTCCGCAACCTCTCTAACCGCTCCTTTACCACCATGCCTTTTTGTGACATAAAGAGCCGTGTCTTTCAGTTCTACAGGTGCGTCCGGAACAGTAACTGGAAGGCCAACAACCTTCATCACAGGAAGGTCCACATAATCATCCCCTATATACAGAACTTCTTTATCAGAGAATCCTTCCTTTTCCTTCAGTCTGAAATAAAGCTCCAGCTTATCCCTGGCACCCTGAATGACCTCTATTATGCCGAGCTCTCCAGCCCTTCTCTGGACCATAGGAGAATTTCTGCTTGTGATAATGGCGGTCTTTATCCCGGCCCTGTGGAGGAGTGTGATACCCATCCCGTCCTTGACACTGAATACTTTCAGTTCCCTACCTTCACTGTCATAGATGATACTGCCGTCTGTCAGGACTCCGTCAACATCCATTATGAACCATTTTATGCCACTGAAAATTTCCTTCAGGTTTTCCATCGGACTATCCGAAAAAGAAATGAGGTACCTATAAGGTACCTCAGGTGGCAGATTCGGTCAACATACTTAGGAGGGTAGCTATAGCTATTATATAGCTATATTTGAATATTTCAAAATTTCTATAATAAAATAAAACAACAATTTTTGTGTTAAACTTTAATAAAACCATAAAAAAAGGAGGTTCAAAAATGCTGAAAAAAGTTGTTAAAGCAGGTGCTATTTTTGGCATATCTGCGGTTGTTTTGACAGGATGTGCAACCAAATCTTACGTTGATGAGCAGGATGCTAAAATACTGGAAAAGCTCAATGCCCTTGAGAGCAAGGTAAGCCAGTTTGAGCAAATGCATAAAACAGAACATCCAAAAATTGTAAGCAGGATTGAGGACCTTGAAACTAAGGTAAGCAACATAGAGTCTGAACATCAGGACATCAAGGCCCAGATTAAAGCGGTTGATGAAAAAGCAGAGAAGAACGCTGCTGCAATCAGAGGCCTCTCTGAGAAAGTTGATGCTCTGGAAGCCAAACTGGGCAGACTCTCATCTAACATCGAAAGGGTTATGAAAAAATCCCTTGCAAAATAGTTAGTTCAGGGGGGTTGCATACCCTCTCTTCTCTTTGTTGTGAAAATCTATGAGGTAGGGGGTTGTCCTGACCCCTTTTT
Organism: Aquificota bacterium; assembly: GCA_013153235.1. Taxonomy (GTDB): domain Bacteria; phylum Aquificota; class Aquificia; order Aquificales; family Hydrogenothermaceae; genus Persephonella_A. The sequence goes on along the minus strand of JAADEU010000004.1, from coordinate 1,546 downwards.
CCTCAAGAAGTTTTAGAAGCTCTTTTTTGTCTTTTTTTCCAAGGCTAAAAATCTCAATATACAGCCTTTTGTTTCTGAAAATCTTATATCTTTTATCGGTGATAATAACCTTTGTTCCCTTTTCAACAACATCAAACAGCCTTTTTACATCCCTGTTGTACATTCTGATACAGCCGTGGCTTACCTCCATACCGATACCAAATCTCTTACTTGTACCGTGGAGGAGATATTCAGTATGACCCAGCCTCATAGCCCTTACACCAAGTGGATTATCAGGTCCAGGTGGTACAACAGGTGGCAGGGAAGGGTCCTCTTCCCTGATGGATTTTGGGACCACCCATTCAGGGTTCCTTTTTTTCTGGGTTATTCTGAACTCCCCAACAGGGGATTTTGAATTGTCAGTACCTATACCTACAGGGAATGTAATAACATACACATCCCCTTCGTAAGATACAGGATAGTACAGCCTTTTTTCAGAAAGGTTTATATAAATGGTTCCAATCTCAAACTCCTGTTCAGGTAGAAGCCTTTTTCTGGGAATAAAAACAGCCTCACCTTTTAGTATGTCAAATGGGTCAAGATGTGGATTCGCAATCTTCAGCTCATCATATCCCAGGTCAAGTCTTTTTGCTATCTCTATAAGGGTCAGATTTCTATCGGAGATGAAAATCTCATTAAAACCTATGAGATTCTCTTCCCTTAATCTGAATATGTTTACCCCAGGCTCAAATGGTCTGTACCTACCTTCAAGATTTGGAAAGGGTTTTATCCTTTCAAGGAGCTTTTTTGATTTATTCCTGATAATCTTTAGCCTCTTCCATTGCCCCTCCCTCAGTAGCAGATTATTGGTATAAACAAACGCCTTTTTTCTGGTGTCCTCTGAAACGGGAATATCCAGAAATCTGATGTACAGGTCAAATATTTTCTTGGGTTTTTTCATTTTGTAATATGAAACTGTAAGGAGGAGGAATATATCCTCTATCTTCTTTCTGTCAGAACTGTTTTTTTCCAGAAACTTTTCACCATTTTCAACTGCAAGTCTGTAAACATCCTCATTAAAAAGCTTCAGGGCAAGGTTATAGTACCTCCCGGAGCTTTCCTCCTCCACCTCCTCAAAGGCCTGCTCAAGGAGAGTGTCTATATCGTATGGATATGCCGTCCAGAACAGCAGCAAAGCTGCTAAAATAAGTTTAACCATATCTTAATTTTAACATTAAGGATACCCCCTTGGAAAAAGTATTTATAGGCCTTGGTTCGAATATCGGAGACAGGGAGAGTTTTATCAGAAGGGCCATTGAATATATGTCAATAAAAATCACAGATATAAAACAGGCCCCTATATTTATATCCAGAGCCGTCGGATTTACAGACCAGCCTGACTTTTATAACACTGTGATATCCGGATACACAGACATGCCCCCTGAAGAGCTTCTAACATTCTTAAAAGAAACAGAACAAAAAGTTGGAAGGATTAAAAGGTTCCGGTGGGGCCCCAGGGAAATCGATATAGACATTCTCCTGTACGGTAATCAGGTAATAGAGGAAA
>JAADEU010000015.1 GCA_013153235.1 Aquificota bacterium | reverse complement strand
GGAGTCTGGGCTGAGCCTCCAGGGGCAAAAATATTTACGGTTTTAAATCCGTAGTTTGAGTAGGATGATTTATTGTCTGCCTGGTCTGTTGCACCTACACATATGGTATTACTGTTTACTGTAGAGTAGTTACAAGGTAGAAACACCTGATTATCATTGCTGTCACCTGTAAAATCTATTCCCCCGTTACCTGCAGCTGCCACAAAAACCCCGTTAAACGACTGTATCAGACATTTTTCCGTACCTGGTTGGGTGTTACAGTCAACGGTCAGGTCTTCTGTGGAAGCTGTGTAACCATAACTTCCGTTTATCACATGGATTTGAATTTTCTTGTCTGCTTCAATATCCTTCAGGTAATTCAGACATGTCAGAAGGTCGTTAAGTTCTCCATAACCACTGCTGTCCAGAAATTTACAAGGTATTATTTTTACATCCCAGTTTATCCCTGCTATTCCCGTTGCATTATTTCCCTGTGCACCTATAATACCTGCAACATGGGTTCCATGACCATAATCGTCAAAGGCACTACCCCTACCTGTAACAGCGTTAAATCCATAACAGTCGTCGATATACCCGTTGCCGTCATTGTCTGTGCCGTCCTCACATCCATCATCAAGGCCGTTGGCATTGTTGTCCGTTCCGGTGGTTTCATCCTGGTTAATCCAGAGGTTGTTTTTTATGTCAGGATGATTATAATCCACCCCCGAATCTATAACGGCAACATAAACGGTCTGTGAACCTGTGGATATATCCCAGGCACCTTCCATGTTTATTTTTTTCAGATACCACTGGTACTGGTACAGGGGGTCGTCTGGAACAAGCAGTGCTTTTATCCTGTAGTTTGGAACTGCGTACAGAATATCTGGATTGGTTGATAGTTCCCTGATATACTCTCTGATTTTTTTTCCGGAGGGAACCTTAACAACTGCTCTGTTTCTGTTTTCTTTTACTATGGATAATCCGGATATTACCGTTTTACCGTCTCTGGTAAATACTATGACCTCATCAGTCTGTTCATCTCCATGGGAAAAAAAGGGGATGATAATGAGAAGAAAAAGAATTAAAAAATTCAAGGTTACAGACCCCTTATAATTATTTTTGATATCAGGATATTTCCTGTTGTATGTTAATGTCAATGATTCACTTCATAATGTATTCAGGCTTATTATTTTTTGTTTTTCTCTCAATTCATATACCTGAAGCCATTTATGGTGTTTATACTGTTTTACTGTTTCCACTTATTTTTCCTGAGTATACCCGTCCGGATTTTCCCAACTGGAAAGGTATTTTCTGGGGGTTACTCTTTTCTGCAGTTTACTTTCCTTTTGTATCATCCTTCTGGAATCCGGAAACTTTCCTGACTGCCCTTTCTGAGGAAATATTTTTCAGGGCTTATCTACAGAACATCATGACCGTAAGATGGGGGGCTGTCAGGGGAATTATATTCAGTTCAATACTTTTTACCATTCCACATTTAATACTGGAGGCAGGTTTGCTTTCACTGCTGGTTTTTATACCGTCGTTGATTTTTGGATTTCTGTATTACCGCTTTAAAAATGTCTGGACTCCGGCGATTTTCCATTATTTTTCAAATATTTTTTTCCGGGAGACCCTCTACTGGGAGAGGGCCTCTATTTTTGGTCTGACCTCTTCAAATAGTTTTCTGGCCTTTTCAACCTTTGAAGTGGAGACAGGGTCAGCTTTCTTTCTGTAGAGTCTGATACATCTGTTTGTCCTTCTCAGGTCCCTGGTGTAGAACCACAGGGCGATTTTTCTGGCTGTTTCAATAAGGTTTTTTCCGTTTTTACTCAGCTCCCTTTTGAATCTTCTGAGTTCTTTTTTTCACCGGCTATGCTTACCCACACTTCCATCTTCCTCCTCTCCTGAAGGAATTTATGAAAGCAGGGTAGACACCGCTGGCTGATAAAATTTATAACAACCTGTCTGGAATGTCAACATCAATACATTAAATACCACCACTTTTAAACAGAAAATGTCCTATACAAAATCAGATTTTCTACCACACCTTTCCAGTGATAAAATTACTATTTACAAAAATTTCAAACCAAAGGTGGAAGTTGATAAATAAGGAAAGAGCTAAGGAAATAATAGACAGATTCAGGGAAAAGAAAGTACTTGTTATTGGAGACCTTATACTGGATAGATATTTGTGGGGAGAGGTTGAAAGGATTTCACCTGAGGCCCCTGTCCCTGTAGTTGAGGTAAAGAAAGAAACGGTAAATCCCGGAGGTGCATCTAATGTTGCCTGGAATATATCTGCTCTTGGAGCATCGGTATACATGGCCGGGGTTATAGGAGATGATGAAGCCGGTAAATTGCTCGAAAATCTGATGGAAGAAAGGAATATAAATCCCATAACTGTGGTGGACACAGATAGACTAACCACAGAAAAAACCAGGGTTATCGCAGTAAATCAGCAGCTTTTAAGAATAGACAGAGAAAGTAGAGAAAAACTTTCTGATTATGTTTCCCGGGTTCTTATACAAAAGGTTAATGAATCATTGAAAGATTCTGATGCGGTTATTGTCTCGGATTACGGCAAAGGGGTAATTAATGAAAGAATAATGGAGGTTCTGAAAAAGTCAGGTAAACCGGTATTTGTTGACCCAAAACCTTCAAATTTCCACCTTTACAGAGGCGTTACCACAATGACCCCTAACAGAAAAGAGGCCTACGAATGTATCAAAATGGAAAGGACCGCCCCTGTTGAGGATGTGGGCAGAAGGATTATGGAAAAGCTCGGGATAGATACCCTTCTGATAACTCTTGGGGCTGAAGGAATGGCCCTGTTTCAGGGAAATAATGCACCCTCAAGAATTCCGGCACGGGCGAGAAAAGTGTACGACGTAACAGGTGCAGGGGATACAGTAATTGCCGTTCTAACACTCGCCAGGATATCCGGTGCAACATGGGAAGAAGCAGCCTCCCTCGCCAATTATGCCGCAGGTTATGTGGTCGGTGAGATAGGAACAGCCACCGTGGAGCCAGATACCCTCTATAAGCTTATTAGTGGAGAGTATATGTGATATCATATTTTTTAAATAAACAACCGCTGAGAGGTGTTTAATGCTGGTAAAGTTCTTCATAAAGCCTAGGAAAGGTGTACTTGACCCACAGGGAAGAGCAGTTGCAGAGAATCTAAGGTCCCTTGGTTTTACGGAGGTCAGGGATGTTAAGGTCGGCAAATACATAGAGGTTTATGTTGAGGAGACAGACAGGGAAAAGGCCATTGAAAGGGCAAAGGAAATGGCAAAAAAAGCACTGGTAAACGAAATCATAGAAGACTACGAATTTGAAGTTGTGGAGGATTAGAATTGAGGTTTGGTGTTGCTGTCTATCCCGGGTCAAACTGTGATTACGACACATACAGGGTTCTGAGGGATGTCCTTAATCAGGAAGTTCAGCTGATAGATTACCGGACAGAAAAACTGGATGGTTTTGACTGTGTTGTACTGCCAGGGGGATTTTCGTTTGGTGATTACCTGAGGCCTGGAACACTTGCGGCCCATACACCCCTTACAGGGGCTGTAAAAGAATTTGCCGAAAAAGGCGGTCTTGTAATAGGGATTTGTAACGGCTTCCAGATACTCACCGAAGCACATCTACTTCCCGGAGCTCTGATGCCAAATGTACACGGTAAGTTTGTCTGTAAACACCAGTACCTCAGGGTTGAAAACAGCGACACACCATTTACAAACCAGTGTGAAGAGGGACAGATTCTTAAGATACCAATCGCCCATCACGACGGTAATTACTTTGTAGATGAAGAGACACTCAGAAAAATGGAGGACAACGGACAGATAATCCTCAGATACTGCGACGAGTTTGGAAATATAACGGATGATTCAAACCCCAACGGTTCAATTAAAAATATCGCCGGTATTACCAACGAATCCAAAAATGTGTTTGGACTGATGCCCCATCCAGAAAGGGCAGCAGAAAGCATACTGGGAACCGAAGATGGACTTTACATACTGAGGTCAATCCTCGAAAGTTATAGCATTTAATCTACAAAACAGGCAAAAAACATAACGGATTAACAGAATTGCTGAAACTCTTGTTATAAGCAATTGATGATTTTGCAAAAGCTACTATTCTCGTTTTAAACAGGCCGGTTTACCTTTAACAAACTGGTATCTGTCTGCATGAACCTGTTTACATCACCAGTTTATTACTCCAAAAATTCCATTCTTTTATCTGGTTCAGGTACAGGTGTGATAAGCTCACCTGTCTGGATAAACTGCTGTATGTTGTCCACCGTCATATCCAGAATCCTTTCAGATGCATCCTTTGTGTAGTACGCGAGGTGTGGGGAGACAATCACATTTTCCTGGCTGAGGAGGTACTTTGCCTCGACGGCCTTTTTGAGTTTCAGTGTGGTAAGCCCTGTCTTCCTCAGGAGCTCCTCCTCTGTGGTAATTTCCGTTTCTATGGTGTCCAGACCGACGCCACCTGCAAGTCTCCCTTCCTTCAGGGCTTCCACTATTGCCTCAAGCTCAACAACCTCACCCCTTGATGTGTTTATCAGCATCGCATCCAGTTTCATCAGTTTGATATTGAATCTGTTTATCAGAAAATGGGTTGCCCTGTTGTAAGGCAGGTGAACCGTCACAACATCCGAACGGGAAAGGAGTTCCTCAAGTCCTACATACTCAACGCCGTATTTCTCTATAAGCTCCATGTTTTTTGACCTGTCGTAGGCAAGTATCTTCATTCCAAAACCGTAGGCTATTCTTGCGACGTGGGAACCTATCCTCCCTGTTCCAACTATACCGATGGTCTTCCCCATTATGTCTATTCCCATTAAACCTTCCCTTGTAAATATCCCCTGGGTAAGATTCTCTATCATCGGTTTGAACTTTCTGGCAAGGGCGAGTATCAGGGCAAATGTGTACTCTGCCACAGTATTGTTTCCGTACCCGGGTATGTAGGCTACCTTTATCCCTTTTTTTCTGGCGTACTCAACATCTATGTGGTCATACCCTGAGGAACGGGTGATAATTAGCTTCAGATTGGGCATTTTATCAATCACTTCTTTTGTCAGTTTAGAGTATATAAAAACACTCACAATATCCGCATCCTTCGCCCTGTCCACAGTCGTCTCATCAAGGGCTTCCTTAAAAAAGAAAAACTCACACTGGAGCTGTTTTTCCCTGATTTTTCTCTCTATGTGGAGTTTCTCCCAGTCTTCAACCCCAAAGAAATAAACCTTCATTCCCATCTCCTTGCTCTGGACTTTGTTATCAATATCTTACATTGAAAACTCCTTTTGTGGTATTATTTGGATTAAAACGCAAATAACTACTGAGCAGGAGGTTTTTCTGTTGAAAATAGAAGGAAAGGTGTGGAAGTTTGGAGACGACATAAATACAGATGAGATTATACCTGCCAGATATCTGGTTACAACAGACCCTGAAGAGCTTGCAAAACACGTTATGGAAGATGCCGACCCTGAATTTCCCCAGAAGGTACAGCCCGGGGATATAATCGTTGCAGGGAAAAATTTCGGCTGTGGTTCCTCAAGGGAACATGCTCCACTGGCACTTAAAGGTGCAAAAATAGGGGCAATCATCGCCGAATCGTTTGCCAGAATATTCTACAGAAATGCAATAAACCTGGGTCTTCCTATTATTGAGTCCCCGGAAGCAGCAAGGGAAGCGGATGAAGGGGACATCATAGAGATAGATATGGACGCAGGAAAAATCATCAACAGAACAAAAGGAAAAGAGTACAGCTTCAAACCCCTGCCTGAAAGTCTGAAAAAGGTCTTTGAGGCCGGCGGTCTTATGGAGTACGCAAAAGACAGACTGGCAGGAGAGTGATATGCAGTTTAAAAAAATTCTGGTTGGGGTTGATTTTACAGACATTACTGACCAGATACTCCAGTCTGCCATATACATAGCAAAGATATTTAACAGTGAGATTAAACTGGTACATGTTATCGAAAACACCATATTCCCTGTGGCCCTTGATGACCTTGAGCCTCTGGTTGACCCGGAAGAGTTCAAAAAAATCGTTGAGACAGTTGAACGCCTAACAGAAGAAGCGGGAAAAAAATTAGAGGAAATTGCATCCCAGATTAATGAAAGGGAAGGGATAAAAACATCATACATAGTAAAAACAGGGGATATAGCCGAAGAGATACTTGAGATATGCGAACAGGGAAATTTTGACCTTGTTGTAATAGGTGCCCACAAAAATGCCCTGACAGAAAGCATCCTTCTGGGCAATGAGGCAGAAAAAATCGTAAACAAAGCCCGTTCTTCTGTTCTGGTTGTGAAAGGAAAGTCTGTAGATAACATCAAAAAGTTGCTGGTGGGGTACGACTTTCTGCCTAACTCAATAGAAGCACTTGAAACGGCCAAGGAAATTGCAAAAAAAGTAGGCGCCGAGATTGATATAATCCACGCAGATACAGAGGAAGGATTTGCCCACTTCGCCCACATTTACGAAACAGTATTCCAGAAGAAGATTTCACTTCTGAAGGAGCTGAAAGAAAAATTAGAAAAGGAAGACAGCATTAAAGTCGATTTTGAAATAATAAAGGCAGAACCGGCCGTTGCCATACTGGAGGCAATCAAGGACTTTAATCCTGATATGGTCGTTGTGGGAAAAAGACAGAGGAAGGACATAAAGAGATTCTTCCTGGGAACTATAGCAATGAAGGTTGTTAAAAACTCTCCTGTTCCGGTTCTGATTGTAAGGAAAAGGTAAAAATTATGGGTAAAAAACTTATTTTTATTTTTTTTACCGCGGTTATCTGTGCCTGCGTACCTGTAAGCGGCAAGGAAAGGGGAAATATTTATTTTTATTACACCGCGTGTAAATATGCCGAAAGTGAAGGCAAGTTCCAGCTGGCACTGAAGTACTGCGAAAAAGCCATAAAACTCGCCCCAGACGAAGAATCCCTGTATCAGGATGCCGTAAGAATTGCCCTCCACTCAGGGGACAGGAAAAAGGCTGCCAGATTTATAGAGCTTTACTACAAAAGATTTTTTGACAAAAAAAAGAACAATCCCGATGTTTATGTATATTTTGCCTCCATGTACTCAAGGCTCAAGGAGTATAAAAAGGCAGAAAAAATACTACTTGAGGGGATAAAAAAGTTTCCCCAGAATGAAAGACTTCTATCATATCTGGTTGATATCTACTTTAAGGAAAACAGGGTCGACGAGGCAGAGAAAACACTCAAAGAACTTCTCAAAATAAAGCCAGATGATGCCAGAATATACTACGTTCTGGCAAGGATATACCTGTTTAAAGGAGAAAAGGAAAAGGCAATTAAGTATCTGAAAAAGGCTGTGGAGATAGACCCACTGTACACATCCGCCTTTACACTCCTCGGGACAATATACTCACAGGACAGACAGTGGAAAAAGGCTGAAGAAGTTTACAAAAAGGTCCTCGAAAAAGACCCGGAAAATATCGAGGCCCTGAACAGGCTATTCCAGATTTACGTTCAGACAGACCAGGATGCGAAGGCAGAGAAAATAATAAACAAAATAGTTGAGCTGGACCCGGAAAATAAAGATGCACTGTTTAAGAAATTCCTGCTGTACCTGAAGGAAAACAAGGCAAAGGAAGTTGTAAAGGAGCTGGAGGCCCTTTACGCCAAGAACCCAGACAACATGGCCGTCGCAATGATACTGGGGATGGCATATGAAAGTCTGGGCAAGTACAGACTGGCAGAACAGCTATACCTGAAAGTACTTGAAGAAAGACCCGACGACCTTGACGTCCTTGAAAGGCTGGCCGAGGTATATGTAAAACAGAAAAAGTTTGACCTTGCAATTGATATTGTGAAGAGAATGTACCAGATAAACCCGCAGGACCACAGACTGCTGCTTATGATGGCAGAGCTTGAGGACGAGAGGGGGAATACAGAAAAGGCCCTTGAGATAGTAAAAGAGGCAATAAAAAAAGCCCCGGATGACCCTGTACTTTACTTCTACGAAGGGGTGTTCTATGACAAGCTTGATGACTGGGAAAAGGCAGAAAAAGCCCTTCTGAAGGCAATACAGCTGAGACCTAACTTCCCAGACGCCCTGAACTACCTGGGATATTCCTACATCAACAGGGGAATTGCCATAGATAAAGGTATTGAGCTGGTAAAAAAGGCACTGGAACTATCACCAGACAATCCGGCATATCTGGACAGTCTGGGATGGGGGTATTTCAAAAAGGGCAGGTATAAAGAGGCCTACGAGCTTATAAAAAAAGCACTGGAAATGCTACCTGACGACCCTATTCTGACAGAGCACCTTGCAGAGGTTCTTGAGGCTATGGGAAAAAAGGAAGAAGCACTGAAATACTACAAAAAAGCACTCAGAATTATACAGGAAACAGGGGTTGAGGGTGAACCTGGACTTAAAGACAGGATAATCCAGAAACTGAAAAATCTGGAAAAATGAGAAAACCGGCCGTCCTTTTTTTAACAGCTATTATTCTGTTTGTAACTTCCTGTGCTCCACTTCTAAAAAAGGAAAACTGCAGTATCAGATTTGAGCAGATAAAAAAAGAGTCAGAGAAGCAAAAGGACTACAGAATCAGGGGAAATCTCTTTGTACACGGGATTTATCTGGTTTTTTACGGAAAACTGGGTAAAGAAACAAAACTGAGCGTACGCTCCCCCTTTGGAAAGAAACTGTTTTCCATAAGCTACCAGAAAGACACCATATGCGTAAGTACAGGAAAAGAAGACAGAATATGCGGCAGGGAACTTGATGTTTACTGGGATTATCTGAATGTCAGGATACCGTTTGACCTGAAAGACCTGCTGACAGGCAGACCGGTTATCACAGACGGTGCCAGATATGTATGTAACGGGGCCGAGCTTATAATATTTCAGAATGACTCCCGTCTGATATACAGGGGAAAAAGACTTGAAAGGATAGTCTACAGAGATTTTTCAGCCGATTATTTTTATGAAGATGGAAAGATTCATAAAATACAGATTAAACAGGATGGGAAGGAGATATTCCGTATATACATAAGACAGCTTGAGGCAATATGAAGGAATACATACTAAAAATCTGTGGCTTAACAGACAGGAAACAGGCTGAAGAAACGGCACAGGCAGGTGCCACCCACATAGGGATGATATTTTTTGAGAAAAGCCCCAGACATGTACCGCTGGAAGTAATCGGGGAAATATCAGCCGGCATAAAAGGGAGGGCCATTTCTGTTGCTGTGACCGTCAATCAGGACCTGAAAATCCTCCAGAACCTCCTTGATGTTGTGGATATGGTTCAGCTACATGGGGAGGAACCTGTCGGGCTGATAAGGGACCTTCCTGAAGGAAGGGTTATAAAGGCACTCCGTATAAAAGATGAAAAAGACCTGGAAAAGGTTGAGCTGTACGGAAAGACCGGTGTTCCTGTTTTGATTGATGCATACTCGGAAAAAGCCTACGGTGGAACAGGAAAACAGATTGAGCCCCAACTGGCAAAAAAAGCAGTGGATATATATCCGATGACAGTCCTATCCGGTGGACTGTCCCCTGAAAATGTTGGACAGCTACTTGAACAGATTAGACCTGCCGGTGTTGATGCATCATCAAAACTTGAGGTTCGACCGGGTGTTAAGGACATGACCAGGGTAAAAAAATTTATAGATACCGTAAGGGATTTTTATGAGTCAGATAATAAAGCAGATTAAACCGGCTTTTGAAGAAGCTGTCCTGCCATTTGTAAAGCTGCTATACAGGGCAGGAATCACACCAAATATGCTTACCGTGTCAGGCCTTATTCTGGTAACGGCAGGTTCATACTTTATTCTGAAGGGAGATTTCTTTACAGGGGCTCTGTTTTTACTTGCAGGAAATATATGTGACGCCCTTGATGGGACCCTTGCACGGAAATTCAATCAAAATTCTACATTCGGTGCATTTCTGGACTCTGTAATTGATAGATTCTCTGACTTTTTACCTGTTGTGGCCATAGGCTTTTACTTTAAAGACAGCTCTGCCATTTTGGCCCTTGCGGTGTATACAGCAATGATTTCTTACACTGTAAGTTATGCAAGGGCAAGGGCTGAAGGTCTCGGTATTGACTGTAAAACAGGAATTATGGAAAGGGCAAAAAGGTCAGCAGTTCTGATACTGACCCTTCTCCTGGGTATTCCCGTTGCGGGTCTTATAATCATATCTGCCGGTGCAACAATCACCGTTCTGCAGAGAATTTACTGTGTTTATTTAAAAGCCAGATAGCTACTTCTGCGTCTTTGGAACGAGGGTAAAGAGCATATTTCTTCCCTCTTTTTTAGGGGGCTTCTCAACCCTGGCAATATCTGAAAGGTCCTCTATTATTCTGTTGGCCAGCTTTTCACCGAGCTCAGGGTGAACATTTTCCCTTCCCCTGAACCAAATCCATACCTTTACCTTGTCCCCTTCTTCTATAAATTCCCTGATATGCCTTACCTTGGTCTGGTAGTCGTGGTCCTCGATTTTTATTCTGAATTTAATCTCTTTAACGTTCTGCATTTTGGCCCGCTGTTTTTTCTTGGCCTCTTTCTCCTTTTTCTTCTGCTCAAACTTGTACTTGCCGTAGTCCATTATTTTGCAAACAGGGGGATTGGCATTTGGAGACACTTCCACAAGGTCAAGATTCCTCTCTTCAGCAAGCCTTAGAGCTTCCTCAATAGGAACTATCCCTCTGTTCTGACCATTCTCATCAATGAGCCTGACCTCTCTGGCTCTGATTTGCCTGTTAACTCTTAACTCCTGAATGACTAATTTACCTCCAGTTTTATTTTTAAATCATTATAAATCTTTGTATGCTTTTTGTAAGCCTCTTTTTCCTCAGGAAAGTCCAGTCTGTAATGGGTACCCCGACTTTCCTCCCTGTTTAATGCCGATAATATTATACCTTTTGATAAGTATACAAGGTCCAGTAAATACCTGCTATTTGAGTAGTTTTCCAGTTTTTCCCCCAGGGCAGATATATCCCCCAGGGCCTTTTCCAGCCCACTCCTTGACCTTTCAAGTCCAACGTACTTCCACATAACTTCCTTCAATGTCCTGAGGTAATTGAACCTTTCCTCTCTGGTTAATAATTTCGTCCCGGATGGCTGGGATTTTAATCTCTTCCTGTTTATATCAGCATACATATTATATATAAAAACAGCATATCCTGTCTTGTAACCGAAGGTCACACATTCAAGGAGTGAGTTACTGGCAAGTCTGTTTGCCCCGTGGATACCTGTACATGAGCTTTCCCCAACTGCAAACACACCCTCCACAGAGGTCTTTCCATTCGCCGTTGCCTGGATACCCCCTATAGAGTAGTGGGCAGCCGGACTCACCGGTACCGTGTAACTGTCTGTGAATCCAAAATTATCAAGCAGTGCATATACGGTGGGAAATCTCTCTTTTATGGAAATTCCCTTTTTCAGTAAAGGGTTAAGGTCGAGATACACCTTCCTTCCTTCTGCGTACTTCTTAAATATTGCCCTTGCAACCTCATCCCTGGGTTTCATCTCATCCACAAAACGGCTCCCTGTGTCATCAATAAGAACCGCTCCTTCTCCCCTTACAGCCTCAGTAATCAGATATGCAGGCTGCCCCTCAAGATACAGTGCAGTTGGATGGAACTGGACAAACTCCAAATCGGCCAGAACACATCCTGCCCTGAATGCTGCACCTATCGCATCCCCTGATATTTTATACGCAGATGTGTTTCTCAGGTATATAGAGCTGTACCCTCCTGTGGCAAGTACCAGGGATTTGCTCCGAATCAGATAATGTTTTTCCCCGTCGGTGATGATAATACCGGCATATCTGCCTTCATCTGTCAGAATCTCCTCAAGATAATACCCTTCAAGGAACTCCACTCTGTCCTTTATCTGGGAATAAAGAACAGAACCTATTGCCGAACCGGTTTTGTCCTTTACATGCAGGACCCTCCTTCTGGAGTGTCCCCCTTCTTTGGTGAGAAGCACCCTGCCTTCACTGTCCCTGTCAAATGGAACGCCTATATTGAGAAGGTCAACAACCCTCTCAAGTCCTTCTTCCACAAGTACCCTTACATTTTTTTCCACGCATATACCCCTTCCTGCATTCAGGGTATCCCTGTAGTGGAGCTGTGGGTCGTCATCCCTGTGGATTGCAGCGGCAATTCCACCCTGGGCAAGGAAGGAGTTTGAAATTGAGGGGGGCTTTTTCGTTATGATTAGAGGTCTGATGCCCAGTTTGACCAGCTGGTTTGCAGCACTCAGTCCTGCTATACCTGCACCTATAATAACAGTATCAACTTCTTTTACAGGAAGACTCTGGGTATCAAATGGTATTATGTACCTTTTCATCAAACAATACGTCTTCTATTTATTCCTTCTTTGTCAATAATTTCGAAGATTTTCACCAGTGTTTTTGCAAGTTTATCAGGATTATGTCTTACATAACTGCCAATTTCAAGAAGGTCCTCACCAAAAACCGTTATACCCATCCTTGATATGTCCCCCAGGTCTGCCGTTACAGGCTCTGCATTTTCCTTCATGTACTTTCTTATCAGCTCATCAGGCGGTGCTGTGGTGTTGACCACAGCTGCATCGATAAATGGTTTTCCAACTATTCTGTGCAGGGCCTTTATATGGTCAGAGGCTGAAAATCTGTCTGTCTCTCCATACTGGGTCATAACGTTACAGATGTATATCTTGTAAGCCTTTGTATTCAGTATGGCCTCTTTTATCTCTTTAACAAGGAGATTCGGGATAATACTGGTATACAGACTTCCTGGACCCAGGATTATAAAGTCTGCACCGAGGATTTTTTCAACCGCCTCCGGTGGAGCCTTTACATCAGAAGGCTCAAGCCATATCTTCTTTATTTTTCCTTTCAGTTTTTTTCCGTATTCTGTTATCTGGGTCTCACCCTTTATTACCGCCCCGTCTGTAAACTCGGCAACTATATCAACAAGCTCATCGGTTGATGGTATTATTCTACCTTTTATTTTCAGGATGTCAGATGTTATCTCAACGGCATCCAGAAAGTTTCCTGTTATTTTTGTTAAAACCGACAGAAACAGATTTCCAAAGGAATGTCCTTTCAGCCCTTCCCCTTCCTGAAATCTGTACTGGAAGACCTTTGCCAGAACATCCTCATCCTCTGCAAGTGCAACAATGCAGTTCCTTATGTCTCCAGGAGCAGGAACCTGCATCTCTTCCCTTAATCTTCCTGAACTCCCCCCGTTATCCGCAACGGTAACGATTGCAGAAAGGTCGGAGATTGTGCCCGGTACAAGGTGCTTTATTCCCCTTAACAGGGAAGAAAGTCCAGTACCTCCACCTACTGCTACAACTTTCATTCTAAACACCCCTGTATTTTATAAATTTTTCTATATGGTCACGGTCAACATGGGATATTATTCCTTTTTCGGTAATTATCGCAGTAATGTTAGATGCGGGAGTAACGTCAAAAGAGTAATTCAGTGCCTTTGTACCCTCAGGTGCGATGGAACACCCTCCACATGTTTTTACCTCATCTTCAGACCTTTCCTCTATTGGTATCTCTTCCCCCGAAAGGGTTTCAAGGTCAAATGTGGAGGTTGGAGCAGCAACATAAAATGGAATACCGTGTTCTTTCGCAAGGACAGATAGAGAGTATGTCCCTATCTTATTGGCAACATCACCATTTCCTGTAATTCTATCTGCCCCCACAATTACCGCATCAACCATTCCCTTTTTCATCAAAAATCCTGCAGAATTATCAGTTATCAAAAGGTGGGGTATTCCTTCATACTGGAGTTCCCACGCGGTAAGTCTGGCTCCCTGCAGATACGGTCTTGTTTCATCAACATATGCGAGCACATCCTTGCCTTCCTCGTATGCACTTCTGATTACACCCAGTGCAGTTCCCCACCCTGATGTTGCCAGGGCCCCTGTGTTACAGTGGGTAAGGACCCTTGCCTTTTCAGGAAGGAGAACCTGACCGTATCCACCTATGGCTCTGTTTGCGTGGTAATCCTCAAGTTCTATCTTATTTGCCTCTTTAAACAGCATTTTTATCACTTCTTCCGGTGGCTTTTTATCTGCCATGGCTCTTTCAAACTTCCTCCATACCCTTTCAAGGGCCCAGAACAGATTTACAGCCGTTGGTCTGGTATTTTTCAGGGTTTGGAGAACATCTTCCGCCGAAGAAAAATTTCCCTGCTCCCTGTATATCTGATTTATTCCTATTGCAAAACCGTAAGCCCCAACTATTCCTATAAGTGGAGCTCCCCTTACAACCATTTCTTTTATTGCTCTGGCCACCTCCTGGTATGTGGAGAGTCTGACCCATTCGGTTGTCTGGGGAAGTTTAAGCTGGTTTATGACATGGAGCTGGTTGTTTTCCAGTTTTATTGGTCTGAGGTCTTTTATTTTTTTCAACCAATCCTCCTGTTTTTTTTATTATTTTCTATGCAAAATTTTTGCCATTTAATCTGAATGATTTTATAACGCTTCCCCTACGGTATCAACTGTGTCCACAACATCTTTTATTTTTACCTTTGCAAATTCGCCAACTTTCAGAGGCTCAGTTGTCTCAATGTATGTGATGCCATCAATCTCAAATGCCGACCTGTACGTTCTTCCGACAGGAAGGGTTTCCCATTCTTCAGAAAAGCCGTCTATCAGCACCTCAAACTCTCTACCAGCCATCTGACGATTTTTTTCCTCTGTTATCTCCCTCTGTACTTCTTCGACGGCATTTTTTCTTCTTATTTTTTCGTCTTCCGGAATGATATCGGTATATTTTTCGTATGCAGGGGTTCCCTCCTCATGGGAGTATGTGAACACCCCCAGCCAGTCAAATTTTGCCTCCTGTATAAATTTAAGGAGATTGTTAAAATCTTCTTCCGTTTCTGTGGGAAATCCAACAATAACGGCAGTTCTTATAGCTGCCCCAGGGAGGTATTTTTCCTTCCAGTTGAGTATTTTTTCTATGCGACCTTTTCTGTACCCCCTCATCATATCCTTCAGAATTTTATCCTCTGAATGCTGAATCGGCATCTCAATGTAAAGAACAACCTTCTCACTGTCAGCCATCCGTTTGAAAAACTCCTCATCTACGGTGGTGGGATACAGGTAGTACAGCCGTATCCATTTTATTCCGTCTATTTTTTCGAGTCTGTCTATCAGCTCCCACAGGGCAGGTCTGCCGTACAGGTCCACGCCGTAAAAGGATGTGTCCTGTGAAACGATGTTGAGCTCCTTTACACCCCTTTCAGCAAGGAGTTTTGCCTCATCAACAATACTCTGGATACTCCTGCTTCTGTGTTTACCCCGAATCTGGGGTATGGCACAGAAACCACAGGTATGGTCACATCCCTCGGATATTTTCAGATAGGCTGTATGTGGAGGTGTGGATATTACCCTGTTTTTGTACAAATCAAAATCTTTATTCACCTGAAGGCCAAGCTTTTCAGGAATAAGAAGTTCCTCCTTCAGGTCAATGAACATATCCACTTCAGGTATTTCCTTTTCCAGCTCCTCTTTGTATCTCTGGACAAGACAGCCTGTAACAATGATTTTTTTCCCCTGCTCTTTATAACGGGCTACTTCCAGAATAGTATCTATAGATTCTTCCTTGGCAGCATCTATAAAACCGCAGGTGTTGACCATAATCACGTCGGCATCTTCAAAACTACCAACTATCTCCACATCAGAGGCCTTCAGTTTTCCCAGAACAAGTTCGGTGTCCACCAGATTCTTTGGACAGCCAAGACTTACCACAGCTATTTTCAAACAGCATTACCTCCGGAATTTCTTGCAGATGTAAATATTTATGTTGAAACCCTGTTTTTTCCAGCCTTTTTTGCCTTGTAAAGGGCCCTATCTGCCCTGGATATCAGGGAATATATGTCTCTGGCGTCCTCTATAGAAGAAACCCCTGCAGAGACGGTTACCCTCTGGTTAAACTCACCACATTTTACAGGTTCACCGGACACCCTGCTGACTATTTTATCCAGAACTTTAACGGCATCGGATTTTGATGTAAATGGGAGAAGAACCAGAAACTCCTCACCACCGTATCTGAATATAAAATCGGACTTCCTCAGGGCATCCTGTATCCTCTGGGCAATACGCCTGAGAACACAGTCCCCAATCTGGTGTCCGTATCTATCATTAATCTGCTTGAAGTTATCTATATCCACCATGGCCACAGACAGGGGCCTTTTTGATATTTTTGCTATATGAAACTGGGAAGAGAGAATAAACTCAAGACTTCTCCTGCTGAGAACCTTTGTCAGTGGGTCTATGTTGGCATCCTCCTCGTACATCACCGCAAATGTCAGACCCAGAAGACTGACAAACTTCCCAACCAGATTAAAAAACTCAAGATACTCAAGGAGAAGGTGCTTGTAATCCCTTGTGTGGAGGAAATGGTAAATCTGTACCGCACTGCCATGTATTTTTTTGTGGAGAATTATTATCTCATCCCTGTATTCATCAAAAATTCCCAGCCCGTCTGAATGTTCCAGTCTCCTGCCGAGCTCACAGTTGTAATGCCCCAGTGGAACGGAAGCTGATGGCCTGAGTTTTCTGATATCCTCAAGTATCCTGTTTACCCATATCAGATGGTCCCTGACAAAGGGTTTCATTGTGCTTTCGGAGTTTTTTATGATTCTCAGTTTTTCCCTTATCCAGTTTTTATCCTGCTTTATGTTCTCCGTCAGATAACCGTAAGCAACTTTATTTTCAACATACCTTACCCTTTCCTCAAACAGATGTATTCTGGACACAAAATGGGGAATATCTTCTTCCACAGAAGAAATCAGTTCTATAACATAGGGTACTATGTGGTCGTCAATATCAAGAAGGAGCATGTATGATATGTCGTTTTCAAAGAAATACCTTCCCAGTACGAAGGATTTCTTCTTCACCTCGTTTCTGTCAAACTCCTCCCTGAGAATCTCCCTGAGAATATCCAGATAATACCCTTTTATTTTTTCAACTTTGTCCGAAAAGTATTTAAAATCTTCCAGATTTTCGTGGAGAAACTGGGTGAGTTTTTCGGAGACGCTACTTAATAGTTCATCCATGATATTTCACCTTGAAATAAATATACGTTCAATTATATATTTACTATGTGCTTTTCACAACCTTGATTTTTCTGGAGGAAATCATGAAAAAACTCTTAATAACATTCCCTGCGGTGGCTGTCGTTCTGACCGGATGTGTAAAACAGGAGGATGTTGACCTTCTCCAAAAAGAGATAATACAGATGAAAAAACAGCTTTCCCAGATAGAGGAAAGACAGAAGAAAATAGAAGAGGACCTTTCCAGATTGTCCCAGAGGGTGGATAATGTTGCAAAGGTCACTTCTGAAAATGAGATTCAGCTTCAAAAACTCAGGTCTTTCGGCAAAATAGAGGAAACAAAAAAACAGAACTCAACCACATCTACCGAATCTAAAGAACCTGAAAAAGAAGGTGAAGAAAAGGTAAAAATACCGGAAAGACCTGATGAACTGTACAGGTACGGTCTTGATGCCTACTACAAAGGCAAAATTGAACAGGCCAGGAAGATATTCGAAAAATTCGTTAAAAAATACAGGGATTCAGAGCTGTACGACAATGCCCTGTTCTGGATAGGCCAGACTTACTACATAGAGGGCAGGTACGATGCTGCTGCAAAAACATTTGACAGAATAATAAAAGGATGCCAGACCGGAGAGATTCTTGACTGCAACAAACTCCCAACTGCAATGCTAAAAAAGGGTTTTGCCCTTTTAAAGATGGGGGAAAAAGAGGAGGCAAAAAGGGTTTTCAGACAGCTTATAAAGAGATTCCCCGACACTGAAGAGGCTGAAATAGCCCAGAAAAAGTTAGAGGTATCTGAGTAATGGAAAACCTCTACAAAATACCCGAGCATGTTGCTGTCATAATGGACGGTAACGGCAGGTGGGCCCGTAGACGGGGGCTTCCCAGGGTTTACGGCCATAGGGAAGGGGCAAAAAGGGTTGAGGAGCTGATAGAGGTATCCAGAGATATAGGCATAAAATGGCTGTCTGTATTCGCCTTTTCCACAGAGAACTGGGGAAGACCAAAAGAAGAAGTTGATGCAATTATGTCCCTTCTTGTTGAGTACATAAACAAGAAGGTTCCCTATCTGATAGAAAACAACATCCGGCTCAGATTTATGGGGAGAATAGAGCAACTCCCTGATATGATTAAAAGGTCTGTAGAGGAGGGAGAAAAGGCCACACAGCACTGTGACGGAATGAATTTTGTTGTGGCCCTGAATTACAGCGGAAAGGCAGAGATAATAGACGCTGTGAACAAAGCATTAAAAAGCGGTATCACGGAGCTGTCAGAAGAGGACTTCAGAAGATTCCTGTATATCCCCGAAATGCCTGACCCTGACCTGCTTATCAGAACCAGCGGAGAGGAGAGGATATCCAATTTTATGCTCTGGCAGACAGCCTACACAGAATTTTATTTTACAGAAACACTGTGGCCTGATTTTGACAGGGATGAATTCCTGAGAGCACTCTATGAATACCAGAGCCGGGAAAGAAGATTTGGAAAGGTCCTCAGTATATGAATGAACTGGCAGTCAGAACAGTTACAGGTATACTGCTTGCAGCCGCCGCCATAAGCGGCGTTCTCTTTGCCCCTGTCTGGCTGTTCAAGGTGGTTATAGCCGTTCTTGCAGGTGTAGCCACATGGGAGGTATTCAGACTCCTGTCTTTCAGATTTGAAGGGTTAAAACCTGTAGAGGCAGGGATATCAGGCTCAGTGTTTTCTACCTTGACCCTGTTTGTATCCCCATACCTTTCACTTCTACTTATATTTCTCTACGGTTTTTATACAGGGCACAGGGTCTACAGGATAGATACACTTACAGCTTCCGTATTCGGACTTGTTTATCCTGTCTTTTTTGTTTCTTCAATAGGTATTCTCCACAGTATTGATAGAAACCTCGTTCTGGTTCTGTTTGCAACTGTCTGGGCAGGGGATACACTGGCGTACTTTACAGGGAAGCTCCTTGGAAGGCATAAACTTGCCCCAAGACTCTCACCTAAAAAAACCTGGGAAGGTGCTGCAGGTAGCGTTGCAGGTTCCCTTATAGCAGGAGGTTTAACAGCCTATTTTCTTGAGATTCCTGAGGCTATAATACCTGTTGCTATTGCATCTGTTGTGATGCAGATTGGGGACCTTTTTGAAAGCTTTATAAAAAGACAGGTTGGCCAGAAGGACTCTTCACACATTATACCGGGACACGGCGGGATACTGGACAGGATTGATGCGCTTATTTTTGCCTCACTGGTGTTTGTTGTTTTTTTCCAGATTTTCAGTAGTACCTGATAATATTGTAGTAGGTATCCCTCTGGGCTGGCTTGAAGCCGGCCTTCCTTATGATATCCGCCATTTTTTCAGGTCTCGGGGCTGCAACCTTCCAGCCTGTTGATGCAACCACATTCTCCTCAATCATCGTACTGCCCAGGTCATTGGCCCCAAAGTGAAGACCAACAGGACCCACCTTCATAGTCTGGGTCACATGGGAAGACTGGACATTCTGGAAATTATCCAGGTATATCCTGGAAACAGCCAGTACCTTCAGGTAGTAAACGGTGGTGGCTGTCTCAATATGGTCAAGCCTTGTCCCACCTTTCTGGAATGTCCAGGGAATGAAGGCTGTAAAATATCCTTTCCCCCTTTTAAGGGACTCATCCTGAAGCCCTCTTATATGTCTCAGATGCTCAATTATATGAACAGGTTTTTCAATATGTCCAAACATCATCGTTGCTGTTGTTTTCATCCCAAGCTGATGGGCAGACCTGTGGACCTCAAGCCACACATCAGTGCTCACCTTATTGGAAGAAATCTGGGACCTGATTTCATCTGAGAGTATCTCAGCCCCTCCACCAGGAACGCTATCAAGACCTGCCTCCTGTAGTATTTCCAGCACTTTTTTTATAGGAATCTTTTCCAGTTTTGAAAGGAAATAAATCTCCGATGCTGAAAGGGAATGTATCTGTATCTGGGGAAATCTTTCCTTAATACCCCTGAAAAGTTCCACATAAAAATCTATCCTCAGGTCAGGATTCAGTCCCCCCTGCATAAGAAGGGTTGTTCCGCCCCACTCAACAAGCTCCTGTACCTTCCTGTATATCTCCTCAAACTCCAGCAGATACGCATCAGGGGCGTTTCTTTTTGTCTGGAATGCACAGAACTTACATCCTGCAATACACACGTTGGTATAGTTCACATTCCTGTCCACCACAAATGTGGCCACATTGTCCGGATGTTTCTTCCTCCTTGCAAGGTCTGCAATCCTGCCTACAGTCAGAAGGTCCACATTTTCGAGTAGATAAAGTGCCTCTTCGTCGCTAACCCTTTCACCGGAGTTTACTTTTTCTATGACCGTATCCACCAGAACTTTTTCACCGGTTATTCCCATCCAAAACTCCCTTTACATCAGGATTCACACTTATTATATGTCCAATTCTTTGAAAAACAAAACTGTATCCATTAATATAAATACAAAAAGGGGAGAGAGCATGGACCCACTTGACCTTTACGGTGGAAAAAAGGAATTTGAGAAGGCCAAAGAAAAGAAGATTCAGGAGATAAAACAGTCCATCAAGGAGTATCTGCCACCTCCGTTCAAGGGGATGCTGGATACACCTGAGGGCACTTACGCATTGATAGCAATGGCCATAGCAATCTTCATAATCTTCCTCAGAATCGTTGGAATGACACTGAAATTCTTTTCAAAACTGATTCTTATTCTCTCCATACTTGCCGCCCTGTATTTTTCATATCTTTACTTTTCAGGATAAATGATGTATGTCCCGTTTTTAATGGTGTAGCTTCTTCCTCTGAAGTTTACGATGTATCCTCCGGGAACCGTTTTATAACTGAAATTTTCTCCGTCACCGGTATAACCGGCGTATCTAAGGGGAATCTTTTCCCTGCATCCGTATTTATCCAGCAGGTACAGGAGCTTTCTACTGTTAAAGAAACACTCACCATAAGGAACAATAACGGCCAGATATGGTTTTTTAGGACCTTTTTTAACATAGATAAACGGCCGGAAATCCTTAACCCTTGTAATACTGAGAAATACCAGAACCGCAAATACAGAAACAATAAGTCTGAAAAAAGGTCTGATTCCTGATAGATGCACACCAATAAGGATACAGAGGACGGCAAACACAGCCAGAAGAGAGGGTGAGTATCCTGTATAAACAGCAGGTAATTCTGAAAACAGGCTGTTTATATGGAGGAAAAACAGCCCTGTATAATCCATAAATAAAACCAGTGGTTTTATACTGAAAAATGTAAACAGATTAAGGGCAGACAGAAACAGATACGGAAACAGCAGAATTACAAGAACAGGGGTGGCAATTACCGTGGTAAGGGAAAACTTCCCGAAATGGTACGCAATAACCGGCAATGTGAAAACAAGGGCAACCACAGACATAAGGAAGGAACCGGCAATGAAATTAACAACTTTGCCTCCGGAAGATATACTGAATATATCCCTAAACAAAAGCAGTCCGGCCACAGCTATAAATGAGAGCTGAAAACTGACAGAATATACAGATTCAGGGGAAAACAAAAGAATAACAAAAGCAACAAAAAACAGAAGACAAAATGGGTTAACCCTGAGATATCTTATTTTTGAATACAGATACAGAATTCCCAGCATGGATGCCCTTACAACAGGAACCTGAAGTCCGGTGAAAAGGGGATAAATCACAAGGAACATGGCAGTTATGTAGTAAGATACTCTACCGATAAACGAGGTTATAAAAAGCAGTATAAGAATAAGTATTCCCACATGCATACCTGAGATGGCCAGCAGATGGGAAGTACCGGCATTGATAAACTCCTCCCTGTACCTGGATATATACCCCCTTTCCCCGAAAATAAGTGCCATTCCCAGGGCAAAAGCAGATTCATCAACTGTAGAAGACCTGTATCTATCTATGAGAAAATTCTTGAGCCAGGCAACAGGATACAGGGGATTCCTGTCATTGAGTGTCTGGAAAAAACCCCTGTATGGATACAGTTTTATTCTGCCATCCTGAATGTATCCCCTGCCAAAAAACGAGACAGAACTCCCTGCAAATATATCCCTGTCTTCCCATCTAAGATACACAGAAACCTTTCTTCCCTCCAGTGGTTTAAAATCCGATTCAAATACCCTGCAGGAAAATGAGGTAAAGTCAGGGGAAAAATACGGTGGAGAGGTTACAAAACAGGCTGCATAGACTCTTTTTATCTGCATATCCTCCAGACTGTCCTGGTGAGATAGAAAAGCCCCTGTAAGAAATACGCCTGTAAAGAAAACAGGCAGACTCCAGGCTGATTTTTCAATAATGGGAACCAGGATAAAAAAAGGAATCAGGAAAAACAAAATCTCCGGAATATAGGATGATAATAAGACTCCCCCTGTAAAAGACAGAAACAGAAAAAGAAAAAAGTTTTTCACATTTTAGTAAGGGGGCCAACGCCCCCAGAGATTATGTTTTATTAGAACAGGAATCCGGCCTCAACACCAATAACAGTTCTGCTGTCCTTTGCATTTCCTTTATCATCTGAAAAGCCCTTCTTGTCTGTAGAAACATAAGCAAATTCAGCCCTCACGTATGTGTTTGCAGATGGTCTGTATGTAGGTGTAACTGTGAAAGACCATGCACTGTCCCCTGCAACACCGTAGATTCCATCGCAAACAACATTGCCAGCGGCATCTGTTGCAGAACCGTCATTTACATACTCAATCCTCACAGGAAGCTCAAACACATCAACCTTTGTTGATACATAGAGGGCAATACCGTATGCTGTATCATCTATGCTTGTTGCCCCTGCATTCTGGAGGGCCTTCTTGGCAGTATCATCCATCCACTGGTAGTCGAAGTTCAGTCCAAGCTCAAATCCTTCAATCTCTGTGCTGAGAACAACATCAATCAGGTTTTTAGTTTTGTTGTAATCAAAGTAAGAAACCGCATAGCTAACATTTTCCATAGAACCAATTACACCTACCGCGTAGGCATCTGTTGGTGAAACTGTGAACACACTTCCTGCTGTATCCTGTGTATACTCAGCATAAACATCCACACCATCAGCAACAGAGTAGTTTACCCTTGCACCTGGATATGTAACAGGCTGTCCCCACCATACAAGACCGAATGTGTAGTTTTTGTTGTCGTATGTGTGGTACAGTTCATAACCGATATTTGTTGTAAGTTTTCCTGCATCAATAGACAGGCCTTCAACAGGAGAAATGGTTACCCATCCGTACGAGAGCCCAAAAGAAGAGCTCTTTGAGAGTGTTCCTTCAAGCAGGTCAGGCTGAACTACAGAACCAAAGCTTGCCTTATAGCTTATGATTCCTGACTTTCCTTTCAGGTCAATTACAAAGTTAGAAACTGTGAAGTAGTCTGTGTTCTGTCCTGCACCGTTGTTTGTAACATAGAAGTATCCTGCTGTAACTCCTCCACCCATTGTCATGTCGGAGTTAGCAACGGTAAGTGTTCCTGCAGATGCAGTTCCTGCAGCAAGCAGTCCTGCAGCAGCCAGTCCCATAACTTTTTTCATTCCCTGTAACCTCCTGATTTTTTTGATTGAGTTTCAATTATATTAACATATTCGTCCAATTACAGGCATAGAATAAAGGGGAAGAGACCCCTTAGAGGTTGAAGCCTCTTTCCCCGTGGGTTGCTTCATCAAGTCCCATTGTTTCTGTTTCTTCATCAACCCTTGCACCACCTGTAATCAGTGATGAGATGAAGTACAGTATAGCGGTCATTACAGCTGTAAATACTATTGTGAATATTACAGATTCAATCTGAACCAGTATCTGACCCATTCTGTCCCCGTTTTGCAGTGGTGAGCCATCCCATGCCAGTGGCTGAAGTGCAAAGAAACCGGTTGCTATAGCTCCCCATATACCTGCCAGCCCGTGGATACCGAACGCATCCAGAGAATCATCATATCCAAGGGCCTTCTTCAGCACGAACACACCAAACCATCCAACAATACCTGCAACAAGACCTATGATGATGGCACCTGCAGGGCTGACAAAACCGGCAGCTGGAGTAATCGCAACCAGTCCGGCAATAGCACCTGAAGCACCACCGAGGAGTGTTGGTTTTTTGGCTGTAATCCACTCCATTATAATCCAGGAAAGTACCCCTGCCGCTGTAGCGATATTTGTTGTCAGGAGTGCAACACCTGCAACATCGTTTGCACCGAATGCCGAACCTGCGTTAAATCCGAACCATCCAAACCACAGCAGACCTGCTCCAAGGGATGTAAGAATCACAGAAGATGGGAGAATGGCTGTTTTTTTGTAGTCTTTTCTCTTACCCAGGAGAAGTGCAAGAACAAGACCGGTAACACCTGCGTTTATGTGAACAACTGTACCACCTGCAAAATCAAGGGCACCTGCGTCAAACAGAAATCCACCACCCCATACAACGTGGGCGATAGGTGCGTATACAAATGTCACCCATAGTATTGCAAACACAACCCATGTAGAGAATTTCATCCTTTCAATAACGGCACCTGAAGCAAGGGCTATGGTAATCGCAGCAAATGTTGACTGGAATGCGATAAATACCCACTCAGGAAAGGCACCCATTCCACTGACCTGGGTATAATCAATTCCATTGAGGAGGAAGTACTTAAGGTCACCAACTATCGCGTATATAGCCCCTTCACCATCTGAAAACGCCAGTGAGTATCCCCAGAGGGTCCATACAATAATCGCTATCGCATATGCAACCAGAACCATCATTACAGTGTTAACTATATTTTTTGACCTTGTCATTCCGCCGTAGAACAGTGTCAGACCACCTACAGACATAAGAACAACAAATGCCGTTGCTGTAATCATCCAGGCTGTATCACCTGTATCAATTTTTGCCTCCTCTGCCAGAGCTACTGCAGGAAGGAGCATTGCAAAAAGACCTGCCAGTTTGCTTTTCATTCTTTGACCTCCTTTTATTTTGTAATTTTTTATTTTTTAAAGAGCCTCTGTTCCTCTTTCTCCTGTTCTGATTCTCACCGCATCCTCTACAGGAACGATGAAAATCTTTCCATCACCAACTTTTCCGGTTCTTGCTGCATTTGTTATTGCCTCAACGATTTTTTCAACCATAGAGTCATCAACCACAATTTCTATTTTTATTTTTGGGAGAAAGTCAATTACGTATTCTGCACCCCTGTACAGCTCTGTATGTCCCTTCTGTCTTCCAAATCCTTTAACCTCAGTAACGGTAATACCAAAGTTTCCAAGCTCAGATATGGCGTCCTTAACCTCATCCAGTTTAAAAGGCTTGATAATAGCCTCAATTTTTTTCATCTGAAAGACCTCCTTTTTTTCTTTTCACAAAAATTTGAAAATACAATAATCGTGCCAGAACGGAATATGCAGTGGAAGTTATTGATAAACAGAGATTTTTATAGAGGTCTTCAGTGGATGTGAAAAAATGGTGAAATTTTTTGCACTGATTTTATGCAGAGGCAAGTCTGTTGAACGAAAAATGTGCAGAAAATAAAAAAGCCCCCATAAAGGGGGCCTTTCAGATTTATATCAGGGAGTCAGGACTTAGAAGCCCATGTCCCCCATTCCTTCCATTCCGGCTCCTGGTGTTTTTTCCTCCTTCTCAGGTATCTCAGCCACCAGAGCCTCAGCTGTGAGCATTGTTCCTGCTACAGATGCAGCATTCTGGATAGCCGTTCTCACAACCTTTGTTGGGTCTATGATACCGGCTTCCATCATGTCCACGTACTCACCTGTGGCAGCATCAAATCCGTAGTTCACGTTGTCATTGGCCTTAACCTTCTCTATTACCACCGAGCCCTCAAATCCTGCGTTGTTTGCGATTTGCTTCAGTGGTACCTGGCAGGCCTTTTTGATTATGTCAATTCCCCATTTTTTGTCTGGATTTTCCTCTTTCAGGTCACACAGAGCTTTTGCAGCTCTCAGAAGTGCCACACCACCACCGGGAACTATTCCTTCCTCTACAGCAGCCTTTGTAGCGTGGACAGCGTCATCAACCCTGTCCTTTTTCTCTTTCATTTCAGCTTCTGTAGCAGCACCTACTTTGATGATTGCCACACCACCTGAGAGTTTTGCCAGTCTTTCCTGGAGTTTTTCCCTGTCGTACTCAGATGTTGTTGTTTCTATCTGAGCTTTAATCTGCTCAATTCTTGCCTTGATGTCTTCTGGGTTTCCTTTTCCGCCAACAATTGTTGTGTTATCCTTGTCAACAACAACCTTGTCAGCCTGTCCCAGCATGTCAAGGTCTACATTTTCAAGCTTGATACCCAGGTCTTCTGTTATAGCCTGACCACCTGTCAGGATTGCTATATCCTGAAGCATTGCCTTTCTTCTTTCTCCAAATCCTGGAGCTTTAACGGCACATACCTTCAGTACACCTTTGATGTTGTTTACAACCAGTGTGGCAAGTGCTTCACCTTCCACATCCTCAGCGATTATCAGCAGTGGTCTGTTTGTCTGTACAACCTTTTCAAGTACTGGCAGGAGTTCTCTTATGTTTGAGATTTTCTTTTCGTATATCAGGATGAATGGATTTTCAAGTACAGCTTCCATTTTTTCTGGGTTTGTCACGAAGTATGGAGAGAGGTATCCTCTGTCAAACTGCATACCTTCTGTGGTTTCAAGGACAGTTTCAGCTCCTTTTGCCTCTTCAACTGTGATAACGCCGTCTTTTCCAACTTTTTCCATTGCGTCAGCTATGATTTTTCCGATTTCAGGGTCGTTGTTTGCAGATATTGTAGCAACCTGCTCAATCTCTGTTCTTCCGCTTACTTCTTTGGACATCTTCTTCAGTTCTTCAACAACAACCTTTACGGCCTCATCAATTCCTCTTTTTACATATACAGGGTTTGCCCCTGAAGCTATTGCCTTCAGTCCTTCTGTGTATATGGCCTGTGTGAGTATTGTGGCTGTTGTTGTACCGTCTCCAGCAACATCAGCTGTTTTTGAGGCAACCTCTTTAACAAGCTGTGCTGCCATGTTTTCAAGTGGGTCTGGCAGTTCTATTTCTTTGGCAACTGAAACCCCGTCTTTTGTAACAGCTGGGGAACCCCATTTTTTCTCAAGGATTACTTCTCTTCCCCTTGGTCCAAGTGTTACTTTTACAGCATTTGCTAATTTATCTACACCAGATTTGAGTTTTGCTCTGGCTTCTTCTCCGTAGATAATCATTTTTCCTGCCATCTATTTCCACCTCCTTTGTTTTTTTTGTTATTGTTCAATGATAGCAAGTATATCGTCTTCTCTGAGAACGATAAGGTCTTCACCGTCTACAACAAATTCATTTCCTGCATATTTGCTGTAGATAACCCTGTCACCAACTTTAACTTTCAGTGGCTTGATTTCTCCATTTTCAAGGAGTCTTCCTTCACCAACAGCTATAACCTCACCCTCTGATGGTTTTTCTTTTGCTGTATCAGGGATGATTATTCCTGATGGTGTTTTTTCCTCTACTTCTTCCGCTGGTTTTACCACTACTCTATCGTAGAGAGGTTTGATTTTAGCCATCCTGCTCTACCTCCTTTTCTTTTATTTTGTTCATTAAATATTATATTTCAGTTTAGGAAAAAATGCAATAACTTTACATATAAAATATGACTGGACTTCGCTCATATTTCTATATAAAAAAAGATATCCCCCTTTTCCAGAAGCTGCAAGATACAGGTACAATCAGGACTTTATAACCTTTAGCAGTTCATTCTTTATCTGGTTAATCAGTTTTTCGTCTGTGATTTTCTTTTTGTCCTTTGTTCTGACATAAAATGCGTCCCTGATTCTCTCGCCCTGGGTGACCACTTTAACAATGTGGACGTACAGGTCAAATCTGGCAAATACCCTGAATATATCAAACAGAAGCCCTACCCTGTCCTCGCCTGATATATCAAATATGGTGTACACCTCGGACATTTCGTTGTCTACTTTTACGAATGTTGGGGGAGGTACAACCGAGGCTTTGAATGTGGCATTCCTCTTTTTTGAAAGCTCATCAAGTGTTATCTCACCTTTAAGGTATTTGTTAAACAGTTCTTTAAACTGGTGGAATTTTTTATCCTCAACGACCTCCAGTGAGGATGTTGATATCTGAAGGTCTATGACGATGATTCCATCTTTTCTCATGTAACTGTAAACGGAAAGTATGTTTATACCCATGTATGAGATAATACCTGTCACAACAAGCAGGGGATTTTTTACCTTTTTGCTGTCTATAACCATAAGGAGCTCAGAAAAACCGATTCCGTATTTTTTCTCAAAGTAAAACTGGGGTTTTCCTGTTTTGAATAGCTGTTCCTCAAGTTTTATGTGCCTTACCATATCATCTATAGTTGTGGAGGTTACGTAGTAGTCTGAGAATCTGCCCATGTGGAACTCTGCCCTCTCTTTACCCAGCTCAACCTCCAGTATCGCCCTGAGCTTTTCCTTCTTCTCTTCAAGTCTTCTTTTGTGTATCTCTTCGTAGGATACATTTTCTTCAAGAACCTCAAGGGTTTTGTGGTAAAGCTCCCATAGAAGTGCATTTTTCCAGTCGTTCCAGACATTTGGTCCTACAGCATTGGCATCACACCAGGTAAGGACTGTGAGCATCTTTAAAAGCTCTTTGTTTTTTATTGTTTTTGCAAAATCATTTATCACTTTGGGTTCGTTCATATTCCTTCTCTGGGATATCTTCGCCATATCCAGATGGTGGAGAACCAGAAAACTGACTATTTCCGCGTCCCTTTTTGAGTAACCGAACCTGAGCATTATTTCTTTTGCCATTTTTGCACCAAGAATACAGTGGTCTGTTTTGTGGCCTTTTCCTATGTCGTGGAGAAACACAGCCCACGTCAGAAGGTCAACCCTGTCTATCTCTTTAAACAGCTCGTACATCATCTTCCTGTGGGGATGGTCAATCTTTTTGAGGCTTTCAAGTTCCTCAACCGCTTTTATGGCGTGGGCATCTGTTGTGTATTTGTGGTAAGCATCGTACTGGAAGTGGCATCTCTGGTAACCAAACTCTGGTATAAGGTCATCCAGAACATAAAAGTCCTGCATTTTTCTGAGGGTCTTTGCCAGGTTGTTTGGGTCAGAAAACAGTTTCTGGACCATCTTTTTTACTTCAGGGTCTTCCCTGTTTTCCCTCAGTTTCTCTTCGTGTTTCCTGATTAGAAACTCCAGCTCAGAGGAAAAGTCCAGGTTATACTCCTTAAAGTACAGGAATGCCTTCAGTACATTCCTGTAGTCTTTTTCAAATTTTTCCCTGTTGAAAACATCTATCTCCATAGTCGTTCTGGAGAAAACAGCATCTATCGGCTCGAAAATCTCAAGCTCATCCTCTTCCGTCAGGGCTTTGAGTATTCTTTTTGTTATTGTGTTAATGGATTTTGCATACAGGTAGTAAAGCCTCATCATCTTTTCAACACTTTCCCGGAGGCTCTCCTCGTCATAGGGAGCTTCAATATAACCCAGTTTCTTTGCGACCTCTTCCTGTAATGGTCTTACCAGTACATCGCATCTTTTGTTACATATCAGGTGCATCTCGTTTCTGATTCTCAGCAGGAAGTTGTACGCCCTGATTAGTTCCTCGTATTCCTCCTCAAGGATTATATTCTTCTCAACAAAATACCTGTAATCAGGTACATCATCCAGAACCCTTGCTATCCAGAAAACTTCGTGGAAATCCCTCAGTCCACCTTCACCTTCCTTTATGTGGGGTTCCATCATGTATATGGTTGAACCTGTTCTCTGGTATCTCATCTTTCTGGCTCTGAGGGTTGCGTTTATGTAGGCGAGCCTTTTTCTTCTAATCAGCCTTTTGAATCTTTTAATCAGGTTGTCGTATATCTCCCTGTTTCCTATGATAAATCTTCCCTGAAGGAGCGAAGTGGCAACAGTCAGGTCTTCCTTTGAAAGGTCAAGGAATGTTTTTATATCCCGTGGTGAAAACCCTATATCCACCTTAAGGTCAAGAAGGGCATAGTAAAATGTCTCTATCCCCTCTTTCAGGCTCTCAAAATCGTCTGTATCAAAAACAAGGGACAGGTCTATGTCAGATTTGAAACACAGTTCCCTTCTGCCGTATCCACCAAGGACAACAATACAGACCTTGTCCATGTCAGGGAATGAGATTCTGGCAAGCTGTTTAATTGTCTCGTCTGTCAGGTCGGATAGGGCCCTGACCGTATCCAGTCCGCTTGCCCCTGACCTGTGGGCATTTATGATTTCCTCTTTTTTATCAAAGTAGTTTTTTATTACCCTGTTCTTTTCCTCTGTCAAGGCTTTCTGGGTCATCTTCTTCCCACCTTCTTTTTTATTTGTTCCACAGGGATTTTATAGTATATAGGTCTCCCGTGGGGACACAGATTTGGATTGTCTGTTTCCAGCCATAATTTAAGCAAACTTTTTGCCTCTTCATCATGAAGAATATCACCTGCCTCCACAGACAGCTCACAGGCAAGCTCCCCTAAAAAGCTTTCTATCTCCACCTCCGGATATTCGCTATTAATAAGATTCAACACAAACTTTTTTATATCCCTGCCTCTGGCATAAACAGGAACGGCAGTTATGTAGAGGGTTCCATCTTTTAATTTAAAATCAAAGCCTGCATTTTTAAACACAGAACTTAACTGCTCAAATTTTTCCTGCTGTAATTTGTCAAGCTTAAGTTTCACAGGGGAAATAGCCTCTGAATCTATACCTCCTGACCTGTACTTTTTCAAAAGTAGCTCATAATTGATTCTTTCACTTGCCACATGCTGGTCTATAAAGTAAACCTCACCGTTGTAGTAAACCACGATAAATGTGTTTTCTATCTGCCCCAGAATCTTAAACTCACCTCCGTATTTTACAGAAGGCTGGGAAAGGGAATAAAAAACCTGAGGCTTACCGCTTTTTTCCAGGGCGGTTTTTACCAGCTCATAAACGGGTCTGTCTTTTCTGAACTTAACATCTATCTTTGACGGATGGATATTAAAATCAACGGAATACGGGGGCAGTTCAAGGAAAATCACATAAAAACTGTTTCCAAGCTTTGAGGATATTATCTTTTTCAGCATGCTATTTTTTACAGGTCTGCCGTTTATGTATATAAACCCTTTACCTGACTGGTAATCAGGGGAGTAGTAACCTGACACCCTTCCAAGCTGATTTTCCCACTCAAAGCTTATCAGTTGTTCAACCTTTGGGAAAAGCCTCTTTATTCTCTCCTCTGTATTTTCAGGTAAAAGGGTGTAAATCTGCTTTCCGTCAACGGTTAGACTGAACCTTTTGTCGCTATGGTAGATGGCATATCTGAAAAAAACATCCATTATGTGGTTCAGCTCTGTTCTTTCTGATTTTAGAAATCTCTCCCTTACAGGTAGATTGAAAAATAAATCCCTCACCCTTACAGCTGTTCCCACCGAAGCACCTGTATCCGACAGATGTCTGAATACCCCTCCTTCAACAAAAAGCTCCTTCCCCAGGGGAAACTCCTTCTGCCTTGTAATCAGACTGAACCTTGATACGGCAGATATACTCGCCAGTGCCTCTCCCCTGAAACCGTACGTGGTAATACAGTACAGGTCGTCAAAACTGTCTATCTTTGAGGTGGAGAACCTTGAAACAGCCTCCATTATATCGTCAGGGTGTATCCCTGTACCGTTGTCCCTCACCTCAATCAGCTTTTTTCCACCTTTCTCAACTGCTATCTGGAGGGTATCCGCCTGTGCATCCAGGGAGTTTTCAATAAGCTCCTTCAACACACTGGCAGGTCTTTCAACAACCTCACCTGCAGCAATCTTATTTATAAGCCCTTCAGGGAGCTTTTTGATTCTCATCTTTACCCTTGTAAATCCCCGTTGGGGAAATAATATTATTTATTGCATAGATAAGTTAAGAAAACAAAAAAAAATCACAAGGAGGGCTGACAGATGGCTGTAAGAAAGCTGGAAAAATCCGAATGGGAAAGTTATTTTAACGAGTTTGACAAAAAGTACAGGGAGGGTCAGATACCTGCAAAAGAGGTACAGATAGAAATCGTAAATGATGAGATAGGGGACCAGGTTGAAACCTGGTGGCAACCTCTCATAGGTCTGGCATACGACCCTAAA
>JAADEU010000112.1 GCA_013153235.1 Aquificota bacterium | reverse complement strand
CCTCAAGCTGATACATTCCTTGCCTCCTATTAAATCTTTCAATAAATTAGTTTACAATAAATTGAACCAAATTTCACAAAAGGGGGTGGAACCATGAAAGTAGGTGTTTTACTTGCAGGATGTGGTGTGTTCGATGGTGCTGAAATACATGAGGCTACACTTACCCTTTACTTCCTGGACAGGGAAGGGGTTGAGATAGTCTGTATGGCACCTAACATTCCACAGAAAGAGGTGATTAACCACCTTAACGGTGAAAAGATGAATGAAACAAGGAATGTTCTTGTGGAAGCTGCCAGAATAGCAAGGGGAGATATCAAGGATATCAACGAGGTCTCAGCCGATGATATAGATGCTCTTATTATGCCAGGTGGATACGGCGTTGCCAAAAACTTCTCAAACTTCCTTGAGAAAGGTGCCGATGCAGATGTTATCCCTGAGGTGAAAAGACTTCTGGTTGAGATGTTCCAGAAGGGAAAGCCTATCGGAGCTGTGTGTATATCACCTGTAATCGTCGCAGCAGCACTCAGGGAAGCAAAGGCAAAACTGACCATCGGAAGTGATGAGCAGGTTGCAAAGGCAATTGAGGCTATGGGTCAGCAGCACCTTGTATGCCCTGTTTCTGAGGCACTTGTTGATGAGGAACACAAAATTGTTTCAACACCTGCCTATATGGAAGGAAAAACAATAAAGGACGTGGCTGAGGGTATAGAAAAGCTGGTTAAAGAAGTCCTCAGGCTTGCAAGACAGTAAGGAGATGTGATGCTTTTAAACCAAAAACAGATTAAAGAGCTGTTGAAAATCGGTTCAATTGAGATAGACCCTTTTGATGAGGAGCTGCAGCTGCAGCCCTCCTCTATAGACCTCAGGACATCAGACAGATTCTACAGGTATCCCAGGGAGCTTGAGCCTGAGCTTCAGATTCTTGACCCTAAGAACCCCTACCTTAATATTCTGGAAAAGGACTACATATCTGACAGGGGTATAGTTATCGAACCGTCAAGGTTTTTCCTTGTTGAATCCATGGAGTATATAAGACTTCCTGAGAATATTGCCCCTTTTCTCCAGCCTAAGTTTCGTCTTGCGAGGATGGGATTACAGTTGGTGAATGCCGGATGGCTGGAGCATGGATTTGAAGGAAACATCACCTTCTGTCTTTACAACACAAATGATTATCCTGTAAGGCTGTTTGCCCAGATGCCTGTTGCACAGATTTTTCTGACAAAAACAGAGTAAGGAGGCAGTTGTTGAAGACTGTTAATGTTGGGATAGTAGGATACGGTGTTGTTGGAAATGGTGTTGCACAGATACTGGAGGAAAAGAAAGAACTCCTTACAAAAAAAAGCGGTGTACAGATAAATCTGAAAAAGGTTTACACCAGAAACTGGGATAAACAGTTTTCCTATCCCCTCCCTGAGGATAAAAAAGCCAGCTCACTTGAGGAACTGCTTGATGACAGGGAGATAGATATCATCGTTGAACTGACAGGGGGAATAGATTTCCCACTGGAATTATTTAAAAAAACGGCAGAAAAAGGCAAACATTTTGTTACAGCCAATAAAGCCCTCCTTGCTGAGAAGGGGAAGGAGGTATTTTCCCTGGCAGAAGAAAAGGGCATAAGGGTAGGCTTTGAGGCTGCTGTTGCTGGAGGAATTCCCATTATCAGAGCCCTGAGGGAAGGTCTTGTTGCAAACGATATCCAGAAAATTTACGGCATTTTAAACGGTACAACAAACTATATCCTTACCCAGATGCTCAAAGAGGGCAGGTCTTTTCAGGATGTTCTCAGGGAAGCACAGGAGCTTGGCTATGCCGAGGCAGACCCTACCCTTGATATAAATGGTACAGATGCTGCCCACAAGATTGCGATACTCTCATCCCTCTCCTTTGGCGGTTTTATTGATTTTTCCGGGGTGTATGTTGAAGGTATTGAAAATATAGACAGTATTGATATAGACCTTGGAAGAGAACTGGGTTATACCCTGAAACTTCTGGCTATTGCCAAAGGACACAACGGTGAAGTGGAGGTGAGGGTTCATCCAACATTCCTCCCATCAGACCATCCCCTTTCAAAGGTAGATGGGGTGTTCAATGCTGTTATGGTTGAGGGCGATTCTGTGGGGGAAACAATGTTCTACGGAAAAGGGGCAGGAAGTCTCCCAACGGCCAGTGCAGTCGTCAGCGATATAGTTGATATAGCAAAGAGCATAGCCCTGGGCGTTGGCAGGGAGATTGAAATCACATCAATGAACTGGCAACACAGACAGCTTTCCCTTACCAGGGTCAGTGATTTTTACACAAGGTACTATCTGAGATTTACCGTTCCTGATGTTACAGGTATACTGGCCAAGGTAGCCGCCGTATTTGCCAGATATAACATTAGCATAGCTGCGGTAATACAGAAAGAGAAGGTTGTTTCTTTTGCAGGGATTACCGACGAAAAGGTGGTTCCACTTGTTATACTTACCCACACAGCATCAGAAAATAATATACAGAAGGCAATAAAGGAAATAGAAGAAGAAAAGATTACCGTCAGGAAGACTGTTCTCATAAGAGTTGAAGATGAGGAACAATGAGTTTATCACGGCTTGAGCACTACAGAAGGGAGATAGGTCTTGTTCTGGCTCCTTTACTTGCGGCGGTAATCTATATCACCCCGATGGACCTCTCAAGGGAAGCCCATATAGTATTTGCCATAATGGGCTTCTGCCTTGTGTTCTGGCTTACAGAGGTAATACCACTGTCCATGACAGCCCTTCTTGGTGTTACCATCGCTGTAGTTCTGGGTGTGGTTAGCGTTAAAGAAGCATTTTTGAGTCTGGGACATCCTGTCATCCTCCTTTTTTTAGGAAGTTTCCTGATTGCACAGGCAATGACAAAACACGGTCTGGACAGGAGATTTGCACTGAACCTGCTGTCCCTGGATTTTTTCCTCCAGAGTCCTATCAGACTGATTGCAGGATTTTCCATTATCGCATTCCTCCTTTCCATGTGGGTCAGTAACACTGCAACAACAGCCATGCTCCTTCCACTGGTCCTTGGAATAATCCAGATGTTCAGAAATAAAAAAATCAGTGATACAGGCAGATTTGCCGTATTTGCCCTCCTTGCCGTTGCCTATTCCGCCTCTATAGGCGGGGCAACAACACTTATAGGAACACCAACAAACCTTATTGGAGCTGGCTTTTTAAAGGAAGAAGGTTATGATGTTGATTTCCTGAAATGGTTTCTCCTTGCTGCACCGATAACCTTTACCTCCTACGTAGCCCTGCTCCTGTACATCAGGTTCCACATCAGGAACTTTTCATTTGAAAAGGAAAAGATAAAACAGCTTATAAGACAGGAAAAGAAATCACTTCCCCGTGTATCGCCCGGGGAAAGGAATACCATGTTTGTTTTCGGTCTGGCAGCATTCCTGTGGATACTTCCAGGTCTTGCAAATATTCTGGGGAATCAGGCCCTGTACAAAGCCCTGAAAAACCACATTCCCGAGGCTATTGTTGCCCTGATTGCTGCCATTTTGCTGTTTTTACTTCCTGCAAAGAAAGGCGAGGGAACACTGACAGGGAAGGACCTGAAGGAACTTGACTGGGACACAATTCTCCTGTTTGGAGGAGGTATAGCCCTGGGAAAACTTATCATCAAAACAGGTCTTGCAGGGTATATAGGCAAAAAAGTGGCCGGGATAATATCCCCTGAGATGATTGTACTGTTTATCTTTGTACTCATTGTTGCAATGATTTTCCTAACAGAAATAAGCTCCAACACAGCAACAGTTATCACATTTGCACCTATATTGATTGGAATTCTCAAAGAGCTGAACATAGACCTTTTTTATCCTGTGTTTGGAATCATAATAGCTGCCAGCTTTGCATTTATGCTCCCTATAGCCACCCCTCCCAATGCAATTATCTACGGAAGCAGGCATGTTCCTATCAGCAGAATGGTCAGGGTTGGTTTCTTTATGAATATTATTGGCTCGGTTATAATAACTATTTTCATACTAATCTATATGAAGTGAGGTGGGTGAATGGAGACAAAATGGGAATTTTCGGCAGGCGGAGTTGTTTTTAGAAGAAATGAAGACGGGAAACTGGAAGTACTTCTAATCAGGGTAAAAAACAGATGGTCATTCCCCAAGGGGAATATTGAGAGGGGAGAGCCAAGGGATAAGGCAGCTCTGAGGGAGGTCAAGGAAGAAACAGGTGTCGACGCAGAAATCGTCGATTACCTTGGGGAGGTTGATTACTGGTACAGCATGGAACTGTACAGAATCCACAAATTTGTTTATTACTACCTGATGAGGTACAAAGGGGGAGATATAACACCCCAGAAGGAAGAGATAGACGAGGCAAAATTCTTCCCTATCGAGGAAGTTGAATCAATTCTTACCTACCCTACAGACAAGAAGATTTTTGAAAGGGCAGTAGAAGCTCTCAAAAAAATAGGTGAGCTTTAATGGACTACGCTCTTGCAAAACTTTTCTTTTCCATTGTAAAGAGCCTACCAAGGGATGTTTCCATCTCTCTGGGGGAAAGTATAGGCTCCCTCTTCTGGCATGCCGGTTACAGAAAAAAGGTAATACTGAAAAATCTGAACATAGCTTTTCCTGAAAAGAGTCAGGAATGGAAATTAGAAACAGGAAAGCTTTCCCTCCAGAACATAGGAAGAACACTTACTGAATTTCCAAGGATTCCACAGTACGTCCGGTCTGGGGAGATAGACAGGATATTTTCAATAGAAAGGGGCAGGGAACTTCTCCACAGTGAAGGGGGCAAGATTCTTGTTACAGCCCACATAGGGAACTGGGAACTTGGAGGAGCAGGCCTTTCCAGGGAAACAGGGGAGATTGTTTCACTGGCCTACAGAATGAAAAACAAAAAGATGAACAGTCTTATCACCTCAATAAGACAGCAGGCCGGTATGAAAATAATATTCCACGACCAGCCATTAAAGGACTTTATAAAAGCCCTCAGGGCCGGAAAAACGATAGTCTTTCTGGCAGACCAGAATGCCCTGAGACACAGGGGAGTCTTTGTGGACTTTTTCGGACTTGAGGCCTCAACTGTGTCCTTCCCTGCAAAGCTCGCCGTAAAATACGGTGTACCCGTGCTGTTTGGATACCAGTATTACCATTATGAAACAAAAACCTACAGGGCTGTCATTCAGGAGATACCACCGGTTGAAGGCCAGACCCAGGAAGAAAAAATCAGAAATCTGGTCCAGAAATACACAAAAATGACAGAAGAAGCCGTCAGAAAACATCCAGACCAGTACTTCTGGGTCCACAAAAGGTGGAAAACCCGTCCTGAAGGTCAGCCGGAAAATATCTACTGAATATTCCTCTCAACTGCAGAAATCAACCTGTCCATAATTCTTTCCGGTTCAATACTATTGGAAGAAAAAACAGACAGGAGTTTCCCACCTATCGAAGTTATAAAAAGGTGTCCCTCCGAACAGCACAGAACTGTGTACTGATGCCGTCCAAGGTCAAGCCTCTTCACAAGCTCTTCTGCAATAGAAAGAATAACCCCAAGTCCTGCAGAGCTGTTTTTTCCAAGCCTTGAGGCATCAAAAAAGGATGCCTCTATATTACCGTGTAAATCATGTATAAACATGGCGTAGGCATTTGACTCTTTGAGAATCTCTGTGGCTGTGTGTTCTGAGAGCGGCATGGTGTCTCTCCCCCTTTCCGTTAATATCCTGTTATTAATATAATCAAATCTCTCTCCCCATTCAAGATTAACAGGTATTCTAGGTATATCTCTGGTATAATTATTCAAAAAAATTGAATTGTGAGGCTGTTATGAAAACAGAAAGGTCCAGTCAGCTGTTTAAAGAAGCACAGAAATACCTCGTAGGTGGGGTAAACTCACCGGTAAGGGCTTTTAAAGCACTGGGTATGGAACCTCTTTTTATAGCAAAGGGAAAAGGAAGCAGGGTATGGGATGTTGATGGAAATGAGTTCATCGACTATGTTCTTTCGTGGGGACCACTTATACTGGGACATGCCCACGACCAGATTATCAATGCAATAAAGCAGGTATCAAATTACGGCACAAGCTTTGGAGCACCAACAGAACTTGAGATTGAGATGGCGAAGGCTGTTATTGAGGCTGTTCCCTCCGTTGAGATGGTAAGATTTGTAAACTCAGGAACAGAAGCCACCATGTCTGCCATAAGGCTTGCCAGGGGATACACTGGTAAGAAAAAAATCATAAAGTTTGACGGATGCTACCACGGACACGGCGATTCACTGCTGGTCTCCGCCGGTTCAGGTGTTGCCACCCTCGGTATACCCGGAACACCTGGTATCCCGGAGGAACTTGCCCAGCTGACAATTGTTTTACCTTACAACGATATAGACGCAGTGGAAGAGGCTTTCAGAAAGCACGGTGATGATATAGCATGTGTTATTCTGGAACCTGTAGCCGGAAACATGGGGGTTGTTGCACCTTCTAAGGAGTACCACCAGAGGTTAAGGGAGATAACCAGAGAATACGGAGCCCTTCTGATATGGGATGAGGTTATGACCGGATTCAGGCTCGCCCTCGGAGGAGCACAGGAGCTTTACGGAATAGACCCTGACCTGACAACCATGGGTAAGGTTATCGGTGCAGGTCTTCCTGTTGGGGCATACGGTGGAAAAAGGGAAATTATGCTACATGTTGCACCTGAAGGACCTGTTTACCAGGCCGGAACCCTTTCCGGAAACCCCCTTGCAATGGCTGCCGGATTGAAACAGCTCCAGATACTGATGGAGAAGAACCCTTATCCTGAACTGGACAGAAAAGGACAGGTACTTGAGGATGGAATGAACCAACTGATAGACAAATACGGAATTAAGGCAACTGTTAACAGGGTCGGTTCAATGATTACCATGTTCTTCACAGATAAAGAGGTGAAGAACTTTGCCGACGCAAAATCTTCAGACCTTGAACTGTTTAACAGATTCTATAAATTAATGCTTGAGAAGGGTGTGTACCTTGCACCTTCCCAGTTTGAGGCATCGTTCCTCAGTACAGCACACAGTGATGAGGATATAAACAGAACCCTGAATGCAATAGAAGATACATTCAAGGAGCTTGTATAATGGGCAAATCACCTGTACAGGAAACCGTTGATAACTGGATAGAAGGTTGGAACCAGCACGATATTGATAAAATAATGGAAAATTACGCCGATTCGGCGGAGCTCTACGACCCTAAAATAAAGGAGATTTACCCTGAAACTCTTACGCTTGTCGGGAAGGAGAACATCAGGAAATACTTTGAGATAGTTCTGAAGGTCTTTCCCCAGATAAAAATCAAACCTCTGGGCCTGTGGATAAAAGGGCATGATGCTATTCTGGAGTACTACATTTACACATCAGAAGACGCCAAGGCAGATGTTATTTCTAAATTCTATCTGAATAAAGAATACAAAATACAGGGTCATTTCATATATTACGGTCTGAGCTATAAGGAAATAAAAGAAGAGGAAAATAAATGAAATGCCCTAACTGTGGCTCGCTTAACGATAAGGTTGTTGATACCAGACAGTCAAAGGACGGTACTGTTATAAGAAGAAGAAGGGAATGTCTGGACTGTGGTTTCAGGTTTACCACATACGAAAGATACGAAGAGGAAAAAATTGTAGTCAAAAAGAAAAACGGAACGACTGAACCGTTTAATAAAGAGAAAATCATCAGGGGTATAAGACTTGCCTCAAAAAACAGGCCTGTATCCGAAAAGCAGATGGCAGAAATTGCAGATGAAATAGAGAAGTACCTTCTTGAGGAAGGAAAACTGGTTGTTGAAAGTACAGAGATAGGAGACCTGGTACAGGAAAGGCTTAAAAAGATTGATAAGGTGGCCTATCTGAGGTTCAAGTCTGTGTATAATGAGTTTCAGGATGTTAAGGATTTTGAAAAGGCCCTGAGGGAGATAGAGGAAAAGGAAAAAGGGGAGTAGATACCTCCCCTACTCGTACTTTTCAAGTAGTCTGTAGATTTCCTGCAGTTTTTTCTCGAGCATTCTTTCAACCTTTCTCTTTTCAGCTTCAGGCAGTTTTCTGTAAACCTGGGATACCCTTTTATTCAGGTCCCTGAATGTCTCCTTGAATGGATTTTTTATCCTTTTGTCAGCCTCTTCCCCAAGTATCTGACGGACCCTATGCTGGACTTCCTTTTTGGACAGGTCGTTCTCTATAATTTCTTTAATCAGAGCCTTCATTTTTTCAGGCATACCACGGAGCTTATTTACCTCAATGGCCAGGCTATAGGACCATCCATGTTTTCTTATGGCTTCTTTAATCTCCGGAGCCACATTCAGTATTTTCAGCCTTTCTATAAAGGTTCTCAGGTTTGTACCTGATAGCTTCTGGAGGGTCTTTTCTATTAGCTGTCCCTTTTTCCTTTCTTCAGGTGAAAGCTCCTTTATATTCCCTGATATATAGTTGAAAATCTTCCTGGCCAGTCTAATCACATCCTCCTTCTCCATATCAAGGATAAAGGACAGATACTCAAGGTGGGACATAAGCTTATCGTAATCGTTCAGGTCTTCCCTCTGGGCATTTTCGGAAATCATCAGTGCAAGGGCGGTCTCCTCATCAACATCCAGTATAACCGCAGGAATTCTGTCCCTTTTCAGATACTCAAAAGCCTTGATTCTTATGTAACCTATGATTCTCTCATAACTTCCGTCAGGAAGTCTCCTCACAACAATAGGCTGGGCAAGACCGTATGCCTGTATGTTTTCTGCCAGCGCCGCAACCCTTTCAGGGTTTACATAGCTTCTGTCGTGGAACCTGGGGTTTTTTATCTTTGATATCTCAATCTCTTCAGGTTTTACTTCCTGTATGGTCTGTATTGCCTTTTTTACTTTCTTTACCTTTGGTGATGATATTACATCATCAAAAATTCCTGTATCCATCTTTTACCTCCCTGGTTTAGACTACCGCTCCTTCCGGGAGCATTGTTCTTCTGATAATCTCGTCTGTTATATTCTCGATTGTCAGTATGATATCCCTCTGGGCTTTTTTCTCTTTCTCTATGTACTCCCTTATTGAAATCCTTTTTCCAGCCGCTTCAGCCCAGGCTATCCTGTCTTTTACAGGCTCAAGGAAAAGCTCCTTTGATGCGACCTTTATAAAGTCATGTCTCTCCAGTATCTGTGGTATGGTCTGCTTAAGGGAAGCAAGAACATCATTATGCTCTTTCAGCCTTGGTTTGTAGGCCACAGGGATGAATCCCAGTATGGAAAGGTCGAGTCTGAATGTCATTACAGCCTGGATAACCGTCTGGAGGGTTCCTACCAGCCCTGTAGAATCAACAAATGTCAGCCTTGTAGGTATGAGGATGTAATCACTTGCTGCTATTGTTCCCACAGTCAGTGCTCCAGAATCTGCAGGAGAATCTATAAACACAACATCGTAATCCTCAGCCATCCCTTTTTTTCCAAAACCACCTTTCAGGAAGTTGGCAAGCACAAGCTCCTTACCCATTCTCCCGCTCTCTGCCTCTTCCCTCAGACCCTGATTTGAGGGAATCAGGTCCAGATTTTCACCGATATTCACAGGTTTTACATCCTTCCCCTCGAATATTCCGGTGATATCGTGTTCGGTATCCACAAACTCTGACAGTCTGTTGAAACCAAAAAGCATGGTCTGGGTTCCCTGTGGGTCGTAATCAACCACAAGAACCCTGTACCCCCTCCTTGCAAACTCATGGGACAGGGCATTTGTCAGACTGCTTTTACCTGCTCCACCTTTCTGGTTAACAAGACCTATGATTTTTCCCATTCCGGCTCTCCTTAAAATGGTTGTCTTAAAAAACTTTTCGGCAGTAAATTTTTTGTCTTAAATCTAAGACAGCCTGCTGTCTTAAACAAAGAATGCCAAAGGGTGAAAAAAAAATTATAATTATTATCAAATCTTTAAATTTCAGGAGGGGAATATGAACATAGCCGTCATCAGCTTTGACCAGGAACTTGTTACAGAAATCTCCAAGAAGCTTGCCGATTACGAGGTCAAAGGTTATACCGACAGCCTGAGTTTATTAAGGGAAATAAATTTCTTTGACCCTGAAGTTATCATCTATGACGCCTCTGGTGGTGAGCTTGCACTTAATGCACTTGAGTTCTTCCTCTCAAGGGACAAGGTCCAGGGAAAATCCATAAAGGTTCTGATATCCAGAGAAAATCCTATAGATGAATCAACACTGTCAAGATTTGAAAATCTTGATTTTTATGATAAGGAAACGGAAATAGATAAACTGGTTGAGGAGATTAAAAGTTCTGCGCCGGCAGCCACCTCCCAGTCTGCACCTGA
This sequence comes from Aquificota bacterium, assembly GCA_013153235.1. Lineage (GTDB taxonomy): Bacteria > Aquificota > Aquificia > Aquificales > Hydrogenothermaceae > Persephonella_A. The sequence continues at coordinate 21,985 of JAADEU010000112.1, read as the reverse complement.
ACCTGCACCGGTGGTAGAGGACACTCCCCAGTCGATAGAGTCTTTTGAGGAAAGTTATCAACCACCTGCAGATATGGAAGCACTACTGGGAGAAACCTCTGAACCTTCAGGTGGTGATGAGATAGACCTCTCCTCAGATGTTGGTTCCCTTGATGATGTTAATGAACTGCTCAAAGAAATGGAGAGTATAACACCTGAACCGGAGCCAGAACCTGCTCCGGCAGCAGAACCATCTCCAGCCCCTGAACCACCGCCTCCTCCACCACCAGCCCAGGCTTCCACACCGGAACCACAGCCTCCACAGGCTGAAGCCCTGCAGGGAGGAGGACTGAAAATCACCATAGAGATATCTCCAGAAGAGGTCAGAAGAACGGTCCTTGAGATTGCCGTTGAAAAACTGATAGACGAGATTAAGAATGATGTGGACATCCTGAAGATAAAAGAAGACCTCCAGAAAGATTTCTTTGATAGACTTGAAAAGGAGCTGAAGGACTCTGTTGAGGAAATAAAAAATTCCATAAAAGAAAAACTGTTCGAATCAATAGAGGCTGACCTGAAAGAAAAGGTAAGGGAAAGCATAAGGGAAGATGTTACAAGGATAACCACCGAGCTTGTAAAGGAAAAACTGGACCAGGTATTTGGTCAGAAATAGGCTCAGGACCCCTTTCTGGGGTCTTTTCCTATAAATAGGTAAGAAAACCCTGCAATAATCGCAGCCCCTGCAAGCATAAATATGTGTGCAAATACAGAGGCCAGTAAAGCCTTCTCCTTATCAACACCAATCAAAATAAGGGCTCCTGCATACCCGCCTTCATAAGTTCCTATTCCGGCAATACCGTGTATAGGTAAAATAGTGGTTATATCTCCTGCCGCTGCAGCAAAGAAGGCCTGGGAGAAGGTAAGGTCCAGCCCTGATGGAAGAACGAGGTAAAAAGCGGTAAATTTCAGAATAAAGGTCAGTACAGAAAGAAAGTATAAAATCCCTATATTTCTCAGGGTTAGTTTTGTATTCCTGAACTGGGATAGTTTCTGGTGTTTTATAAATCCTGTAACTGCCTTTAGAATTACAGGGATTAACGGAGCGGCCAGAATAACTGCAATACCGGCAATCAGACTGCCTTTGAAAATAAAATAGGCCATACCAAACACAGCAAACAGAGAAACGGCATCGAAAATCCTTACAGAGATAAAGCTGATTGCACTTTCTGAGACAGGGATGTTTTCCTTTTTTAACATATAAAAAAAAGACAGCTCCCCTGTTCTGAAGGGGAGAAATATGTTAAATACGGTGTTAAAGGCCGTTATTCTGAACAGCTTTCCAAACTGGTCAATGGAGAGGGTAAGTTTCCATCTGAATGCCCGGGTAACATACGAAAGGGTGTACAAAATAAAGGCGATAACAATGTTTACAGGCTGTATCTGTGTGAAAAAAGAGACAAATTTATCAAATCCTATTACCGCATAAAACAGGTAAATAAACCCTGCGGTAACGGCAATGGATACAGCAAGTTCAAAGTATTTAAGATATTTTTTCTTCAACAAGTCCCCTGTTTACAACCCTGAGCTGTTTATCCCTGATGATTTCCTTGATTATGTACGGTCTTTTTCCCTGGGATTCGTAGTAGGTTCTTGTTATGAGCTCCGCAACAATACCTGTAGAGATAAGCTGTATACCTGACAGGAAGAACAGTGTTCCAAAAATAAGTAGAGGTCTGTTTCCTATGTCAGCACCTGTAAACAGCTTGAGTCCAACCAGATACAGCAGTACAGCCGTTCCAAGGAGTAAAAGAACCGCACCCCAGCCACCGAGTATCCTCAGGGGCTTTGTCCTGTAATCAAGGAGAAATTTTACAAGAATCAGGTCCAGCAGAACCTTAAATGTTCTTGAAATTCCGTATTTGGACTTTCCGTATATTCTGGGATGATGTTTTACCGGTATTTCTGTAACCTTTGCCCCTATAGCCTTTGAGAGGGCAGGGAGGAATCTGTGCATCTCACCGTAAAAGTCAAGATTTTTTGCCACCTCTGCCCTGTATGCCTTCAGTGAGCATCCGTAGTCATGGAGATGGACACCTGTAACTTTAGAGATTAGCCAGTTAGCTATTCTTGACGGGAGTGTTCTGCTTATAAATGCATCTTTCCTGTCTTTCCGCCATCCAGATACTATGTCATACCCTTCCTGCAGAACCTCAAGGAGCTTTGGTATGTCTTCAGGGTCGTTCTGGAGGTCTCCATCCATTGTGATTATAATATCTCCCCTTGCGGTTTCAAAGCCTGCAGACATGGCAGCGGTCTGCCCGAAATTCTTTCTAAAGTTTACACCTACAACATGGGGGTCTTTTTCAGAAAGTTCCTTTATAATTTCCCAGGACCTGTCTGTGGAACCGTCATTTACGAAGATAATTTCGTAGCTTTTTCCAAGACTGTCCAGAACCTTCTTCAGTTTTTCGTAAAGAATAGGAAGGTTCTCTTCCTCGTTGTAAATAGGTATCACAACCGATAATTCAACTCTATCCATTTTACCCCTTACTTCCTGGTAAATTTAACAATACCCCTTATTCCCAGGGGTCTGAGTTTTTTTCTGTAAAATCTTGAAGCTTCTCTATACTCCCTGAAGTATCCTATTATAACAGAATAAACAGGTTTTTCATCAATGTATTCTTTTTTGAGTTCCGGGGTAAACCCTTTTTGCCTCAGGGTTTCCACAAGCTGGAATGCCTTTTCTTCATCTGTGAACCTGCCAACCAGAACGTAGAACCTTATTTTTGGCTTTACTACCTTCTTTGGAGTCTGGGGAGCAACTTCCTTTTTTGCAATCAGTTCTTCCCCGGTTTTTTCAACCTTTTCCTCTTCCTGCTTTTCTATTTTAGCTGTTTTTTCTTCTCCAATGGCTGGCTTTTCTTCCACAGGTTTTTCCTCAGCAATTACAGGTGGTTTTTTTATGGCTGTTTCTTCCTGCTTTGCTATTGAAAGCTGCTGCTCAAGCTTTTCTTCTGTTTTCTGGATGATTTTCTGGTCTGTTTTTCTAATAAATCTTTCTATCTCAAGGAGTAGAAAGTCGTTATTCCGTGCAAGTTTTTTCGCTTTAATGAGGTACTCCTTCGCCTTTTCATACTCTCCAAGGTGATAATAAACCTTTCCAAGTCCAAGGTAGATATAGGGACTGACAAGTCCTTTGTCCTTGGCAGAAAGGTAGACGGCAAGTGCATCCTGGTATTTTTTCTGCTGCATGTAAAAATCCCCCAGAGCCACATAGGCCGGCAGGAGAAAACTGTTGTATGACAGGGCCTTTTTCAGATTTTCCTCATAGAGCTTGAGGTTGCCCATCTGCTTGTAAATAAGTGCCATATTGTAAAAAACCAGGTCTTTTTTCATATAGGATGGATTCTCAACGGCCCTCTGGAAGTACCACAGAGCTTTTTCGTACTGCTTCTCTTTTGCAAGTATCGTTCCCAGATTTGTATAGGTCTCAGCCCTGTCCGGGTTTTTTTCTATTGCCTTGAGGAGAAATTCCTTCGCCTTTTTGTATTCCCCAACATTACTGTAGGCTATACCAAGGGCATTCAGTATTTCCGGATTGTTCGGGTCTATGCTGTAGGCTTTGTTCAGGTAGTACAGGGCCTGGGAATTATTCCCGGAATTTAGATAAGACAGCCCTATTTTGTAGTAGTACATTGCGTTCTGAACCTGCTCCTTTTCAGGCATTTGCTGTCTTGGAGCACAGGAACCAAGAATCAGAACAGCTACCGCCGTGAAGAATAACAAAAATCTCCTCATTCTTTCCCCTTACCCTTATCTATATTTAGTTCTTCAACCTTTTTATGGACGGTATTTCTGTGGATTCCAAGGTATTTTGATGCTTCTGATATATTACCTTTAGTGTATTTTAAAACCTCCTCTATTACAACCCTTTCTGCCTCTTCGATAAGTCTGGTATAGATATTCTTTTTTCCTCTGGAATACAGCTTCGAGACCTCTTTTCTCAGACCATCCTTCCAGTCAAGAACAGCCTGTTTCTCAGGTTCTATCTGGAGGGAAATAAGGTCCGGAGTAATCGGTCTCTCCCTGTAAATGGCAATAAGTTTATGGACGAGGTTTTTAAGCTCCCTGATGTTTCCTGGAAAGTCGTACCTTTTTAACAGTTCTACTGCCTCTTCTGTAAAACCGCCTTTTTTCAGGCCGTGGGTTTTAAGGGCCTGTCTTGTAAACAGCTCAACAAGTTCAGGAATATCTTCCTTTCTTTCCCTTAAAGGTGGCAGGTTTATCTCAATCACAGACAGTCTGTAAAACAGGTCCTCCCTGAATTTATCCTCGGCTATTAATCTGACGAGGTTTTTGTTTGTGGCTGCTATAACCCTGACATCTACTTTTATGCTTTTTGTGGAACCTACTGGGGTTATCTCCATTTCCTGCAGAACCCTCAGCAGTTTTCCCTGTGCCTCAAGTGGAAGTTCACTTATTTCGTCTAAAAATATAGTCCCTCCATCTGCCGCCTGGAATTTACCCTGACGGCTTCTGTCTGCACCGGTAAAGGCACCTTTTTCATAACCGAAGAGTTCAGATTCAATAAGTCCGGAGGGAATTGCTGCACAGTTTATGGCTATAAAGGGTTTATCCGCTCTGTTGCTGTATCTGTGTATAAGCTTCGCTATTACCTCTTTGCCGGTTCCACTTTCGCCTGTAATCAGTACAGGCTGGTTACTGGCACTTGCCCTGCCAACTATCTTAAAAACCTCCTTCATGGCAGGGCTTTTTCCTACTATATCAACATCCCCTGTTTCGGTAACGGTCCTGGCAGAGAGAATCTCCCTGATTTCATTAACAACCTTCCTTATCTTATCAATATCAAATGGTTTCGGGATGTAATCAAAAGCTCCCAGCTTCATTGCTTCAATAAGGTAGTTGTACTCATCATGTCCTGAAATCATAACCACATAGGGTCTGTTTTCCAGAGCCACAATAGACCTGAGTATGTCCATTCCGTTTGCATCCTGCAGGGAGATGTCAAGGAAAACTATATCCGGTGCTTCTTCCCTGATTATCTCAACGGCATTTATCCCAGATTCGAAGGTCTTAACTTCAAGACCTTCCTTTTTTAGGATTTTCTCCATTACTTTTCTGATTGTTCTTTCGTCATCAAAAACAACAGCCTTCATTTATCGCCCCTTTCAGGAATAGGTAAAAGTATCTCAAATGTGGCATCCCCTATATACCTGAGTATACCTCCATGCTCCTTAACTATCTTGTAGGAGGAGGAAAGACCTATTCCCATACCTTTCTTTTTGGTGGACACAAACGGTATAAACAGCTTATCTATCATATCCTCAGGAACACCTTCTCCACTGTCCTTTATTCTGATAAATATTTTATTTCCTTTCGGGGAGTACACGGTATCCCATGAAATACCCGTGGAAATTCTGATTTTACCCCTGCCTTTTATAGCTTCCATGCCGTTTCTTATAATGTTGACAAGTACCCTGTGCATGTACTCAGGGTCGATGTACAAATCAGGCAGACTGGGGTCGTAGTACCTCTCAACATCTACCTCAGGGAACTGCTTTTCCAGGGTTTTTATGGCTTCATCTATTACCATATGGATATTTATCACCTTTCTGGAAAGCTGTATAGGCTTGGCCACCATTGTTATTTCATTTATCAGATTCTCAAGTCTTTTTGTTTCATACAGTATGTCATCCACAAGCTCCTTATCCTGTATATCCTCTTTAAGAAGCTGTGCAGCACCTTTTATACCACCAACAGGTCCCTTCATGTCGTGGAATATTGCAGACAGAAGTTTTGAAATTGTAACAATCAGACCCTCTTTTTTGGCCATCTCCTCCAGTTCTATGAAACGGGTGATATCCCTGATTAGAAGGGTTATCCCTGATTTTTCAAAAGGAAATGCATCTATTAAAAATCTGTTATTTTTGACCTCTTTGAAAATACCCTTTACAGACATTCCTTTTTTTATGAATTCCAGATTCAGTGGATGGGTTATCAGATTTTGAAAATCCCTCTGACCCAGCTGGGACTTCAGGATGTACCCTGCCTGATTCATATAGAGAATATCTCCGGTAAATGAAACAACAACTATCGGGTCGTCTATGCTTTCTATAATCTTTTCGTATCTGTCCATTTTAAAGGGAGGCGGGATTTACCCGCCTTTTAGCTTTACTCCTGCTGTGAATTTATATTTAAAAATTCCTGCTGTTCTTTGACAGCTTCCTGTACATTCTGGGATATCTTATATGCACAGAATGAAGGTCCACACATTGAGCAGAATTTTGCAGATTTGAATCCTTCCTGTGGAAGGGTTTCGTCGTGGTATTTTCTTGCCGTCTCAGGGTCTATTGCAAGTTCAAACTGCTTTTCCCAGTCAAATTCATATCTGGCCCTGGACATTGCATCGTCCCATTCTTTTGCACCGGGTCTGTGTCTTGCAAGGTCAGCGGCATGGGCGGCAATTTTGTATGCAATAAGCCCCTGTTTAACATCCTCTGCATTTGGAAGACCCAGATGCTCTTTAGGTGTAACGTAGCACAGCATCGATGCACCGTACCATCCTGCCATTGCAGCTCCAATAGCCGAGGCTATATGGTCGTATCCCGGTGCTATATCTGTAACCAGCGGTCCCAGAACATAAAATGGTGCTTCGTGGCACAGTTCCATCTCTTTCTTTATGTTCATCTCTATCTGGTCCATCGGTACATGTCCCGGTCCTTCAATCATAACCTGAACACCGTGCTCCCAGGCCTTCTTGGTAAGCTCTCCCAGAACCTTAAGTTCTGCAAACTGGGCCTCATCGGAAGCGTCATTTATACATCCAGGTCTGAGACCATCCCCAAGGGAAAATGTGACGTCGTATTTTTTGAATATCTGGCATATTTTATCGAAGTTTGTGTACAGGGGATTTTGCTTTCCGTGGACTGTCATCCATTCTGCCATTATAGAACCACCACGGGACACAATCCCCATAAGTCTGTGATTAACCATCGGGAGGAATTCCCTCAGCACCCCTGCGTGGATAGTCATGTAATCCACACCCTGCTGTGCCTGATGTTCAATCATATCCAGAATATCCTGTTCTGTGAGATTCTCAACAGACCTTACTTCCTGGAGGGCCTGGTATATTGGAACTGTTCCAATAGGAACAGGTGATTCCCTTATGATTGCCTCTCTGATTTCGTCCACATTTCCACCTGTTGACAGGTCCATCACCGTGTCTGCACCGTATTTCAGAGCCACTCTGAGCTTCTCAAGCTCACCTTCAACGTCTGAAACAACTGCGGAGTTTCCGATGTTTGCGTTCACCTTACATTTTGCAGCTATGCCTATTCCCATAGGCTCAAGTGAGTAGTGATGTATGTTAGCCGGAATAACCATTCTTCCCCTTGCGACTTCGTCCCTCACCAGCTCTGGAGAAAGCATCTCCCTTTCTGCTACGAACTTCATCTCAGGGGTAATGATTCCCTCCCTTGCATAATCCATCTGTGTTTTTCCGTAGGTGGAACTTCTTGGAACTCTGTATTTACTCATATTTAAACCTCCTTTTTTCCCATTTATACATAATCCTTTATCATTTCTAACTAAGAGGAAAAATGAAAATAGTCATAAAAACATGGGGATAGTACTTTCCTGAAGGTGGTGAGAGACGATACTCTCCGCTTCCCTCCGCTGGTGTTAACCAGTTCAGGTTCAAAGGGTCTGCTCTCAAGTCCTATAATCAGGACTACCCCCGCGGATTACTCTTATTCTGCTTAAATTAATATATACCTTATTGGAAGTTTATTCCACTATTTTATATTTTGCCCCTCCAGGGGACAGGATACTTTCGATTATACTGAGTTTTATTATTGCCTGCTTACCAAATTCATAATCTGAAAACTCCCTTACCTTTGCCTGGAACTTTTCTGCAGAATAGCCCTTTACCCTTTTCAGGGTAATGTGGGGTTTGAAGGGTCTTTTTTCCGGTGGGTATCCCAGCAGGGCGAGTTTTTCGTTTACAAAGCCGTTTAGACGGTCAAGTACACCCCGGGTATCATCTACCTTCAGGAAGAAAACCCTGGGTTTAAGGAGATTTGGAAATGCCCCAACACCCCTAAAAATCAGATTCGCCTCGTATTCTATACCCAGGGATGGTTTCAGAACTGTTTTTATGTCCTCCAGTTGCCGGGGATTTACATTGCCGATAAACCGGTATGTGATATGGAAGTTCTCCTCAGGAATCCATCTACCCTTTATTAGACCACCAAACTCTTTCTTAATCAGGGTATACTTCTTATCAAATCCGTCTATTTTGACGAAACTTCCTATAAATATTCTTTTTTCCATTTACAGGACCGTATGTTTAATAATATAATTAATTTTTAATAAGGCTGGAGTTTTCAGATGAAATCCATCAAAACCCGTCTCGTATTCAGAGTTTTATCCATCCTGTTTATTCTCTTTATCGTAACCCAGATATTAGAATATACCACATTCAGGGTGATAAATATAAATAATGCAGAATCCCAGTCAAGGGTTATTGCCCAGCTGATTCAGAACACCCTCACCATGCTAATGGAGTTCGGGAAGATAAACGAAAGACACATATTCCTTGAAAATATCCAGAGCAGAAATGGAAACATCAAAGAGATAAGGGTTATACGGGGTGAAAATGTTATAAAACAGTACGGACCTGGATTTGAAGACGAGAAACCCAAGACCCCGGAGGAAAGGAAGGTTCTTGAAACCGGAATACCCTACACAAGACTGGACGAAACTTTTGAAAAGGTTGAATATGTTTACATCCAGCCATACAGGGCCATCCCAATAGGCAAGATTGACTGTCTGAAATGCCACGATGTAAAGGCAGGGGACATACTTGGTGCCGTTTACATCAGAACAGACCTGACCACAACCAGAAATCTGGCCTTTTCCAATCTTATTCAGATTACATTTATATCCCTTCTTACCTTTATCTTTACAGGATTTATCATTTACAGATTCTTCAAGCCCTACACGGAATTTTTCAGTAAGCTGAAAACAGGTCTTTTACAGGCAAGGGAAGGGAATTTCTCATCCTCTGTTGAGATTAACACTGAGGATGAAGCCCAGGAGCTTGCATCTGTTTATAATGAGACAATGAAAAACCTTTCAAGAACACTTAACGATATAGAAGAAAAAGCCTCCTTCCTGATTAGCGGAAATCTGAAAAAAACAGGCAATATACTGAATGACACAACTGAAATTATTGAGAACCTTGTTGATATATACAGATTTAAAAGGATTGTTGAGAAGGACTCCTCAAAGGAGGATATCTATACAAGACTCAGAGAACTGATGAGAAAAATGGAAATCACCAAATATTCCATATACGAGGTTGATTACAAAAACAACAGGCTTATAGATATAGACGAGTCTGCAAAGTGGTGTAAGGACCCGGTTTTCAATGATTCTGATGAATGCCGGGTTAAAAGAACCGGTTCTGAAGTTATTTCTGAAGACTTCTCCTGCCTGTGTCCAAACTTTATTGAGTGTAATGATGAAGGGGGTAAAACAGAGCATTACTATATCTGTATCCCTATCTATGTTGCAGGTAAGGTTGGGATAATCCTCCAGCTTGTTTACACGGAAGAGGAAAAAGAGAAAATAAAGGCGAAACTTCCGTACATAGAGAGTTATATCAAGGAGGTTGCCCCGGTTCTTGAGGCTAAAACATTTATGGAGAGACTCAAAGAACAGTCATATATAGACCAGCTCACCGGCCTGTACAACAGAAGATTCCTTGAAGAGATTCTCCCAAAACTGACAAAACAGGTCCTGAGAAGAAATTCCACCCTTGGAATACTGATGATTGATATAGATAACTTTAAACAGATTAATGACTCCTACGGTCATGATGCAGGGGATGAAGTCCTTTCAAGAATCGGTGAACTTCTGAAAAGAAGTGTCAGGGAGTCTGACTATGTTGTCAGGTACGGTGGAGAGGAATTTATGGTAATTCTTGTGGACATACAGAAAAATACCTCCAGGGATGTTGCAGAAAAGATTAGAAAAATAATAGAAAATACATATATTACTGCCGGTGGGCAGGAAATTACACCTACAGTCAGTATAGGAACAGCGGAGTTCCCTGAGGACTCTGAGGATATTTACCAGGTTATAAAATTTGCAGATATAGCCCTTTACAGGGCAAAGAAAGATGGGAAAAACAGGGTTGTTCGATTTAGAAAAGAACTTCTCAAAAATGGTGATTGAGAACCATCCGGTACAGATAGACAGTAAAAAGGGTATACCTGTACCCCAGCCCACAAGATTCTGGATTACCGATGGCTGGCTGAAAAAGGAGATATCCCGTCTTGAAGAAAAGGGCTGGATACAGAAATGGGAAGATATGGTTACCCAGGACGAAAGTCTGTTTAAACAGTTTATTCAGCTCCACAGAAAAGAGATAGAGGTCAGAAAGTCCATTATCTCAGAGCTGCACCTGCCACAGTATGTGGTTGAAAAACTGATGACCACAGGCATAGGTGGAATTCAGGCGTTTGACAAGAAACCATTCAAGGTAAAATGTCTCCACCTCTGGACGGCGTATCACATCGGGGACCCCCGTTTCAGGAATCCCCTGGGAGAATTTGTTTTAAACCAGATTAAAATGCAGCATCAAAACCGATAAGTATGTAACCCTCTTTCGTTTCGTGACCTACAAAGTCAGCATCATTATCCTTGGGTAAAAAGTCGTAGGTAGCCTCCACAATGCCCTTTACATTTCTTGCAAAATAGTAGGTGTATGCTACGGTGAGGGTGTTGATATTAATCCCCTCAAACACAGTGGAAGTATTATCAAAGTCTCCGGCATCTGCGTAGTTATAAAGGGCTGACAGAACCACCCTGTCCGAATAGATGTAATCTACACCGGCAAACATTCCCCACCACCTGTAAGTCTTACCTGGTGTGTCATCTATGAATTTTCCCCAGTCATTGTACAGATACTGGCCAAACCAGTAAATTCTTCCGTTAACATCCCCTGAAACATCAAATCCAATAATTTTTTTATCTGCGTATCTACTACCTTCAATCGTTCCTGCATCTGCAAGCTGTCTTGTTTTGTGCCTTCCGTACAGTCCAAAGACCCCCGGTGATGCAAAATCAAGGTCAATACCAACCCTTCCAAAAACGGTTTTCCTCCTATCGTTGTCAAACATATGGTCAGGTCTCTGGTATCCGGGAGAGTTTATGGAATAGTTATCCTTGATTCCATTACCGTTTACAACCCCAACATCAACGGACAGATTACCAAAACCCTTTGAAAAGAGGACTCCCCTATCGTAGGTGATTCCGGCCATCCTGTAAATCATATAATCCTGGAATGTCAGCCTCAGTTCCCGTGGGAACATCAGGTCGGATATCTGGAACTGCCCCAGCATAAAATCCACACCTGTATCTGCCAGATTACCGTATCTGAAATATGCGTCCTCTACGATAATCTTGCCGTTTTCCCCTTTTTCTGCAAGTATTGCATAAAAGTAATAGGAGATATGCTCTGAGATAGGAGCACTGGATAGGAGTTTTATCATATACGGTGCCTGAAAGTCTGTGTCGGCCTTCTTGCTTTCACCGGTTACCGGGTCTATGTATTTCCCCTGTCTGAGCTGGGCGTATGCCATCGCCCTTATTGCAAATGGAACCTCAGCCGGCAGATACAGCATACTGTCCCCGGTTTTTACCGTTGTATCCTTCCAGTTTGGCATTCTCAGGTTATCTTCAACAAATTTCTCACCGTAACTGTTTAACCTTGGATAAGCGGCATGGCAAGTATTACAGCTTACCTTATACTGCCGTGCAAACACAGGAATGCTGTAGGAAGCCTCCCAGATTAATAAAAAGATGCCCATAAGAGCCACCACTCTTTTCATGACAGCTACCCTCCATTTTTTATAATCTGAGTATAAAGTTAATAATTCGGAAAATGTATTGCAAACATACAGGATATATTTCTGTTATGGATGTTGTCACAGGCATAAGATTTCATATATTATTTTCCTTCCACAATAAAAGATGAGGGCTGTAAATGATTTACGATACAGAGTTTGATGTTGTTGTGATAGGTGGTGGTCATGCCGGTATTGAGGCAGCACTGGCAGCTGCAAAACTGGGGGCAAAAACTGCTCTGATAACAATGGACAGGGAAAAAATCGGACTTATGCCCTGTAATCCGGCAATCGGTGGAATTGCCAAAGGTATAGTGGTAAGGGAGGTTGATGCCCTTGGTGGTGAGATGGGAAGGGCCATAGACGCAACAGGGCTCCAGTACAAAACACTGAACACCAGAAAAGGGCCTGCAGTCAGGTCCCCACGGGCACAGGCCGACAAAGAAGAGTATAGAAAATACATGGTAAACAGGGTTTCAAATACAGAGAACCTGACTGTTATAGAAGGAGAAGCCACAGACATTTTCCTGAAGAAAAACAGCAATGAGGTAGAAGGTGTAGAGGTTGACGGCAGAATCAGGATAAAGGCCAAATCTGTGGTTGTGACGGCAGGAACGTTTCTTGAAGGGGTAATACACATAGGGGACAGGCAGATACCTGCAGGCAGGATGGAGGAAAAACCGGCAAATAAGCTACCCCAGTTCTACAGAAGGGCAGGTTTCCCCCTCCAGAGGTTCAAAACCGGTACCCCGGCAAGACTTGATAAGAGGACGATAGATTTTTCCGGACTGGAGGAAGCTCCAGGGGATGAGCCACCACCGAAGTTTTCATTCTGGACAGAACCTGCCGGTACGTACTGGTTCAGAGAGGGACAGAAACAACAGATTCCCTGTTATATTACATACACCACCCCTGAAACCCACAGGATTATAAGGGAAAACCTCCATAGAACGGCACTTTACGGCGGAGCTATAACAGGTGTAGGACCGCGGTACTGCCCTTCCATAGAAGATAAAATTGTCAAGTTTGAGAACAAAGAGAGACATACCGTCTGGCTTGAGCCTGAGACCCGGGATGGTATAAGCATATACCCAAACGGCCTCTCAACATCCCTTCCTGAAGAAGTCCAGTGGGAGATGTACAGGTCTATCCCCGGTCTTGAGAATGTGGTGTTGCTCAAGCCTGCATATGCAATAGAGTACGACATAGTCCCTCCAACAGAGCTGTACCCTACACTTGAAACAAAAAGAATAAAAGGGCTTTACCACGCAGGTAACTTCAACGGTACCACAGGATACGAGGAGGCTGCAGGACAGGGTATACTGGCCGGAATAAATGCTGCCCTGAGGGCCAGAGGAAAGGAACCTGTCTATATAAGGAGGGACGAGGGATACATCGGGGTTATGATTGATGACCTGACAACACGGGGGGTTATTGAGCCATACAGACTGTTTACATCAAGGGCAGAGTACAGACTACACCTGAGGCAGGATAACCCGATTTTAAGACTGTACAGAAAGGCCTATTCCATAGGAATGCTGACGGAAGAGGAGTACAGACTTGCAGATGAGATGGAAAAGGAAATAAACAGGTGGCTGGAAAGGTACAGGGAGGAAAAAATAAAAGTGGGAGAAAAAACCGTAACCGTCTTTGAATATCTGAAGAGGCCTGATGTGGACTTTAAAAAGCTGGAGGAATCAGGCGTGGAACTGCCTGAAAGCCAGTATGTAAGGGAAGAGATAGATATAAATGTCAAATACTCAGGGTACTTTGAGAGGGAAAGGAAACTCAACGAAAAGATGAGACATCTTGAAAATATAAAACTGCCTGAGGATATAGATTACTCTAAAATTGCAGGACTGACAAAAGAGGTCGTCCAGAAACTATCTGCAGCAAAGCCTATGACCCTCGGTCATGCTGCAAGACTCGAAGGCATTACTCCGGCAGCCATCACGGCAATAATGATTTACCTTGAAAAAATGAAAAGGTCAAAGGTGGGGGAGGATTAAACCTCCGCCCTTGCATTTAATCTGGCCTTCAAAACCTTTCCGATTTTGAAATGAACTACCTTTTTAGGTGGAACCTGAATCTTTTCTCCTGTACGGGGATTCCTTGCAACTTTTCCCGGTCTTGACTTTACCCTGAATGTACCGAGACCCCTGATTTCTATCCTCTTACCTTCCGCCAGACCTTCAATCATGGCCTCAAAGGTACCGTTAACAATTTTCGCCACGGTTTTCCTGTCCAGTTCAGGAAATTCCTCTGCAATCACATCAATAAGGTCTGATTTTTTCATTGAACCTCCTCTATCTGATTGATATCTATTTTCATCTTTTCAAGCTGACTGGCACATCTATCGCAGACCCTCTGGCCATCTCTACCTACAGATTCATCATAAATCCAGCATCTTGGACACTTTTCACCTCTGGCTCTGTCCACAGCAACCACAGAACCCTTCACATTTTCCCCTTCAATAACCACTCTGCCCTCTGGTTTATCAGAGAGCTCCACCTGCGAAACGGTAAAGAAAAATTTAATCCAGTCTATCCTCTCTTCAACAAGTTTTCTGTACTCGTCAGGAAGATTGAGTATAACCCTTGCCTCGTATGGATGTCTGATAATGTCCTCTTTCCTTGCTTCTTCAAGAGCCTTCAAAACATCGTCCCTTATTCTTAGCAGTTGTTGGTATATCTTTTCAAGTTCCGGATTTACCACGTCCTGATTGAGAACAGGCATCTCCTCAAGATGTATGCTTTCCCTTACATTTGTGTTTATCTCCCTGACATATCCCCATATCTCCTCCATGGTGAACGAAAGAATAGGGGCAAGCATCTTTGCCAGGGATGTCAGGAGATTGTACAGCACAGTCTGTGCAGACCTTCTTTCCACACTATCAGGTGCGTAAACGTACAGTCTGTCCTTCAGTATGTCCAGATATATCGCAGACAGGTCAACAATCATAAACCTTTTTATTTCGTGGTATATCCTGTGGAATCTGTGGTTAGAGTAAGAAGCGTGGGACAGGTCTATGACCCTCTGGAGTCTTGAAAGCATCCATCTGTCAATCTCCAGCATCTGGTCGTAAGGAACGGAGTCTGTTTCCGGATTAAAATCGTACAGGTTTCCAAGGAAGTATCTGAACGTATTTCTGATTTTTCTATAATCGTCGGCAATACCTTTAAGGAGGTTCATACCGATTTTAATATCTTCGGTGTAATCTTCTGACACCACCCACAACCTGAGTATATCGGCACCGTACTGTTTTATTACTTTTTCCGGGGCTATCACATTACCCAGGGATTTGGACATCTTTCTACCTTTTTCATCCAGTATAAAACCGTGGGTCAGTACACTGTCGTAAGGTGCCCTGCCATAAGAAGCAACACCTTCCAGAAGGGAAGACTGGAACCATCCCCTGTGCTGGTCTGAGCCCTCAAGGTACATATCCGCCGGCCATCTGAGTTCCTCCCAGAAGTTACCCTTCAGTACCGCAGCATGGGAAACACCTGAGTCAAACCAGACATCAAGTATGTCTTCTTCCTTATCAAACTCATCAGAACCACATTTAGGACATCTGAAACCTTCAGGTAAAAGCTCTTTTGGGCTTTTTTCAAACCATATATCGGCACCGTAAGGGTCATTCTCAACAAGGGAGGCCACATGTTCAAAGACTTCCATATCACTTATGGTCTCGCCGCATTTTTTGCAGTAAAAGACGGCTATCGGAACACCCCAGCTCCTCTGCCTTGATATACACCAGTCAGGCCTGTTTTCCACCATAGATTTTATTCTATTCTCACCCCATTCCGGTATCCATTTAACCCTCTCTATCTCTCTGATTGCTTCCCCTCTGAGGGTGTTCCCATTTTCAAGTATTGCATCCATGGAAATAAACCACTGGGGTGTGGCCCTGAAGATAACAGGATTCTTACACCTCCAGCAGTGGGGGTACGAGTGTTTTATCGTTTCGTGGTAAAGCAGTGCCCCGGTTTCCTGGAGTTTTTCTATAATAGGCTGGTTAGCATCAAAAACCCTGAGTCCCTGTATAAATTCAGGGGCTTCATCTGTGAATCTACCACTGTCATCAACAGGTGCAAACGGTTCCACACCGTATCTCTGGCCTATGATGTAGTCCTCCTGTCCGTGACCAGGTGCCATATGTACAAGCCCTGTACCTGTTCCAAGCTCCACAAATTCAGACAGATAAATCTTTGAAATCCTGTCAATAAACGGATGTCTGTACTCAAGGAATTCAAGTTCTCTGCCTTTAACTGTTTTTACCACCTGTCCTTCTATACCTGTCTTCTCCCTGAAACTTTCAAGTAGTTCCTGGGCAATGATGTAAACCCTATCACCTGATTTATAAAAGACATAATCATAATCAGGACCCACCATAATCCCCAGGTTTGCAGGGAGTGTCCAGGGGGTGGTTGTCCATATCACAGCATAGGTTTTTTCCTTTATCCCTTCTGGAGGTTCTACAAGCTCAAAGGCCACATAAATTGAAGGGTCTTTTTTCTCTGCGTACTCAACCTCTGCCTCAGCCTCAGCGGTTCTGTCGTAAATACACCAGTAAACAGGTTTCTTTCCCCTGTAGGCTATACCTGAGTTAAATATCTTTCCCAGTTCCCTGATTTCCTGTGCCTGATATGAAGGTCTCATTGTGAGGTATGGTTTTTCCCAGTTTCCAATTATTCCCAGTCTGATAAACTCTTCTTTTTGAATCTCAACAAATTTGGATGCATACTCCCTGCACATTTTTCTGAACTGGGCCTTTGGTATCTCTTCCTTCTTTATCTTCTGGCTTTTCAGCTGTTTTTCCACCTGCTGCTCTATCGGAAGTCCATGACAGTCCCAGCCTGGAACAAAAGGGGCATCCTTTCCTGTCATTGAGGCGTATTTAACGAGTATATCCTTCAGTATTTTATTTAAGGCATGCCCGAGGTGTATATGTCCATTTGCATAAGGAGGTCCATCGTGGAGGATGTATTTATCCCTGCCCTTCCTCTCTTCCCTTAACCTTGAGTACAGATTAATCTCATGCCATTTTTTCAGTATCTCCGGCTCCCTATTGGGCAGATTACCCTTCATCGGAAAAGCAGTCTTAGGCAGATTCAGGGTGTCCTTCCATTCCAAGACATTCAACCTCCAGCATTTTTAAGAAAATAATATTATAAGCTATTATCAACTTTAATCCTAATTTGTGATTGGAGTATAATTTTTAAAACAAACTGATTGACGAGGTTAATAAAGGTGAAGAAACTGCTGATTTTCCTGTCTCTTGTTCTTTCTATGTCCGTTGCCTTTTCCCAGACGGAGCAGCAACAGCAAAATCAGGAACAGGAGGAAATCACACTGACCATTGACCAGCTCAATGATGATAGCTGGATGGACAGCTACTTCCTGACAAAAAGGTTCAATTTTGTACCTGTACTGAAAAAATACAAGAATCAGCTCGGTCTTACAGATGAACAGCTAAAGGCAATAAACAGATTTTATTCAAAGTACTACAGCAAGATGGTTGAGCTTGCAAGAAGTATCAGGGAAAAGGAAGACCAGTTAAACGACCTGGTTCTCAACGGCGGGGATGCAAAGAAAATCAGGGACCTCATTGTGGAAATAGCCAAAGAAAAAGCAGAGCTGACAGTCTATAACATTAAAGAGGTCAGAACCATACAGAACGCCCTCACAAAGGAGCAGTTTGAGAAACTAAAAAATCTTGCTGAGCAGAGCGTAATATAGTGATGCACAGGTTTTTTATTTTTTTGCTTATTTTTACAGGTATATCTTACGGGCTTACCCTGGATAAAGCTATGGAGCTTGCCCTCAAAAACCACCCATACATAAAACAGGAAAGGGCCTTTCTCCTGACCCAGAGGTACGATTACTACTCCAGTTATGGCAATCTACTCCCTTCTGTGAGCTTCAACTACACATACTCCAGATATTCTGGATACGAGCCGGACGATTATTTCTCAAGGAGCTATTCTATCGGTATCACATGGAACATATACGACTCTGGACAGAGCATAATGCTCACCAGGATAAAAAAATACCTGTTTTCCTCCAGAAAAGAGGATTTTCAGGAAACGGTTCTGGACATCATCTATCAGGTAAAGAAAACATACTATCTGGCTGCTGCCAACAGGGAAATTGTTAATGTGAGAAGAACACAGCTAAAGGCAGCAGAAAAAAACTACCAGATGGCAAAAAAGAAACTCAGGCTGGGGCTTGTTACAAAAGCAGATTATCTACAGGCAAAGGTAAGGTATGAAAATGTCCGGTACCAGCTTGAGGCTGCGGAGAATAACTACAAAAAATCAATTGCAGAGCTTAACAGCCTTATGGGACTGCCTCTGGACACAGACAGCTCCCCTGAACCGGACTACCTGAAAAGATTCGAAAAGGACCATATACCACCCTTTAAGACCATAGAGGAAATTGCCTTCAAAAGGCCTGTATTCAGGCAGTATAATTACCAGTTAAAGGCCGCCAGGATGCAAACCCTCCAGTCGATGCTTAGCTTTACCCCTTCTGTTTTCCTGAGTTTCTCAGAAAACAGGGATTACAACTCACTGTACGGAGATTCAGATAGCTACAACGTCACAAGAATAGGCCTGAGCTGGACCATATTCAGTGGACTGCAGAGGTATTACAATTATCTATCCTCAAAGGAAAATGAAAGATACTACAGGTACAGGATACAGGAGCTGAAAAGACAGATTCGGCTGAATCTCTACAGCTACTATCTGGACCTGAAATCCGCATACAGAAACCTCGATGTTGCAAAGACACTGCTAAAAGAGGCTGAGGAAAACTACAGACAGGCCCTTGGGGAATACAGGGCCGGAAAAGGAGACATTATATCTCTGGTTACGGCAGAAAGTGCGCTGGCCTCAGCCAAAGAAACATACATCCAGTCCCTTCTCAACATAGCTGTAACCAGAGCCATGATGGAGAGGGAAATGGGAATAAAAAACCTCTCTGAGGAAGGTAACAGCAGATGAAGAAAGCCCTTATATTTATTGCAGTTCTTCTCCTACTGGGAGGAGGTTTTTACATCTACCAGTTAAAAAATAAACCGGATAAGCAGCAGGTAAAGGTACTCAAAACCGCCAAGGTCAAAAGGGGGGAAATCAGAAACATAATAAATGCAACTGCCATTGTAAAAACCCGGGTCAACGCTTACCTGAAAATAGGCTCAAGGGCCACAGGACTCGTGGAAAAGATGTACATAGACATCGGGGATTACGTAAAAAAGGGACAGCTGATAGCAATAATTGACCAGAGGGAGATAAGAAAAAGTATTGAAAAAATCAGGTACCAGCTGGAAAAATCCCATAACAAACTTCAGCAGATAGAAAAGGTTTATCCTGCAAAGATAAAAGAGGCAGAGAAAAACCTCCAGTCAGCCCGGGCTGAATACGAATACGCACTGTGGAAATTCAACAGGGAAAAACAGCTTCTGGCAGAGGAATTTACAACCAAAGAGAATTTCGAGATGGCCCAGAGGGAACTGAAAACCAAAGAGGCAAAGGTCAAAGCCCTTGAGGAAACCCTCAAGAGGCTAAAGCTGGAATACCAGACTGAAAAACAGCTTGCACAGGACGATATCAAAATCTGGGAAAAGGAACTTGAGAAGGAAAAAATCAGACTGTCATACACCGAAATTTACTCTCCGATAGACGGTATAGTTGCAAATGTGGTGGCAAGGGAAGGCGAAACCCTCGTTGCAGGACTGCAGGCTGCAGAACTGGTAACAATCCTCAAACCGGATAAACTTGAGATTCAGATATTCGTGGATGAAACAGACATTGGGAAAATAAAACCCGGTCAGCCTGTCCAGTACAGTGTTGATGCCTATCCAGACAAAATATTTACAGGGAAAATTACAAAAATCTATCCTGAACCTGTGGTAAAACAGAACATCGTGTACTACCTTGCGATAGTCCCTGTAAAAAAGGAGTATGCCAGATATCTCAGACCTGAGATGACAGTGTACACCAGAATTATTGCAGGAATTAAGAAAAACGCACTGATTATTCCAAACTCTGCTGTAAGATTTGAGGCGGGAAAGCAGTTTGTTTATGTGATAAAAAATGGAAAACCTGTCAAGAGATTTATAAAAACAGGATGGATTGATGAAAACTACACAGAAGTCATTGAGGGCCTCAAAGAAGGGGAGGTTATAGCTGTCAGGTTTATAGCACCTGTGAAAACAAAGGTATTTAAATGAAAAGAGAAATAATCAAACTGGAGAATATAAAAAAGGTTTACGAAACAGCCGGTATAAAAACAGAGGCACTAAAAGGTATTACCCTGACAGTTTACGAAGGTGAGTTTATCTCTATTATGGGGGCCTCAGGTTCCGGAAAAACAACCCTTATGAACATTATCGGATGTCTTGACACCCCTACATCCGGCAAATACTACCTCCTTGGACAGGATGTGTCCAGCATGTCAGACGACCAGCTTGCACAGATTAGAAACCAGTACATCGGATTTGTATTCCAGCAGTTTTTCCTGATTCCCTATCTCACCGCAATAGAAAATGTGCTTGTACCGGCGGTTTACAGCAGGGAAAATTTCTCAGAAAAAGAAAAGGAAGCGGAAAAACTCCTTGAGATGCTCGGTCTTGCCGACAGAAAAAACAACAAACCTTCCCAGCTTTCCGGAGGACAGCAACAGAGGGTGGCAATAGGAAGGGCTTTGATAAATAATCCCCAGCTTATACTTGCAGACGAACCAACAGGTGCCCTGGACTCCAAAACTGCAAAAGAGATAATGGAGATATTTCTCAGGCTCAACAGGGAGGGAAGGACAATCATCCTGATAACCCACGACCCAAATGTTGCGTCATATGCAAACAGAATAATAAAGATTCAGGACGGACTGATAGTAGAGGAGTTGTAGTAAAATAATTAATCTGAAATTACAGGAAGGGGAGCTGAATGTTTATTAACATCGGAAAATCAAAATGGATGAAGGTGATACTTTTTATCACCACATTTGCCTTTGTAGGAACAGCCTTTGTTGCACTGATTGTTTATAAAATGTCAGGAAACATCCAGGGGATTGCCCAGGTCAACGGCAGGGACATTCCTATGGCTGAATTTTACTATCAGGTTAACCTCATAACAAACCAGATGGAAAGTCAGGGTATTGATACAGCACCACTGAAAAAGAAAATTTACAGAGATGCGGTAAGGAACGTAATACAGCAGGAGCTCCTCTATCAGGAAGCAGAAAAAGAAGGATTGGTCGCAACAAAAGAGGAAGTCAAGCATTACCTTCTTGATATAGAGGCCTTCAAAGAAAATGGTCAGTTTTCAAAGGAAAAATACCTGGCATTCCTGTCCAACATAGGATTAACTCCCTCTTTCTTTGAGGAGATACTGAGGAAGGAGCTTTCCATACGACATCTGCTGACCATTCAGAGGGCTGGATTTTATCTGTCCCAGGAAGAGATAGACACATTTGTAAACAAACAGCTCTCAAGGATAACAGGGGAGATTCTGGTAATCGTACCACCGGAATACAAACCTTCGGATAAGGAAATTGAAGAATACTATAAAAAACACACCTCTGAATTCGCCGGAAAAAAAGGAAAACTGATTGTCGTGTACCAGATAGATATAGAGACGCTTGGACAGGAAAATGCAGAACAGAAAGTCAAACAGATTTACAAAGCACTGAAGGAAAATAAACCTGTCAGTGAAGAAAAAGGGGTTAAAAAACTTTTTGAAGAGCCTGTGTACGACAAAAAACCACAGCTCCCTGAAAAGGTTCTCCAGGAGATTCCACTCCTTGGAAAAGAGAAAAAGATAGCCCTTGTTTCAGATGAAGGGCATTACTACCTGATAAAATTTATCAGGGAGGTATCCGAACCACTGCCTTTAGAAAAGGTCAGATCACAAATAGTTTCAAAGCTGAAGGCGGAAAAAGCAGCCAGGTTACAGGAAGAACTCTTCAACAAAGTAAAGGAAGCGGTCAAAAACAATAAAGACCTGAAAACCCTCCAGAAAGAATTCAAAGGTCAGCTTAAAAAAATAAAAGGGGAAACTGCCCAGACA
>JAADEU010000101.1 GCA_013153235.1 Aquificota bacterium | reverse complement strand
AAATCTGCTGTGGAGTTTATAATCCTTTGCTTTTTGCTTCCTGCCAGTACTGTTCCATATCATCTAATGTCATTTCCTCCAGTTTTCTACCTTCCTTTCTGGCCTTTTCCTCTATGTACCTGAACCTCCTTATACTCCTGTCTATAGATTTATGTAAGGCTTCCTCCGGGTCTATACCATAAGCACGGGCAAGGTTTGTAACGGCTATGAGCAGGTCCCCAATCTCATGTACCAGTTCTTCCCTGGTTCTGGCATTCTTCAGTTCTTCCAGTTCCTCCTCAACCTTTTCCATCACCTGCGACGGCTCATCCCAGTCAAACCCCACCTTGGCCATCCTCTTCTGGACCTTTACAGCCCTGAGTAGTGCAGGCATTCTTGAGGGAATACCATCCAGTATTGACTGCCTGTTTTTCTCTTTTTGCTTTAATACCTCCCACTTTTTAAGGTGGTCCTCACCTTCCAGTGAAGCATAATCAACCCCACCAAACACATGAGGATGTCTTCTTATTAATTTCTCAATCAGATTTTCTATCACATCATTTATATCAAAGGTCCCATGGTCCTTCTTTATCTGGGAATGGAAAACCACCTGTAGAAGGACATCCCCAAGCTCCTCAACCATTGCCTTATTATCATCCTTTTCTATGGCCTCAAGGAGTTCATAGGCCTCTTCTATTAAGTTATTCTTTATTGAGTAGTTTGTCTGCTCCCTGTCCCAGGGACATTCCCTCCTTAGTCTTTCCATTATATCAACAAGTCTCTGGAAATTTTTACCCTCTTTCCTGCACTCTTCCATCAGGCAGCAACCTCCTGCAATCTGTGATGATAAAATATAAACAGGAGAATAATATATGCAAAGGGAAAAAAGTATGAAAAATATAATACAGCCTGGACATCCACTGATTAAAACACTGGTTACAAGGCTGAGGAACTTAGAAACAGATTCCTACACATTTAGAAAAACACTTTCTGAGCTTGCGAGACTTTTGCTGTATGAAGCCCTGAAGGATGAAAAGACAGAAGAGATAAACATAAAGCTGTGGTCTGGCAGTGGAAATTTTCCGTACATAAAAGGGGAAAAATACGTGTTTATCCCTGTTTTAAGGGCAGGTCTACCTATGCTTGACGGCGTTCTTGAGGCTGTACCTGAAGCCAGTGCCGGTTTCCTTGCGATTAAAAGGGATGAAAAAACCCTTAAAAGCACCGTCTACTACGACAGGGTTCCTCCACTTAAGGGCAAAACCGCATTTATACTGGACCCTATGGTTGCAACAGGAGGTTCTCTGGACCACGCCATATCCGTGGTTAAAGGGAAAAAACCGGATAGGATATTCACCCTCAATGTTATAGGGGCTCCTGATGGGGTCAGAAGGGTCTGTGAAAACCATCCTGATATAACCATGGTAATTGCCCAGGTAGACGAAAAACTGGATAACAACGGCTACATCCTGCCAGGACTCGGCGATGCAGGGGACAGGGCTTTTAATACCTGATGATTATCCAGGATATACTCACAGGTTTCACCCTCGGCGTGGCGGCAGGCCTTTCACCAGGACCTTTAATGGCACTGCTGATTGCAGAAACCCTCAAAGGACACAGGAAAAACGGTTTTCTGGTGGCCATATCCCCTGTAATTACCGATATTCCTATACTGATTTTTTCCCTGATAATTCTGGATAAGTTAAAAAACCTCGAGCATATTCTGGGTCTGATTTACTTTGCCGGTGCAGGACTGCTGATTTATCTTGGAATCAAAAATCTGTTTGTCAGGGAAGTGAAAATCGATACCTCACTTACAGGCTCCCTGAAAAAGGGGGTAATGCTGAATATCCTCAATCCATACACATACCTTTTCTGGTTCTTTATCGGTGCACCGTATGTCAGTCAGGCTGGAATATACGGGGGAATAGGCTTTACCGTTGCATTTTTTATCGGAATTTCAGGAAGTATGGGACTGATGGTTATATTTGTGGAAAAGATGAAAAAGTTTATAAGAAGCAGGTACTACCTGTACCTGCTAAGATTCATAGGATTGCTGTTTATATTCTTTGGGCTTGTTCTGGCAAAGGATGGTCTGGGGAGAATATAAAACTACTGCTGCCCCTTTGAGGGAGCTCCAATTCTTTTACTTCTTTCCATTGCCTGCTGTGACAGGTATTCCTTTCCAAACTTTTTCAGGTTTTCGTACTCTATACTGAAGTTGTCGTAGTGAATCTCTTCATCTGCTATCACAGACTCAAATATCTGTTTGGTTCCTGCATCCCTATTGTTTGTTGCTTCAACGGCAAACTCGTTGTACATATCAATAGCCTCTTCCTCACTCTTCATGGCCCATTCCAGCATTTTCTCAGGGTCTCTGATGTGTTCAATATCCCTTGCAGGTTTCATCTCTATTTCTCCGCCAAGGAAGAGTATTCTCTCTGCAAACCTTTCTGTATGCAGCATCTCATCAATGGCAGTTTTCTTAAAGATTGAGGCCAGCAGGTCGTATCCAAGGTCATCCAGTACAAAATGAAAGTACATATACTGGTGAATGGCCGTCAACTCCTCCGCTATCGCTTTATTCAACAGTTCAACTGACTTTTCTCTGTTCATCTTGCTCCTCCTGGATTTATTTTTAATAGTAATTATTACTGATTTAGCTGTCAACCCCTTCAGTGCTTCCTGGGTTTAAGTCCTACAGTAACATATTTTGTAGCCCTGTTTACCTTGAGCTCCATCAATGTGGTGGTATTGGGGTAAAACAGGGACACATCCCCAGCAGGGAGTGTATGGTTTTCTGTTTTTAGCAGAACGATGTTTTTCAGCTTTTTTGTTTCGTAGTAGATTCCCTGGTCTATCCTAGGCACATGAATCTTTACACTGAGTATAATGTCAGAACCAAGGTCTCTACAGCATTCCTCAATCTTCCTTTTGAGGCCTTTAATCCCCACAAGGAATCTTCTAAAAGAGGAGTCTGTGGAATTTGTATGGAATTCGTCTGTGATGTAACCGTGTATCTTTTCACTCCAGTAAAGTTCCCTTGAAGACAACCTGCTTTTTGTTACAGTTCCATTCTTCAGATATTTTTCACTGTACCTGTATACAAAAAACTCCACCGTGTAATCCTTTACAGGTTTTCTGTGGTCATCCACAGCCCTTATAAAAAACTGCTGGTATATCTCCCTGTCTTTGAATGTCCTTTCTGTAATTTCATCCAATTTAGCCTTTAACTGTCCAAACTCTTCAGGGGTTTTTACCCTGAGGGCATCCAGAATCAGCTGGCCAATCCTGCTTTTTTTACCGGATTTTATATCGTCAACAATACTCCCGTGGTTGTAACCCCTCAAAACCCCCCACACAACATCAACCCCGGGATGGAGGTGGGAAACCTTTTCAACATCACCTGTAAAGTCTACCGTAAACTTAACAGAATTGATGTCCGTCCCTGATATAACAACCGTTCCATCGGTTCCCTTTTTGTTTACTATCTTCCTAAGACCAGAATAACCATTAGAGCCAACAAATATAAATGTCTGAATCTGGTTTCTATTGTAGTAGGGACTGTCTACAAAAATATCCCTGTGGGCAAGATACCATTGATACGGACTTGCAAGTTCCAGACCATTTAGGAGCTTCCTCCCAACCTCAAACATATCACCGAATTTGTATCTGCCTTTGAAAACCATTCCAAGCAGGGATTTACCGTACTGGGCAAGTGGTGAACCAAAATTGGCAGGTGCAAGCATTATTACCTTTTTTACAGGGCATTTTTCAATCCGGTTGCCGTAGTATTCAGAGATGAAGTGTCTTATAACCAGACCCCCTGTTGAATGAACAATCACATTTAGATTTACCAGGGGATTTCCGTCCCGGTCTATAAAACCCCTTTCCCTGAATCTATCGTACAGACCATCTATAACGTCGTAGAATGTGAGATTATCCTCCCTGGACTCGTAATCTGCATAGTAGATTGTTTCTACAGTACCGATTCCATTTTCGATAAGGAACTGTTTCAGGTCCTTAAAACTTTCAGAACAGTCACTCCAGCCGTGGATTATTACGGTAACGTCCCTCAAGACTCTCCCTCCCCTAAAAAAATTTTTATAATGATAAATATAATGCTATTTTACACGCTGGTTAACCTTTCCCTTTCCAGATACTTCCTGAGAAACTGACCTGTATAGGAACTGGCATTATTCATAACCTCTTCAGGTGTTCCACAGGCAACTATCTGGCCCCCACCATCTCCACCTTCAGGACCAAGGTCTATAATCCAGTCTGCATTTTTTATAACATCAAGATTATGCTCAATCACCACAACTGTGTTACCCTTTTCAACCAGCCTGTTCAGTACCCGTATCAGTTTCTCAACATCATGAGAGTGCAGTCCTGTTGTAGGCTCATCAAGGAGGTACAGTGTTCTTCCTGTATCCCTTTTTGAGAGCTCCCTTGTAAGCTTTATTCTCTGGGCCTCTCCTCCTGACAGTGTGGTGGCAGGCTGGCCAAGCTTTATGTAGTCCAGCCCAACATCATAAAGGACCTTCAGTTTATTCCTTATAGAGGGAACATTATGGAAAAATTCAAGGGCCTCAGCAACCGTCATTTCCAGTATATCCGCAATATTTTTCCCTTTGTATTCAACTGAAAGGGTTTCCCTGTTGTACCTCTTACCCCCACACACCTCACAGGTCACATAAACATCAGGGAGGAAGTGCATCTCTATCTTAACAACACCGTCACCTTTACAGGCTTCACATCTCCCCCCCTTTACATTAAATGAGAACCTCCCGGGGGTATAGCCCCTTATTTTCGCCTCCGGTGTGGCAGCGAACAGAGCCCTGATGTGGTCAAAAACCTTCGTGTATGTGGCCGGATTAGAACGGGGGGTTCTGCCTATTGGAGACTGGTCAACATTTACCACTTTGTCTATAAATTCCCATCCCTCTATTGCAGTATGTTTGCCGACATACTCATTTCTGTGGTGGAACCTGTTTTTAGCGGCCTGCCAGAGTATATCGTATATCAGTGTAGACTTTCCACTCCCTGAAACACCGGTTATGGCAACAAACAGCCCCAGTGGTATCTCAACATCTATATTTTTCAGGTTATGCTCCCTGGCACCCCTTATCACCAGTTTCTTTTCAGGGTCAGGTGTTCTTCTCTTTTCCGGAACAGGTATTTTCAGCTTTCCACTCATATACTTGCCGGTAAGGGATTTTTCATTTTCCATTATCTCTCTGGGAGTTCCTGCTGCCACAACCTCACCACCGAACACACCACTACCTGGACCCATATCAATAATAAAGTCTGCCTCCTCGATGGTTTCCGGGTCGTGCTCCACAACAATAACTGTATTATCAAGGTCCCTTAGCTCTTTAAGTGTACTTATCAGCTTTGCCGTATCCCTGGGATGGAGACCTATCGATGGTTCATCCAGTACATACAGAACCCCGGAAAGTTTTGAACCTATCTGTGTGGCAAGTCTTATCCTCTGGGCCTCACCACCTGACAGTGTGGTGGCAGACCTGTCGAGGGTCAGGTAATCAAGGCCCACATCAATCAGGAATCTGAGTCTCTCTTTTATTTCCTTTATTATCTTCTCTGCAATAACCCTGTCTTTATGGGACATAGGGGTATTCTCAAACTCCTCAAAAAAGGTGTAGGCCTGATTTATATTCATCCTGACAACATCCCATATTGACCTTCCCATTATGTGGACGTAGAGGGCCTCTGACCTGAGTCTTGAGCCTTTACAGACAGGGCATGTTATCTCCCTGATGTACTTTTCCAGCTCATCCCTCTGTTTCTCGTTATCCGTTTCAAGGTACTTTCTTTCCAGATGGGGAACTATCTCAAGGAGAAGCTCATCCCTGACCTTTTCAGGGAGGTCTTTGAATCTGGTGTACTTGTTCAGGCCGTAGTAGTAAATGATGTCATAAATCATTCCCTTTATGTACTTGAAGAAAAAACTATCTGTAATTCTGAATGCCTCAATAACAGCCCTGTTGTAATCCACAAGGGCATCCACATCTATCCTGTGTATAACCCCCAGTCCTTTACATTCAGGGCAGGCACCGTAAGGACTGTTAAAGGAAAACAGTCTAGGGGAAAGCTCCGCTATAGAAAAGCCGTGCTCAGGACATGCAAACTTCTCACTGAATACCGTTTCTTCCCCTGTGGAAACATTGTTTACAATAACAACCCCGTCCCCTATTTTCAGAGCCTGCTCTATACTATCCACAAGCCTTGTTCTGATTCCTTCCTTTATAATTATCCTGTCTACAACCACCTCTATGGTGTGCTTTTTATTTTTTTCAAGGGACGGTAGCTCATCTGTCATGTAAACCTGACCATCTATCCGTACCCGGGGATATCCCATCCTGCCAACCTTCTCCAGAATGTCCTTATGCTCACCTTTTTTGCCCCTGACCACCGGGGCCAGAATCTGGAGCTTTGTTCCTTCCGGTAGCTTTAGAATCTGCTGGACTATTTCTTCAGGAGACTGGGAGGCAATCTGATTACCACATTCAGGGCAGTGGGGTTTTCCGACCCTGGCAAATAACAGTCTCAGGTAGTCGTATATCTCTGTAACTGTTCCAACTGTTGAACGGGGATTTTTGGAGGTTGTTTTCTGGTCTATTGCAATTGCGGGAGAGAGTCCATCAATGCTATCAACATCCGGCTTTTCCATCAGTCCCAGAAACTGCCGTGCATAGGCAGATAGACTTTCCACATACCTTCTCTGTCCCTCTGCATAGATGGTATCAAATGCAAGGGAGGACTTACCTGAACCTGAAGGGCCAGTTATAACAACAAGTTTATTTTTTGGAATCTCCAGGTCAATATTTTTTAAATTATGCTGACGGGCTCCATGTATTACTATTCTGTCCATGTATCCCTACCTCGGTATTGTGGTTAAACTTATATGATACAATGACCTAAAGAATCTGTTCCAGATATACGAAAAATCAAGAAAAAAGGAGACAGGTGAATGAAGGCTTCCAGACTTATATTCGCAGGAATACTTCTGTCATCAGGGGCTTTTGCCGTTGAATTCCAGTACTCACTTAAATCCTTTGTATGGGAAGAATTTGGAGATTCAGGGAATAAACTGCTTAAAGAAAGTGGATTTCTCCACGAAATAGGGGCGACACATAAGTTTGAAACCCCTGTTTTATATCTGAAACCCTACATTGGGGTGGAAATAGGAAGTGTAAAGTACGACGGGGCTACATGGGCCGGTACACCTGTAGAGTCCGACACAAATTACTGGGGTGTAAAAACTAAGATAGCCATAGGCAAAGAACTCGGTATTTTCTACGGAGAAACAGGAACAGGTTACGATTACTGGAAGAGAAATATTGAAACTGTTGATACCGCCATCGGGTACACAGAAACCTGGAGTCAGTGGTACATCCCTGTCAGGGCAGGAATTAAAACAGATATGGAAGATGTTGAGCTGTGGTGTTTCGGAGAGTACAGATTTAACCTTGAAACAAAGAATCAGCCCTCCATCGGCGGAATAACAATAAAACCTAAATCAGGGCTGTTCTTCTCAGTAGGAGGAGGCGTCAGGGTATCCAGAATAACAGCGGAAGTTGTATACTCCTACGATAAATGGAAAAAATCAGACCCTGCCTGTTCCCTCTCAGGTTGTTATCTACAGCCAGAATCCAAAAGGCAGGTTCTACAGTTTACACTTGGATACCTGTTCTGATTATCTTCCGTATCTTCCCATCAGGTATGTCTGGGCCAGTATATGGCCTTCCATTGCATACCTGACATCCTCTTTTGTTGCCCCTGGAGGCAGACCCAGTGTAGGGATATCAAGGGCATAGATTCTTATAAAATACCTGTGCGGCATGCCCCTTGGTGGACACGGGCCATCGTAGCCTATTTTTCCAAAATCATTTAACCCCTGTTTGATAACACCTTCCACAACAGATAACTTTGGAAGTCCTTCCTTCAGAGAAGTTACATAGTAAGGGATATCATAAACAATCCAGTGTATAAAAAGGCCAAATGGTGCATCCGGGTCCTCCATTATAATCACAAAACTCTGTGTCCCTGGAGGAAAATCTCCCCAGAACAGGTCAGGAGAAATATTTTCCCCATCACAGGTGTACTTCACAGGTATATAGGTATCATTCATAAATGCCGAAGAACGGAGAAAAAATGAAAGCCCCGGAGCTTCCTGTTTGCTTAACTCCATACTGTTTTTTTCACCTGCAATGTACTGGACACAGGACAGAAAAAAAAGTGAAATACCAATAACAAAAAATGCCCTGAGCATTGCCATAAAAAAACCTCCCATTTATATAGCCTTGGAAAATCTCTTTTCTTTCTTTGCCCTTGTATAGATGTCAAATGTAACCGCTATATTCCTGATTAGCAACCTGCCGGCAGGGGTAACATCTATTCTGTCAGGATACAGTCTTACAAGACCGTCCTTCTCAAGCTCCTTAAGCTGCTCCATCTCTTCAGAAAAATAGCTGTCAAAATCGATTCCGTATTTTTCCTCTATCTCTTTTTTATATAGCTGGAAGTGGGACATAAGTCTCATTATCACATCCCTTCTGAGTATATCGTCCTGATTGAGAATCACACCCCTTTCTATAGGGAGTTTTCCCTCTTCAATCATCCCATAGTAATCCCTGAGTTTCTTATGGTTCTGGGCATATGCGTCATACAGCATACTGATGGAAGTTGCACCAAATCCAATAAGCTCTGCCTCTGCATGGGTTGTGTAACCCTGGAAGTTCCTGTGGAGGGTTCTTTCTCTCTGGGCAACAGCCAGCTCATCATCAGGTTTTGCAAAATGGTCCATTCCTATAAATATATATCCGGCATCTGTGAGCTTTTCTATTGTCATCTTAAGGATGTCCAGTTTTTCCTGTGGAGGTGGAAGTGCAGATTCATCAATCATCCTCTGAAGTCTCTTCAGCCAGGGAACATGGGCGTAATTAAAATTGGCAATTCTGTCAGGATTCAGTTTTATTACCTTTTCCACCGTTTCTGAGAATGTTTCCAGCGTCTGGTATGGAAGACCGTATATCAGGTCAATATTCACACTTTCAAACCCTGCCTCCCTTATCCAGGACATAACATCAAAAATCATCTCTTCAGGCTGGATTCTGTTTACCGCTTCCTGAACCTTTCTATTAAAATCCTGTATACCAAAACTTACCCTGTTAAAACCTATTTTTCTCAGGAGAAAAATCCTTTCCTTTGTCACGTGTCTTGGGTCTATTTCAATGGAAATCTCAGCATTTTCATCAAAATCAAATCTCTTTTTGATTTCCTCCATAAGTCTGACTGTCTGGTCATCCTCAAGGTAATTAGGCGTTCCTCCACCCCAGTGGAGCTGCACGACCTTTCTGGATTTATCCAGAAGGGAACCCATTATGTCCATCTCCTTAAATAGATGTTCCAGATAGGGTTCCACAACCTCTTTCCTTCTGGTAATAATCACATTACAGCCACAGAAATGACATGCAGATTCACAGAATGGTATGTGAAAATAAAGGGACAGGGGTGTTTTCCTCTCATTTGACTGGATAACCTTCTGTCTCCACTGGCTTTCTGTGAGCGACGGTGTGAATTCCTGGGCAGTGGGATAACTTGTGTATCTCGGGGCCGGTTTTGCATATTTCATAATAAGGTCTATATCAAACTTAACGTCCTGTGGATGAAAAGCCATAACCATTACCTCTTATTCAATATTTTGGAAATTATACTATATATAATGTGGTGTAAGCTCATATTTTTACAATACTTTTAATAC
>JAADEU010000014.1 GCA_013153235.1 Aquificota bacterium | reverse complement strand
TAGCTGCTGAAAGACACGACCACCTGATACACAAGCCTGTAGAAGTTTATGTGGATGAGGATGTGGACGGTCTAAAGGCCGTTGAGGTAATTCAGGCTGATGGAACCAAACATATCATCAAATTGAGAACTCCTGAAGCTCTTCCAGAATAACATTAAAAGGGGCTGAAAAAGCCCCGTTTTTTTTATGCTTATAGACCACGGCTTATAGAAAACATATAAAAATTTTTTTATCTAAAATGGGCAAAAATTTGCCTGTACACACCCAAATAAGTATATTTTTAGGTATGGAAAAATTTACCGGAAATATTCTTACAATTAAAGAAAAGAAGGCTTTAAAAGAGATTAAAGACTTTCTCAATCAAATTTTTAAGGAAAGTAAAATTTTTATATACGGTTCAAGGGCAGGAGGAGAACATACACAGGAAAGTGATTTGGATTTACTGATAATAATTCCAAATCTGGACTGGAAAATAAAGAAAAAAATAATAAACAGAATAACAGAAATAAACTGGAAGCATGACACAAATATAAGTCCAGTTATTGTTTCAAAAGAAGAATGGACTAAGTATCCGACAATACCGTTATTTCAGGAAGTAAAAGAAAAAGGACTAATGGTTTGAAAGAAGAAATAACCGGTTACTGGGTAGATAAGTCCCGTAAAAGCTTAAAATCTGCAATTTTAGAATACCAGCAGGGATATTTAGATTTCTCAGTAAATCGTCTGTATTATGCTGTTTTTTATATTACAAGTGCTTATTTCTTTCAAAATGATAAGTATTTTAAAAAGCATTCTGGATTAAGGGCAAGTTTCCATAAAGAACATAGTAAAAAAAGGCAAAATAGATAAAGTCTACGGAAAACTCTATGATGAGCTATTTGAAGCAAGGGAGGAAGGAGATTATAAGCCTTTTGTCAGTTTTGAAAAAGAACAGGTAGAGGAATGGATAAAATTAACAGAAGAGTTCATAGAAAAAATGGAAGCTTTGATTAGAAATACTTAATTCAGACAAATCTGTGGAACATGCTATCATACAAGGATTTGCTGATTACAAAAAATATTCGGGGATTTTTTGTTAGAAAGAATAATAATGGTGGCCAAGGGCGGAATCGAACCGCCGACACCGCGGTTTTCAGCCGCGTGCTCTACCAACTGAGCTACCTGGCCACTTTCCTATTCTGGATTAAATAGTTTATACCCGCTTTGCCTTTCTGTCAAGGGGATTATACCGATATAAAACGATGGTTTTTATAGTAGAATATATCACCAAATAAATCAGCAGGAGGTGCTTTATGCAAGGCGGAGACCCAATGAGCAGTATAATAGGTGCAGTGCTGTGGATGGTCATACTTATTGCCATATTCTATTTCCTCCTTTACAGACCACAGCAGCAGCAGAGAAAGAAACACCAGGAGTTCATAAATTCTCTGAAGAAAGGGGATAAGGTAATCACATCTGGGGGAATAATCGGAGAGATTAAGGGAATTGATGAAAAAACTGTAACCCTCAAAGTAGCTGAAGGAACAATGATTAAAGTGCTCAAAACAGCTATCTCTGCTCCTTTTGAAGAGGAAAAAGAGCAGAAGGAAGGTTAATCCTTTTTCATTTTTAGAATCTGGGCAAAAACCTCAGGCAGACCTGCTGACAGTATGTCGGCAGCTGCCTTTTCCACATCATAAAAAACCCTTCTAAACTCTATAGTTCTATCTTCTGTATCAACCACAACATAACCGGCCCGTGGGTCCCTGTCCCTGGGTTGCCCTACACTACCTGCACATATCAGAAACTGCTGGTCATCGCTGTAACTGTATTTACCTGAGCCGTCAGAAAAAACCTCTCCTGAGCTGTTTTTTACAAAGAGTATCTGGAGATGGGCATGTCCGTAAAAACAGAACCTGTTATCAAAACATGTGAATGTTTCCCTGGCATCCCTCAGTGATGTCAGGAAGTGGTAAGTCCCGGGAATAGATGGTTCATCGTGGGTAAGGATAAATTCCGGTTCCTCGTAGAAGTTTTCAAGGCTGTTTATATAATCAAAATCCTCCTGGGAAAGCTGGTCGTAGGTCCAGTCTGCAGACTTTATGGCAAATGGATTTGACAGTACCACTTCCCCAGGGTCCACAACAAATATGTCGTGTTCCCCTTTGATAACCAGATGGCAGTTATCCTTCACCCAGTCAAGGGTTTCCTTTGGATGGGCACCGAAGTTAATTATATCCCCCAGACAGAAAATTCTGTCCACGCCCATTTCTTTCATGTCCTTTTCAACGGCTTCAAGGGCGTGGATGTTACCGTGTATATCCGATATGACAGCTATTCTCATACCTGCACGTTCTGGTACTTTTTATAGATGGAGCTTAAAACCCCGTTTATGAACTTAAGACCTTCCTCACTGTCAAGGTAGCATTTTGCAAGGTCAAGGATATCAATAAACACCCTTCCTTTATCCGGAACATCGGAAAATACCAGTTCGTATGTCCCCAGTCTCAGTAAAGCCCTTTCAGGATAACCAAGTCTTTCCAGTCTCCAGTGGTTAAGGTGTTCCTGTATTATCCTGTCTATATCATCAAGGGTATCCGATATACCCTTGGCTATGCTGTAGGCATATTCAAGGACCTCTTCACTGAGCTGTGGTCTGATGTCTTTGATATGCTCCTCAAGTATATCAAACAGGTCCCCACCTTTAAGGTCGTAGGTGTACAGTGTCCTGAATAGAATCTCCCTGGCTTTTTTTCTGTACTTTCCGGTTTTTTCCATCTTACTCCATTCCCTTTATCACATTTACCATTTCTATTGCTGTCATTGCCGCCTCAAATCCCTTGTTACCCATTTTTGTTCCTGCCCTTTCAACAGCCTGTTCTATCGTATCGGTGGTCAATATACCATATGCCACCGGAACCTCTGTTTCAAGGGAAACAAGGGCTATTCCCTTCGTTACTTCTGCCGCCACATACTCAAAGTGGGGCGTGGAACCTCTGATTACAGCTCCCAGACAGATAACAGCATCGTACTCTCCTGATTTTGCAGCCTTTTTTGCTACGAGGGGTATCTCAAATGAGCCAGGAACCTTTATAACGGTGATATTCTCCTCAGAACCGCCATGTCTGATTATACAGTCAACAGCCCCTTCCAGTAGCTTACCTGTTATCAGGTCGTTAAAACGACCCACAACAACGGCAAACTTCAGCCCTTCTGCATTAAGCTGTCCCTCAATCCTTTTCATTTTCATCACCTACAGATTGTTTATTATTTCCCTGACTGTTTCTATGATATAGGACACTTCATCATTTTTCAAAGAGGCGTGGACAGGTATCGCAAAAATCTCCTTTGCCACCTTTTCACCGAAAGAACAGTCAAGGTGTTCTGCATTCCTCAGCTGGTGGAGTGTGTACTCGTAGTAAACCCTGGCACCTATACCCTTCTGTATGAGTTTCTCAACAATTTCATCCCTGTCAGGATGTCTCAGGGCATATATGTGGTAAACATGTTTTCTGCCCTCAAACTCCTCAGGAAGTATGAGCCCTGGCAGGTCTTTAAACTCTTCGTTATACAGTCTGGCGATTTTTCTCCTTTTTTCATTGGTCTCATCCAGCTTTTTCAGCTGCCAGTATCCAATTCCCGCCTGAAACTCGGTAATCCTCAGGTTAAGCGCAGGATGGTCCCCAAACTCTATCCAGTTTGATATCTTCTCATCCAGTTCAATGCTGCTGGTGAGAATTGCGCCACCTTCACCCATTGCAACATTCTTGGATGCATAAAAACTGAAAGCCGAGATATCTCCTAAATTCCCTGCTTTTTTGCCCCTATACTCTGCACCGTGGGCCTGGGCAGCATCCTCAAGTACATAAATCCCTTTCTCCCTGCAGATTTCATTTATCCTGTCCATATCAGCCGGCTGTCCAAACAGATGAACAGGGATTACCACCTTCGGATTGTACTTTTCAACGGCCTCTTCCAGTTTTGCAGGGTCCATACAGTAATCCTCGCCTATATCAACAACCACAGGTGTCCCCCCTGCCAGTAGAACCGCATCTATCGTTGCCATAAAGCTCATTGAGGGGACTATCACCACATCTTCCTTTGAGTTTATACCCAGAGCCTTAAGGGATATGTACAGGGCTGCCGTTCCACTGCAAACAGTGTGGCAGAAAGAAGCCCCGATATAATCCCCGAAAGCCTCCTTAAATTTCAGGGTCCACTTCCCCCTTGTAATCTGTCCGCTTTTCATGATTTCAAGGACAGTTTTTTCCTCTTCAGGTCCAAAAACAGGTTTGATTATAGGTATCATCTACCGCTCCTCTATACAGAAAATTTATTGAACTCTTTCAGAATATTCAGTGCCCTGTAAGAACTTTCAAAATCAGGTTTTTCAACAAACTGCCTTATCATTAGCTCAAGCTTATCTGTCCCGTCCTTTTCCCTGATACTGCCGTCTTCGTAGATAATCTTATCTTCAGCAAAATTGAGGGTGAGCTTTCCCCTATCGGTATCTATCACCCATTCCCTTCTGAGGAAATCGTGGCTCCATGCAACCTGAAGGAAAAACTCATTACTCTCCGTCTCCCCAATAACGTCAAAAATATCACCCTTATCCACCACCTTTTTGATTTTGAAGTCACCAAACAGGTAGTTCATTATATAAAGGTCATGCCACGCAAGGTCGTAAAAAGGGTTTATGTATCCCCTTCCAAGGTTCAACCTGTAGGCCTCAACATCCCCTACCTTCTCAGGAAGTTTCAGGTTCCTGACTGTGTTTGACCTCAGCTCTATCTCCGAAACAGAGAGAACGGCACCCTTTTTCTGGGCAAACTCTATAGCCTCCTCAAGCAGGGAAGGGTCGATGGATGGGGGTTTTTCAACCATGACATTAATCCCCCTTTCCAGTGCCTTTTTTGCAATCGGTATGTGTGACTGGGGGGCTGTTGCAACAAAAAGGTAGTCTATATCTTCCCTTTTCAGGGCCTCATCCAGGTCTGTGTATTTTTTAAATTTTTCAGGAAATTTTGACAGTCTGTTTTCATCAATATCAATCAAAACGGTGTCATACCCGAGGATATCAAATTTGTTTATATACTTTGAACCCATATTCCCTGTTCCAACAATTCCTACTTTCAAAAAAATACCTCCCTGTTTAATATCAGAGGGATTGATTAGGCAAAAAAAATGCCAATAAAAGCCTTTTAAATAAGGCGGTCTGGAGGAATTCCCTTTTTGCAGTTTTGCAAAAATTATTTTATGAGACCGTAATCCCTGAGGACCTTTTTTAGCAGTTCCTCATTTTCTTTTTTCATGTAATATAGGGGCAGTCTCATCTCTATATCATCAATAAGACCCATCAGATAGGCTGCCGTCTTGACAGGTATTGGATTTGTCTCTATAAACAGGGTCTTAAACAGCTTCCAGTATTTATCATGAATTTTCCTTGCTTCCTCAAATTTCCCATCAAGGGCAAGCCTGCACATCTCGGCTATGTCCCTGGGAACCAGGTTATTTGCCACCGATATAACACCTTTTGCACCTACTGCCATCATAGGTAGTGTAAGGGCATCATCACCGGAGAGTATCACAACATCAGGATTTGTCAGGCTTATCGTTTCCGAAACCCTGGCAACATTTCCTGTTGCTTCTTTTATACCGATAACATTTGGAAAGTCAGAGTACAGCCTTGCAAAGGTTTCAGGAAGCATATCTGTTCCTGTCCTTGAAGGTATGTTGTACAGGATAAGGGGGATATTTGTTTCCTCGCATATAGCCTTAAAGTGCTGGTATATTCCTTCCTGGGTAGGTTTATTGTAGTAAGGCACAACCTGCAGTGAACCATCTGCCCCTGCTTTTTCTGCAGACTTTGTCAGGGCTATGGCTTCATGTGTTGCATTGGCTCCTGTCCCTGCGATTATTGGAATTCTTTTATCTGCATACTCAACAGCAAGGTTTATAAGCTCTTCATGCTCAGGGAAGGTCAGTGTTGCAGACTCACCTGTGGTCCCTGCCACAACGATAGCGTCTGTTCCATTTTCCACATGGAAATCTATAAGAGCCTTCAGTGATTTTCTATCTATTGAACCATTTTTAAATGGTGTTATTAATGCCACCACAGAACCCTTGAACATTGTAACCTCCGCTTGAGAAATTTGTGTTTAATAATAGTTTATAATATATTTGCTTTTTTATCTTTTAAAAATCAATGGAGGGATTATGTTTTTAGACAGAATAATAGGAATGTTCTCCAATGATATAGGAATAGACCTTGGTACCGCAAACACTCTTGTTTTTGTTAAAGGAAAGGGAATCGTTCTCTCAGAACCTTCCATCGTATCCGTAGATTCTAGAACCAACAAAGTCATCGCCGTCGGTGAAGAATCAAAACAGATGATAGGGAAAACCCCTAAAGAGATAGAGGTTGTAAGACCATTAAAGGACGGTGTTATCGCAGATTTTGATGTTACACAGGAGATGCTCAAATACTTCATAAAGAAAGTCCACTCAAATACATCCCTTGCCAAAGTACTCAGACCAAGGCCCAGGGTTATTATTGGTGTTCCTTCAGGTATAACAACCGTTGAGAAAAGGGCCGTTATAGACGCTGCCAGACAGTCAGGTGCAAGGGAGGTATTTTTGATTGCAGAACCGATGGCAGCAGCCCTCGGTGCAGGTCTTCCTATCCAGTCCCCCGGTGGAAATATGATAATCGATATCGGTGGAGGAACCTCTGAAATAGCGGTTATATCCCTTTCTGGACTTGTCCTTTCCGAGTCCATAAAAATAGCCGGTGATGAGATGAACGAGGCGATTATCCAGTACATGAAAAGAAAACACAACCTCCTTATCGGGGAACAATCGGCTGAAAGGATAAAGATAGAACTGGGTTCTGCATATCCGTCTGAAAGGGATAACAAGACGATGGTCGTTCCAGGAAGGGACCTGAGGGGTCTTCCAGGCAGTGTTGAAATCAGAGGGGAAGAAATCAGACTTGCCATTGAAGGGGTTATACAGAACATTGTGAATGCAGTCAGACTGGCCCTTGAGAAAACCCCACCTGAACTATCTGCAGACATTGTGGAAAGGGGTATCGTTCTTGCCGGTGGTGGTTCACTACTCCACGGACTGGACATAAGACTGAGGGAGGAAACAAACCTGCCTGTTTATTACTGTGATGACCCCCTTACGGCAGTTGCCAGAGGAATTGGACAGGCCCTTGATGATATAGACCTTATAAAGAAAATATCTTTCCAGTAAAATGAAAAAGAAGCTCCTCTCCGGATTGTTTGTTGTTGTCCTGATAGCAGGAGGGGGCACATTTCTGGTCAGAACAGAACTTGTAAAGAGCATGGCTCTAGATGCTGCCCAGCCCTTTCTAACGGCAGTCAGATTTGTAACAGACTCTCTGGAAACGGTGGCAGGCATCATCTCCTCCAAAAAGGAACTTGTTGAAGAAAACAATAAACTCCAGCAGAAAATAGAGCTCTTAAAGGCCCAGCTGATATACATGAAAAATCTGGAAAAAGAAAATGCATATCTCAGACAGATAACGAATTTTGTCAGCAGAATCCCTGATTTTGAGTTCCGTACAGGAAAAATCATAGGCTACTCACCGGATAACTGGAATAATTATGTCATCATAAATCTCGGCTCAAAAGACGGCTTAAAAACAGGGGACCTTGTGGTTGCCAACGGTTATCTCCTCGGTCAGGTGTACCAGGTAGGGAATCTCTCCTCATCTGTAATACTTACATCTGACAAAAACTTTAAGATATCAGCCAGATGTAGAAAAACAGGGGAGGCTGTTTTCTTCCAGGGAAAAAATCTAAAAGAGGGAATTCTGCTCTACGTGAAACCTGACCAGGATGTAAGAATAGGGGATATCGTGGAAACAGCAGGTCTCAATGGCGTATTTCCACCAGGTATTCCAATAGGAACAGTAAAATCTGTGTCCTACATAGAGGGTAATTTTTACAAGAAGGTAACTGTATCCCTGCCCCTTAATCCCCTTGAGATAGAATATGTGGTGGTTATATCAAGGAAGCAGAAATGAGAATCTACTTTCTGGCATTTGTCTTACTGCTTTTTCAGATGTCCGTTCTGACCAGAATTCTGTCCATTGAATACACCATTCCTGACCTACTTACCATTTTTATTATTTTATACACCCTGAAAAATCCCCCTGCACAGGCTTTCAAACTTGCAGTGTTTACAGGTATAATGCAGGACCTTCTATCCCCAACAGGTCTGCTGTTTAACACATTTACAAAATCCGCAATTGTTGTTGTAACTTTAATGTTCAGGGAAAAATTTTATTACTCATCTGTTTTTGTAAGGGGTCTTTTGATAGTGGCGGTTACACTAATAGATATAGGAATAAAAAGCAGTATTATCTTTTTTAAAACAGGAATCTTTGAGGTTGGTTACCAGCAGATGGTATATCTGTTGATGAACTTTATTATATTCTATGCGGTAAGTGTGGCAGATGAACTCAGATAGAATAAAAATACTTGTGGGGCTTTTTGTCCTGGGTTTTCTGATTCTGTCAGGCAGACTGGTATACCTGCAGATTATCAAAGGTGATTATTACAGAAAAATCTCTGAAAAAAACCACATCAGAATAATGGTCTCCAACCCCCCCAGGGGCAAAATATACGACAGGAATGGTATTCTTCTGGCCTATGACGAACCTACATTCCAGCTTTACACGTACCCATATCTTGTCAAAAAAGATATTCCCCGGTTAAAACAGGAACTGGAAAACCTACTGGGAATAAAACTGGAGCCGGAAACCCTGGAAAAACTGAAAAAGGGTTATTCCAACAAACTCATTCTGGAAAAAAGACTCTCTGAGGAACAGGTAAGAACATTCATAAACAACTGGCACCGGTTTAAAGGAATATTCCTTGAGGTTCAGCCAAGAAGGGTCTATACAGAATATGCCAGGTATATGCCCCATCTTCTGGGTTATGTTGGATACCCATCAAAAAAGGAGCTCCAGGAAAATCCAGACCTGACACCGGATACACTGATAGGAAAAAGCGGCGTGGAAAAGATATATGACAGATACCTCAGGGGAGAGCACGGTGTAAAGGCGGTTATGGTTAATGCAAAGGGTAGAATAGTTAAAACACTATGGGAAAAACAGCCAAAGAGGGGAAATGATATATACTTGACTGTTGATGCCCGGGTACAGAGAATCGTTTACGAGGCTTTCAGTGAGTCCGGACAGAAATCAGGGGCTGTTATCGTAACAGACCCCTATACATACGATATTATTGCCCTCCTCAGTTATCCTGTTTACGATATACAGAAGTTTTCCGACGGTCTGACAAAAAAAGAGTGGAAAAAACTCATAAAAAACAAATATAAACCCCTTTTTAACAAGGCACTTTACGGTATATATCCCCCTGGCTCTATATTTAAGATTACCGTTGCACTTGCTGCACTTCAGGAAGGTGTTGTTGCACCTTACCAGAGGATATACTCAGGTCCTGAATACTCAATAGGAAAGTGGGTTTACAGGAACTGGGACCCCAGGGGCTGTGGAAAAATCAACGTTATGCAGGCCCTGGAGATGTCCTGCGATACTTACTTTTATCAGGTTGGAATAGACCTTGGTGCGGAGAAAATCAGTTATTACGCCAGGCTTTTTGGTCTTGGAGAGAAGCTGAACCCACGAATAGAAAAGAAAACAGCCAGAATCCCTGACCCTGAGTGGAAAGCCCACTACATAGGGGAACCGTGGTATCTTGGGGATACGGTGAACTACAGTATAGGACAGGGATTTCTGGCAATCACACCCTTTGACAGTGTAAAGATACTACTGCCTGTTCTGAACGGAGGCAGGGTACTCAAACCCAGACTACTCAAAGCGTATTTTGATATGAACAGCCGCAGGTTTGTGGAAACAGAAGTCCAGCAGGTCAGAAAGCTACACATAAAAAAGTTTTTCTACAGGATAATCAAAAAAGGTCTGTACGATGTTGTTTACGGTGAAAGGGGCACCGCAAAACTCCTGAGTCTTTCCCCGGTAAAAAACGCAGGAAAAACAGGTACAGCCCAGGTTTTCAGACACAAAAAGAGGAAGGAAAAGATTGAGAAATGGTACCTGCAAAACCACGCATGGTTCGTTGATTTTGTACCATACAGAAAGCCCAGATATATAATATCTGTCTTTGTGGAACACGGTATCGGGGGAAGTAAGACAGCCGTCCCTATTACAAAGGCTATTATAGAAAAACTGTTTGATAAGGGAATACTGAATGAAGTTAAGTAAGATATTTGGAGGATACGACTTTCTGCTT
>JAADEU010000007.1 GCA_013153235.1 Aquificota bacterium | reverse complement strand
GGGCTTTCCGGAGGAAGATATAGAGCAGACCATCGTATACCTGAAGAATGAAAAACTGATTGATGACAGGAAACTCCTTGAAAGATACAAGGAACTGTCCATCCAGAAGGGAAAAAGTCCGGCCAGTCTGAAGGCAAAACTTTACAGAAAAGGTATCACCGAAGTGGATTTCTCCTACGAAGAGGAGCTGGAATCCGCCCTCTATCTCCTTGAAAACAAATACAGGAAAGAAAAAAATTACAGGGATGTAGTAAAATTTTTAAAAAACAGGGGATTTTCCTACAGCGTCATACAGGAGGCTGTAAATAAATTCTTAAACGGAGAATAATGAAAGTCCTGACAGAAGCAGACCTGCCACTGGAAAAAGAAACGGTATGCACAATAGGAAACTTTGACGGATTCCACAGGGGACACAGTCACATCCTTGAAAAGGTCCGCCGTGAGGCTGAAGAAACAGGAAGAGCATCTTTGGTGATAACATTTGAGCCCCATCCCAAAAAACTCCTTAACCCTGAAAAAGCCCCCTGCAGAATCACCGGTCTGGAAACAAAGATAGACCTGTTAGAGGGACAGAAGATTGATTACCTTTATATAATAAAATTTGACAGAGAGTTCTCCCGTAAAAGTCCTGAAGAGTTTATAGACTTTCTCACCGACAGACTCAGATGCAAAAAACTTATAGTGGGGCATGACTGGAGATTTGGCTACGGCGGCAAAGGGGATAT
Source organism: Aquificota bacterium (assembly GCA_013153235.1). Classification (GTDB taxonomy): domain Bacteria; phylum Aquificota; class Aquificia; order Aquificales; family Hydrogenothermaceae; genus Persephonella_A. The sequence continues at coordinate 9,631 of JAADEU010000007.1, read as the reverse complement.
ACAAACTGCAAAACAGCTCGGGGAAAAAGCAGGACTTGAGGTTGAGGTGATTCCCCCGATAAAACTGGGAGAGGAAAGGGTAAGCAGTACAAAAATCCGCCAGCTACTGAAGGAAGGAAAGGTGGAACAGGTATCAAAATATCTGGGGAGGGACTACTGTATAAAGGGCAAAACGGCAAAAGGGGACAGACTGGGCTCAAAAATAGGATTTCCAACCATAAATATCATTCCCCCTGAGGACCTCTGCCTGAGAAAGGGGGTTTATTCCGGATTTGTCCAGTACAGGGATGAACTGCTACCTGCCGTAATAAACTACGGAAACAGACCTACAGTTGACGGCAAAAAGGAGTTTATTGAGGCCCACATAATAGGAAAAAAGGTCCAGATACCTGTAAACGCCCCTGTCAGGATATACTTCAAAAAGTTTTTAAGGGAGGAAAAAAAATTCAGCGATATAGACCAGCTGAAAAAACAGATAAAGGCAGATATAGACAGTGCCATGAAACTTTTAGAGGTTAAGTGATGAGAAAGGCGGTAATACTGTTTTTAATGGTAATATTCTCAGCTTCCTTTTCAGAGGAAGTTAAGGTTCCTGAGGTTACATTTCCCATCGAGATAATCACAGAAAAGATTGAGAAAAAACCGGTTCTACATCCTCCAGACAGACTACAGCTCGGGGAGAAACTGGAGATAAAACTGTTTGTTGAAGAGTTCAGGCCGATTCCTCCGTACAACGTAAAACCACCTGTGATACAGCTGAAAAAACCGTCCACATTCTTAGGTATACCTGAAGAAAACGCCCTGATGGCTGACAGTATTGACGATTTTTTAAACGGCAGATATCTGTTTGCAAAGGAAAAACTGGAAAAGCTGGTAAAAAAATACCCTGATGTCCCTTTCATAACAGATGCATACTACCTTCTGGGGCTTGTGTATCTGAATCTGGGGGAGCCTGAAAAGGCACAGGAGGCATTTTCACAGGGATGTGGTAAGGACAGTATGACCCCCTCAAAGGATTACTCCTGCCTTGCATCAGCAATAATGCACCTTCAGGTCTACCAGACTGAAGAGGCAGAAAAAGCCCTGAGAAGAATCGATATGTCAAATGACAACACCCTTTTCTGGCACAGCGTTGTTCTGGCCCAGATGATGAAGCCACACGAAGCCTACAGTCTTGTAAAGGATATAAAGTGCGAAAATTTGGACATAAACTTTATTGATTACTGCAGGTATATGAAGGGCTATCTGCTGTTTGCCCAGAAACAGTACGAAAAAGCCCTTGAGGCCCTGAACAAACTTGATAAACCTGAATACTACAGGCATCTGCTTCTGCTCAAAGGATTTGCCTATCTTAACCTGGGAAATTACACCAGGGCTTCAGCCTACTTCAGAAAATTCCTGGAAGGCTACGGCTCCGTTGAGAAAATATCCGACTACGCCATATACGGCCTTGGGATTATTGACATAAAAACAGGTAATACACAGGATGCCATAGAAAGGGCAGGAATTCTTGAGGCCAGAGACCCATCCCTTGCACAGAACCTGTACATAAAAATAGCCGAGGAGCTGGCAGACAGAGGGGATTTCAAAACCGCATTTGTGATACTCCAGAAATCTGCCAAAACAGGAAACAGATATATTGACTACCTGAGGAAAAAACTTGCTATAACAGCCTACAACACAGGGAACTACCAGTACGCCTACCTTATGTTTAAAGAGATAAGCACACCCCTGTTTAACCTGTACGCAGGGTATGCACTTTTAAAGCTTGGAAGACCTGTAGAGGCAAAAAAATACTTTGAGAAAGCAGCCCAGCTTGCCGAAGACCCACAGATAAAAGAAAAAGCCCTGAAATACCTGGCTGACATTTATTTCCAGCTGAGACAGTTCAGGGATTATCTTGAAACGGTAAAACAGATAAAACAGTACGACCCTGAATATGCGGCAGACCTGTTAGGCTGGTACTTCTTTGTGAAAAAAGAGTACAGAAAGGCTTACCTTGCATTCAACGACCCGTATATGAAGGCTGTATCAGCCTTTAACGCCAATATGCTGAAAGAGGCTTACCAGATTGTTAAAGACAGAAAAGACAGAAAAAGCAGATTCCTCATGGCATACATATACCTGAAAAAGGAAAAACTGGACAGGGCGAGACAGATACTGAAAGAACTTGCAGAGGGAGACGATGAGATAGCAAAAGAGGCAGGTTATCTGTACGCCTACTCATTCTTCTCAGAGGAAGACTACGAAAGGGCAGCAAAGGCGTTCAGGGAGTACGCCCTCAAATACCCTGACACAGGGCTGGGAAGACAGGCAATACTCAGGATGGCAGACTCGTACTACAACCTGGGACAGATAGACAGGGCAAGGGAAATCTACAGGAAGTTTATACAGAAATACTCCAACACCCCTGAAGCCATTGATGCCGCATACCAGCTTACACTCCTTGAGATGAAAGGCTCAACAGGGGATGTGGCCCAGCAGATAGAGAGCTTTATCAAAAAGTATCCAAACTACCCCTTTGTAAACCTCCTGAAGATACAGCTTGCAGACTACTATCTGGAAAAGAAAGAGTACGACAGAGCAGAGCAGATATACAGGGAGCTTATAAACAACGATATTAAAGAGTCCGACTATGCTTATTACAAACTGGGTTACCTTTACTACACAAAGGGTGAGCCTGAAACGGCGGTAAAAATACTGGAGGAGTATCTGAAAAAATACCCCAAAGGGGAGTTCTCCATAACGGCAAAAACACTCCTTGTAAAGATTTATCAGGAGCTTGGCCAGATTAATAATGCCATTGCCGTTCTGAAACAGATGCCTGACACAGACGAAAACAGGTTTAAACTGGCAGTCCTGTACTACGAAAAGGGAGACCTTACAGAGGCAAAGAACTACTTTGAGGATATATACACCAGATTTCCAAAATACAGAAATGATATCGCCTACTACCTGGGCAAGATTCAACTGCAGCTGGGACATCCGGAGCTTGCACTGAAGTACCTTGAAGAGGCTGTTGGCGGTAAGGATTACTTCCACGTGGCAGAAAGCTACTTCCTGCTGGGTGTTATATACCAGAGGGAAGGAAAACTGGAAAATGCACTGAATAACTACGTAAATGTTATTTACCTCTACCCTGAGGCAAAGGAATTTGTTATAAAGGCAAGGCTTAAGGCAGCCGAAATAATGAAAGAAACCGGCCAGAAGAAGGAAGCTGCCTGTATGATTAAGCCCCTTTCCGGTGAAAAACTTGATGAAAGGCTGGAAAAAACACTTGAGAAAATAAAGAAAGGACTGCCTGAGTGCAGGTAAAAAGGAGGAACTCCAATGGAATATATAATCCAGATTTTCCAGAAAGGGGGACCACTTATGTACCCCCTGCTGTTTCTGGGTGTGCTGGCATTTGCATTCATAATTGAAAGACTGTACTCCCTTTCCTTCAGGAAGACATTCCCTGTGAAGAAAATAGAGGAGATTTCCTTTTACATCCAGGAAGGGAGATTTGCAGAGGCGATAACAATAGCAAAAAACACAAACTCAATTGCCACATCACTGATAGCCGGAATTCTGGAAGCATACGTAAAGGGAAGAAAATCCGAGCAGCAGCTTAAAACAGTTGCCGAAGAGGTTGCAAGAACCGAGATACCAAAGCTTGAAGGATACGTCAACGCCATAGGAGCCATAGCAGCAATAGCACCACTCCTTGGTTTCCTGGGAACTGTAACAGGTATGATTCAGGTCTTTGAAGCCCTGTCTGTTGAAGGGCTGAGCAATCCGGAAGTTCTGTCTTCAGGTATTTCGCAGGCACTTATAACAACGGCGTTTGGTCTTTCCATAGCCATCCCATCCCTGGCTGCATACTGGTATTTCAGGTCAAAGCTGTCCTTCATCGTTTCCCAGCTGGAAAACCTGGCAACAGAGCTGGTCTACCAGCTGACTGAAAAAAAAGAAGAAGGTAAACAGTGATGAACTTCAGGAAGTACCTGAAAACCGAAGATAGGGGCTTTGTTGTTGATATGACAGCCCTTGTTGATATCGCATTTATCATTATATTATTCCTTGGAATAGTCAGTACACTTGCGCCTATATCCTCGATAAATGTTGAGCTTCCAAAGGCAGAAGCTGAAAAAACCGCCGTTGAGCCTGTAAAGATATTTATTGACAAAAATGGGAATTACTACATAGGAAGAAAGAAGGTAAATGAGGAGGATATCATCGCATACCTGAAGGAGATGAACGCAAAGGCGGTTGTTGTTGTTGCAGACAGGAGGGTCCAGTACGGTAAGGTTGTAAAACTGATGGACATTACCAAAAAAGCAGGTATACAGGAAATTAACATAGCAGTCAGAAGGGGTGGGCAATGACTGTTAAAGAGGAGATGGTCATTGCAGGCAAGCTCCACGGTACACACGGCGTAAGGGGTGACCTCAAGATAGAGGTTTTTCCACCTAACTTTAAGCTACCTGAAACCATTTACATAAAAGACAAAGAAGGAAAGTTCGTTCCCCTTGAGGTTGAGGCCTACTCAAAAAAGAAAGGTCTGATAAGATTTAAAGGGTACGACGACCTTGATAAGGCAAAAAAAATCAAACACAGGTATTTCTACGTTGAGGTGTCAAAACTTCCACAGCTGAGTAAGGACACATTTTACGAGTACCAGATTCTTGATGCCGATGTCGTGTTCAACGACAAGGTGATAGGAAAGGTAATAAAGGTAGATGACAGGCTTTCAACTGTTTATCTCCTGATTAAATGTACAGACGATAAGGTGAGACATCTGCCGTTTATCAGCGAGTTTGTAAGGGACGTGGATGTACAGGGCAGGAAAATTTACATCCAGCCACCTGAAGGATGGTTTTCACTTTAAAAATTTGAAAATTTAGAAAAATGAATAAATTATCTTCCAGAAGAAAACTTTTTAAGGAGGAGCTGCCATTTTAAAACTGGAAGTACAGATACCCCAGGATGCTTTCTGGAGCATAGTGGGGAACAGGGACGAAAATATCAGGTATTTTGAGGACATTTTTGGTATAGACATTTTTGCCAGGGGAACCAGTCTGATAGCGGAAGGCTCTGAAGAGGACCTGGACAGATTTGAGGACTTTATGCAGAAGCTTGCGTCTTACTTTGAAGGGGGACACCACCTTTCCCCTCAGGATGTTAGGAACCTTGCTGTAGGCTACAGGAACGAGGAGAAGCAGGAAGAAAAGGTTGTGGGGAACTACGAAACGATACTGTTTACCCACAGAAAAAAGCCTATTATGGCAAAAACCCCCTCCCAGAAGGTCTATATAGACACCATCAGGAAAAATGACATAACCTTCGGTGTAGGTCCTGCAGGTACAGGGAAAACCTACCTTGCTATGGCAATGGCGGTATCCTACCTGAAACAGCAGAAGGTCAGCAGAATAATCCTCACAAGACCGGCCGTTGAGGCAGGAGAAAAACTGGGATTCCTCCCTGGAACCCTTACAGAAAAGGTTGACCCTTACCTCAGACCCCTGTACGATGCACTTTACGAGATGGTTGACCCGGATAAAATCAAGGACATGCTGGAAAAAAACATCATAGAGATAGCCCCTCTTGCATTTATGAGGGGTAGGACACTGAACGATGCCTTTATCATACTGGATGAGGCCCAGAATACGACAAAAGAGCAGATGAAGATGTTCCTCACAAGGATAGGATTTGGTTCAAAGGCGGTGATAACAGGGGACATAACACAGATAGACCTTCCAAAGGTCTCCCAGTCAGGACTGATAGAAGCACTGAAGGTTCTGGAGGATGTAAAGGGCATTGGCATTTGCAGATTTTCTGAGAAAGATGTTGTGAGACACCCTGTGGTCCAGAGAATCATTACAGCCTACGATAGATACGAAAGGGAAAAGGAAAATGAACAGAATCCTGATAAGTAAAGAGCTGTACGACAGACAAATCACAAAAAAGTTCGTCAAAGAAACGGCAGAAAGGATACTGAAAGAGCTGGGTCTGGACGGATGTGAGCTGAGTATAACCCTGACGGACAACGATACCATCCGCAGGATAAACAGGGAATGGAGGGGCAAGGACAGACCAACAGACGTTCTGTCATTTCCTATAGACGAAAAACCCCCAGTCTACAGGTACAGGGTTTTAGGTGATGTGGTTATATCACTTCCCTACGCAAAAAAACAGGCTGAGGAGATAGGTATCCCCTACAGGGATGAGATTGTCAGGCTTCTGACCCACGGGATACTACATCTACTTGGTTATGACCATGAGGTATGCCCTGCAGAGGCAAAAAGGATGTTTGCCCTGCAGGATAAGATATTTGAAAAAATTACTTCCAGCCGTATTCAACAGGAAGGTTCTTAGACTTCCACTCCAGTATACCGCCTTTCAGGTTGTATACATTTTTTATTCCCATCTGTTCAAGCATCTGGCTTGCGGTAACGCTTCTGTTTCCACTTCTGCAGTACACCAGAACTTTCTTATCCCTGAAACCTGCCAGATAGATGTACCTGAAAAGCTGGACAGGAATAAGGTTTGCCCCTTTGATATGACCGTCTTTTTCGTACTCCTCAGGGGTTCTGACATCAAGAATAATCACGTTCTTTTCCTTCATTAATTTCTTAAACTCTTCGGCAGACACATCTGTGTAGGCAAAAACCTTACCTGTAAACAGTACAACCGCCAGTAAAACGAACAGCCTCTTCATACATCCTCCTTATGAAAGAATTTTTACCATCTTCTCGTCGTTTAACTCCCTTGCAAGGTCAAGGGGTGTTTTTCCAAAACTGTTTTCCTTATTAGGGTCTCCACCTGCCTTCAAAATCTCATACGCAACATCTGCAGAGCTTGCAATAACGGCAAGGTGAAGTGGTGTATTACCCTCATTACTCTGGGCATTTGGGTCTGCTCCTTTCTCAAGGAGGAGCCTAACAATGTCCAGAAATCCCCTGTCCGCCGCAATGTGCAGGGGTGTTTCACCAAAAGCTCCTTTTATGTTCACATCAGCACCGTGTTCAATCAGGTATTCAACCATCTCGGTGTCCCCTTCTTTAACAGCAACATGAAGGGGGCTTCCCTCGTACTCGTAAGACTGGTTTATATTAACCTTTACCTGCTCAACCAGTCTGTAAACCTCGTCGTAATCTCCCTCCATTATCGCCGAAATCAGTTTTTTCAGCAGTCTTACCTTTTCCATAACAAAACCCTCCATTGATTATATTCTAATATTTAAATTTATACCACTCTCCCTGTTATTACAGTTCTGACGCCGTCATCCTTCCTCAGAACCTTAGCAAATGCGTATATCTCAACCTCTTCCTGTGAATCACTTTCTACAGCTCTTATTGAGCTTATCTTGCCTTCCCTTACAACAACAGGTCTGTCTGTTGGCTGGTATCCTTCTTCCCCAAATTTTTCCAGCAAAAGTTCTGTCAGGGCTTCCTCATCCAGACAGGCAATATCAACTCCGTCCATCACTATCATCAACTGTTTTACCTGTTCCATCTTACTGCTCCTTTAAAAGCTGTTTTATGTACCTGTCTATCAGCTCTATACTCTGTTTTATCCGACCTTCCTGTGTGTCTTTTTGTGTTATGGAGCTGTCAGGTGGGTACACCTCTTCCATCGTTGACTCGGGTCTTGCGATTATATGCCTTATTGTCTGATTGTCGTCCACAATCAGTATCAGTGGAACATCAATCTTCCTTATGTTGTAGCCCCTTATTGCATCCCTGTACCCCAGATAAACAGGAATTTTCAGGGGAAGCATCTGTTTAAGTTCCTTTACCTCTTTGGGGTTTGACCGGCTCAGAAGCACCGCCATAAAAACAACCCTATCCCTGTATTTTTCGTAAAGGCTGTTCATTGCAGGCATAAAATCAAAAGTCCCTGGCTTATCACCGATGGCAAAAAATATAATGACAGCAGGCTTATGGTCTATAACCCGGGAGGCCTTTACCACATTGCCATTTTCATCTATTGAGGTAAAATCCTTCAGCTTTTTTCCAACAACAGACGAATCAAAGGCAAGAACGGCATTAACCAGAATAAAAAATGAAAGCAGTATCCTTACCATATCAAATCTCCTTTCCTGTATTATTCTCCCTTTCCCTTCCCACTTCTGTAAGCAGAACCTCTGTTATGGAGTTTACAGGTTTTTCTGATTCAAACCTGATGTGGATGTAATTTCCTGTAAGACCCACCTTTTTGCCGTTTTTTTCAGAAATAACAAGAACCTCCAGCTTTTTGTTTAAAAACTGTTTTCTGAAAGCAATACTTTTTTCCTCTGAGAGGGCTATCATCTGCCTTGTTCTTCTTTTTTTCTCCTGTGGATGGACAGGGTCTTTGAACTTCTCCGCAGATGTTCCTTTTCTGGCGGAGTAAGTGAAAACATGCATATAGGCAAGGGGAAGTGAGCTTACGAACCTGTAGCTGTTCTCAAAGGCCTTTTCATCCTCTGTTGGGAACCCTGTGATAATGTCTGTTCCTATTGCCGTTTCAGGTCTTCTTTTTATGATTTCACTGACCACCTTTTCATATTGGGCTGTGGTGTAGTTTCTTTTCATATCCCTTAAAACCCTGTCATCTCCAGACTGCAGGGACAGATGGAAGTGGGGGGCAATCTTTTCCTCCGAGGTAATCAGTGCTATCAGCTCATCATCCAGCTCATTAATCCCCATGGAAGACAGCCTGAGCCTGTACAGACCATCTATTTTTACAAGCCTTTTTAAAAGCAGGTACAGATTTTCATCCTTCCTGTCGTATCCGAACTGGGACAGCTGGGTTCCTGTAAGGACAATTTCTTTAAATCCCCTTTCTACCAGTGTTTTCACCTGGGATTCTATCTGGTCAATACTTCCGCTTCTTACCTTACCCCGTGCAAAGGGGATTATGCAAAAAGAACAGAAGCTGTTGCACCCTTCCTGCACTTTCAGGATAGGTCTTGCACCTTCGTAAAATGTGCTGATGAAAAATGTCTCAAACTCATTTTTTCTGAATATGTTGTCTATAAAAACCTTATTTTCCCTGTTTTCATTTATGTACTGCTCAACTATTTCCAGAACAGCTGTTTTATGGGAATTTCCGATTACAAGGTCAACCTCTTCCATTTTTGCTATTTCTTCAGGGGAGACTTGTGCATAACAGCCTGTGGCAACAACAACAGCATCTGAATTTCTCCTTTTTGCCTGTCTGAGGGTTTTCCTTGAGCTTCTGTCTGCATCATTTGTTACACTACAGGTGTTCACAACATAAACATCCGCCTTATCTGAAAAATCAGTCAGAATATATCCCCTGTTTTCAAACTCCTCCTCCATGGCGGAGGTTTCAAAGTGGTTCATCCTGCATCCTAAAGCTGTAAAGGCTACTTTCAGTTTTTCCATTGTTTTCCTGCGGGAATTTTTTGTGCCAAAGATAATTTTATACAGTTTTTATGAAAATCAAATGAAATTTATTAGAAAAAGAGTTCCGGAAAGGGGTAAGGGGGGAAAGTGGTATGGGGGAAGCTTAGAAGTTAATCCCAACTGTCCATATGGTTTTGTCGTATACCTACTCAAAGAAAAATTCGTCTGGAGACAGGAGGCTTGATACTTCCTGTTTGAACTCGTCCGTGATGTTTACGGAAAAACTGCTTGAGGCG
>JAADEU010000065.1 GCA_013153235.1 Aquificota bacterium | reverse complement strand
CAGACTTTGAAAGGGGATTTATCGCAGCAGAGGTAATAGGCTACGACGAGCTTATAAAGGCAGGCTCTCTGCAAAAAGCCAAGGAACAGGGCCTTGTAAGGGTAGAAGGGAAGGACTACGTGGTGCAGGACGGAGATGTGATTCACTTCAGGTTTAATGTGTAATTCAGATACTCTTTAAGGGAACTTAATTTTCTTTTAAGTTCCCTGTTTACAGGTTCAACCTTTTTATCGTAAAACTTTCCATATCTTTTTTTTATCTCAGGTATATATTTGCCAAGTTCTTTTTCTATTTTTAAAAATTCTTTTACCTCATCCAGACTTAAGCTATCAAGTCTTTTTACAATCTCTTTTCTGGTATGAAACATATCCTCAAGTTCAAAAGTATCATCTATATCTATGCATTCAACATCTATTCTGTACTGCTTTAATAAACTGCCCGTACTTAGAGTTTTCATCCCTTTTCACCTCTGTATAACTGTCCTTCACACAATCATCCCTTAAATATGGGTCAAAATCAAGTATACGAAAATACCCTTCTATAGTTTTCGCTTTCCATAATTTAAAACAAGTAAGAATCCTCTTTTCCTCCATAAGAACTATTACAAGCCAGTTTGACAGGCTATTAAAGAAAACAAGTTTATCAACACAATCCTGTAGCTGGCGAATCACATAGAACCTGTCCGCCCTTTTTAAAGTTTCTTTAATCAAGGAAAGGTACTCTTCCTCTTTTTTTACAAACCCTTCTCTTTTTCTCTTTACGAAATGTTTTTTTAAATTTTCTTCTGGAAAATCAAGACCGCATATTTTCATATCTATTACCAGATTACTCCAGTGTTACCCGAATCACTTCGTCTATTGTTGTTATCCCCCTGAGGGCTTTCATAACCGCATCCTGTCTGAGGGTTTTCATTCCCTTTTTCAGGGCAGCATGTTTTATCTCTTCTGTTGACCTTCTCTCTATCAACATCTGCTTTATTTCCTCATCTACAACAAGCAGTTCGTGAATACCTGTCCTGCCTTTATAACCTGTAAAATTACAGACCTTACACCCCATCCCTTTATAAACCCTTGTGTTTTCATCTATCTCAAATCCGGCGTTCTGTATCACCACCTCTTCCTTTTTTGAAGGTCTATACTCTGTCTTACAGTTTGAGCATATCTTTTTGACAAGTCTCTGGGCACATACAAGGAGAAGGGAATCTGCAAGTAAATAGCTCTCTATTCCCATTTCTTCAAGTCTTGTTATTGTGGAAATAGCATCGTTTGTGTGGAGGGTGGAAAATACCAGATGACCTGTAAGTGATGCCTCAACGGCTATCCTCGCCGTTTCAAGGTCCCTGATTTCCCCAACAAGCATAACATCAGGGTCATGCCTTAAAAATGCCTTTATAGCCTTTGCAAATGTGTATCCTGCCATAGGATTTATACTTGTCTGAACTATAGAACCACCCAGTGTGTATTCAACAGGGTCCTCAACGGTGATAATTTTCTTTTCAGGTGTATCTATCTCCTTAAGTGCAGAGTACAGTGTTGTTGTTTTCCCGGAACCTGTAGGACCAACATGGAGAATTATTCCGTAGGGTTTTCTTATAATTTCCCTGTACGTCTTTAGATGCTCCTCGGAAAATCCCAGTTTTTCAAGGTCCAGTATGGCTCCTGTCTTCAACAGAAGTCTCATAACAAGGTCTTCCCCGTAAACACTGGGAACGGTTGACACCCTCAAGTCCAGTTTTATCTCTGGATTGTATCTCTCAAAATTTATCCTTGCATCCTGTGGAACCCTCTTCTCATCAATTTTCATATTTGACATTATTTTGTATCTGGTTATCAGTGGTTCATGGGCATATTTGGGCAGGACGAGGTAATCTGTAAGGTCACCATCAATCCTCATTCTGATTACAGAGCTTTTTTCTGTGGGCTGAATGTGTATGTCTGAAGCTCCCTTTCTGTAAGCATCCTCAATTATTTTGTTTGCAAGGGCTATAATAGGTGAAGAGCTTTCTGATATCTTTTCCTCGTGGGCAATCTCCTCAACAGCAACCCCTTTTTCAACCTCCAGAACAGACAGCAGTTCTTCTATTTTTTTCTTTTCCTCAAATATGTAATCAATCTTCTCAAGAATCTGTTTTTTCGTGGTGACGACTATATCAACCTCTGTTATTTCAATACCGTGGCTTTTGAGTCTCTCTATGACTTCGTTTATACTGACCATGTCGGTAGGTTCCACCATTGCAATACGGAGAACACCGCCATGGTAGCTCAGGGGGAGAATCAGCCTTTCCTTCAGAAAATCTTTACTGAATATATCAATAATGTCTTCAGGGGGAACATAGTTTGTGAGTCTGTCAAACCTGTATCCAAAATAATCTGCCTTTATCTTTGCGATTTCTTCCTCTGAATAACCCTTTTCTATCAGAATCTGCAGGAGACTTTTCTTCTGGTTTTTTGCTTCCTGCTGGAAACGCTGTATTTCCTCTGGAGAAAGTCCAAGTCTTTCTGTTATCAGGTCTATAAAACTCTTTTCCGGTGCCGTTCTTTTTATCTTTACCTTCATACCCTACCCACGGGGAAAGCTAAATATAAAAGCCAGGTATTTTATACCTTTTTTGTGGAGGCATTCCCACTTTATAGGTACCACCTTAACCCTCATAATCTCAAGGGGAAACTCTTCAGACAGGTCATTCTCTATCAAAAAATTTATTTTCCTTTCGTACTCTTTCAGATTGGGAATAATATCGTAAAGGGAACGCCCCTTTAGCTCATCCTCGGAGAATCTGTACCCCAGCATTTCCAGAAACGATGAGTTAACCTCTTTTACATTCAGATTCAGGTCAACCAGGGCAACCCCTTCCATAACATTATCAAGTATTGTCTTTTCCACACTTCTGACCATCTCAAGCTGGTTAAGGGAAAGTGCCCTGTCTATGGCAATGGCTATCAGTGGGGACAGTTTTTTCAGCTTTTTCTCATCTTCCTTAGTAAATCCGCCCTTTTTATTTATCGCCTGAAATACCCCTAAAAGTCTGCCGTCTTTTTTAATAGGAACAGAAATCATGGAACTTGTTTCCACATCTGGAATGTACAGCCAGGGACTGTGGTACCTCAGTTCCCTGTCTATTGAGTACAGCTCATCAAAATCATGGACATCTTTTATATTCAGGATTTTTCCTGTGATTGCGGTGAAACCGGCGATACTTTCCTTTGTTACAGGAATCTGAACTGTTTTTGGCTTTCCTGTGTCTGCAAGGATAACCACAGAATTAAGCGTATTATCCTCCGGGTCATAAACAAATAAAGAGGCCCTTTCGGCCCCTATGTAATCCTTTATCTCATTTGAGATATTGATAAGCATCTTTTCAAGGTGGAGGTCTGACAGTATCTCCTTTGAAAGCCTGTAGATAAATTCATCCATCCTGAACCTGCTTTAATCTATCAAGTAGGGCTTCCAGCCCATCAATACTGACCTCTTCTTTTTCACCTGTTGCCCTTTTCTGCAGTTCAATCTTCCCTTCTTTTACCTTTTTGCCCACCACGATTCTGTACGGGATACCTATCAGGTCAGCATCCTTAAATTTAGCTCCAGGGGAGATATCCCTGTCGTCGTATAGGACTTCTATCCCTTTTTCTTTTGCCTTTGTGTATATCTCCTCTGCTATATCTTTAATTTGCTGGTCTTTTACATTAAGGGCAAGTATGTGGAGTATAAATGGGGCTATACTCTCAGGCCAGATTATCCCGTTTTCATCGTGGCTCTGCTCAACCGCAGCAGCCATCAGCCTGCTTACACCGATGCCGTAACAGCCCATTATAATTGGTTTTTCCCTTCCATCCCTGTCAACAAAGTAAGCCTTCATTGCTTCTGAATACTTGGTTCCAAGTAGGAATATATGCCCTACCTCCAGACCTGTCGTTTCCTTTAGGGGCTTTTTACATACAGGACAGGGGTCACCGTCCCTTGCTGTGGAAAAGTCCACAAACTCAACAGGCTTAAAGTCCCTGGGTATGTTTACGTTTATGTAGTGGTAGTCCTTTTCGTTCGCCCCTACCACAAAGTTGTGCAGGTCTTTAACAGAAATATCTGCATATACAGGGATATCAAGCCCTATAGGACCAACAAAACCCTCAACAATCCCAAGCTTTTCAAGCTCCTCGGAGGATGCAAGGTGGGCATCTATCACATTAAAGTAATTGACCAGCTTTGTTTCGTTCAGCTCCCTGTCTCCCCTTATAAGAACTGCCACAGCAGTACCATCATCCAGTATGTAAACCAGGGTTTTTACGATTTTTTTAGGGTCAACATCCAGAAATTTTGCCACCTCCTCAACAGAAGATACCCCTGGTGTATGGACCTTTTCCAGAGGCTTTTCCTCCTCTGGAGGTAGTTTGTCCAGTTCAAACTCGTATTTTGCAGCCTCAACATTGGCAGCGTATCCACAGCTTTCACAGTAAACTATGTGAGCCTCCCCATTTGGAACCTTTACCACAAACTCATGGGAGTATTTACCACCTATTGCCCCTGTATCAGCCTCAACCATCAGATAATCAAGCCCCAGTTCATCAAATATCTTTCTGTAGGTTTCCTTCATTATTTCATAAGACTTTACAGCCATTTCTTCAGAAACATCAAAGGAGTAGGCATCCTTCATAAGAAATTCCCTTCCCCTTATCAGTCCGTATCTGGGTCTTGCCTCATCTCTGAATTTGGTCTGTATCTGGTAGAAGTTTTTTGGCAGGTCCTTATAGGAGCGTATATTCTTTCTGACCAGGTCTGTTATGGTTTCCTCATGGGTGGGACCAAGTGCAAACAGTCTGCCCTTTCTGTCCTCAAGCCTGAAAAGCTCTTTTCCATAAACATCCCACCTTCCTGTTTCCTGCCACAGCTCAGCCGGGGTTAAAATCGGTAGCAAAACCTCTAAAGCCCCCGCCTCATCCATATGCTTCCTGACTATATTCTCTATTTTCTTCAAAACCCTGAACCCAAGTGGCAGGTATTCGTACAGACCGGCAGCAAGCTGTCTTATATACCCTGCCCTTATCAGATATATATGACTGGGGACTTCTGCCTCTGCAGGTGCCTCCTTCAGGGTAGGTGCAAAGTACTGGGATGCTCTCATTTAAAGCCTTTCCTCCGTTTTTTTTAGATTATATCAGATTTCTTAATTGACTTATTTAAAAACCAAAACCCCTCATATTCAGATTTTTGATAATTTAGTTAGGAAAAACTAACCACGGAGGATAAATTGAGAGAAAAACCAATAATCAACTGGTTCTGGGCAGGTATACTGCTTGCACTTATAAACCTCATCGTTTTTCTGGTGGAACACAGACCAATTGGCGCTTCAACGGCATTCCCTTATCTGGGGAATTTACTGTTTCCTGTGATTAACAATGAATACCTGCCTGAGATAGAAAAATCCGGTAGATGGGAGCTGTGGTTCCTTGCAGGCGGCTTTTTGGGAGCCGTTATCACATCCCTGATAACCAGAACATTCAGATTCACATTTACACCTGTGTACTGGGAAAAAAGACTTAAGCTGGGGAGAAAATCCAGGATTCTGTTTGCATTTTTTGGTGGATTCCTGTTGATATTTGGCGCCAGAATGGCTGGAGGCTGTACATCAGGACATATGTTCAGTGGTGGAATGCAGCTTGCAGTCAGTTCCCTCTGGTTTGGAATCTTTGCCTTTGCCGGCGGACTTCTGGCAGCTCACCTGATTTACAGAAGGAGGTATACAGAATGATAAAGGTATTTATACTTGGAGCTATTTTCGGTGCGATTATGCAGCTTGGTTTTCTGGACAGGCTTTCCAAGGTAATAGGGGCATTTTTGCTGAAAGACCTGACAATACCAAAAGCCCTGATGATAGCAATGGGTGTTGGTGCAGTATTCCTGTACTCTGCAGAATACTTCGGTCTGATTCAGTTCCATATCAAGCCTTTTTATCCGGTGGGTGTTGCCCTCGGGGGTCTGATTTTTGGTATCGGTATGGTTATTGTGGGATACTGTCCTGGGAGTATGCCGGAGGCTGTAGGAGAAGGGAGAATGGATGCCCTGCTGGGAATTATCTCAGGTGTGATAGGGGGTATCATCTTTACTATTTACTATCCTGTTTACCACAGCTCATTTCTTCACGGAAATACAATCGGGGCTCCCACACTGACAGACCTGTTTGGACTGGAAGGGCTGGCAAAGCTTCTCACAGGAATTGCCATTGGAATGACATTTGTACTGCTTGCATTTTTGATAGACAGGCTTGAGAGGAAGTACATTCTGAAGGAAGAAGAAGCTGAAAGCCTTGATGGCCATGTTCCGGGGTAGGAATTTTAATGGTGGAGTCGGCGGGATTCGAACCCGCGACCTTTGCCATGCCGAGGCAACGCTCTCCCAGCTGAGCTACGACCCCACATCTATCTATTATTATATCAATATTTGAAAAAATATTCCTGTTTATTTTTCTTTCAATGCATTGGTATCTTTATGGTTTTCGGGGAGGTTTCACATTTTGTGAAATCCTCTATCTTCCACCCTTCCGGAACACAGGTGGTTGGATAAACCATACACCTGTTTTCTCTGCAGGCACACACACTGATTCTGAAACAGTCCTTTTGCCTGTCTGAAGCAATAACTGTATGAACATTTATAAGAACAGCCATTAAGATTTCCATCTTCCTGCCCTTTTGAATTTTTATCTTAAATTACGAAATACCTTTGAGACTGTTTATGATAAATGTTAGATTTAGATTTCACCTGCATGCTTAAGGACAGTTCTGATAAAAGATTCTTTATAGTAATTACCTTTCTCAGTGAGCTCTATAATATAAGGTTTTACTTCATCAATAATACCCTGTTCTTTAGCCTTTAACAGTATTCCGATAGTACCTGTAAATTTGATATTAAACTCTTTTGCTACCTTCCTTCCTATCTTTTCATCTATAAGTAGTAAATTCGCTTTAGTTTCTATTGCCAGAGCAAGGGCTTCAGCCTCACCAATATCAAGACGGTTTTTAAATCTTTCCAAAATTCTCCGATTTTTTATTTTTAAAACTTTTATCCAGTGTTTCCCGGAAATTTCAACATAAAATCTATCTTTTCCCCTTTCAATTTCATTTAAAACCGCTTCAGGTATTATGACCTCTCCATATAGCTCTTTTAAGATATCTAGTCTGTTTAATTTTATAAACGATAATAATGGTGTGGTATTTGATACAACTTTAGGCATTCTCTATATCTTCAATTAATTCTTCTTCTGTATCCGGTCCTATCTGAACTCTGTATTTACCTAAAAGCTCCAAGAATTCCATTCTGGAAATACCAAGAAGCCTTGCAGCCCTTCCTGAAGAGATTTTTCCCATCTCATATAACTTGGCAAGGGCAGCCATCTTAACTTCACGCTCATCTATTCTTAAGTCATCTGGAATTTCCATAACAACTTTCATCTCTTTACTCCAACACAGGATTACAAAATAATATTGTATCCTGAACATAATGATTTCAAGATTTTATCCATGGCGCGCCCGGAGGGACTCGAACCCCCAACCCCGTGATCCGTAGTCACGTGCTCTATCCAATTGAGCTACGGGCGCAGGGTGATTATTCGTTTTCTATTGCAAGGAGTTTCTGTTCTTGCTCTTTCGCGATTAGTCTGTCTATGATTTCATCAAGGTCACCGTCAAGTATCTCGTGAATCCTGTGGGATGTATAGCCTATCCTGTGGTCGGTTACCCTGTTCTGGGGAAAGTTATAGGTCCTTATCTTTTCTGACCTGTCTCCAGTTCCCACCTGTGACCTTCTTTCCTTTTCTATCTTTTCCCTTTCCAGTCTGTCGTAGTAGTCCTTCAGTCGGGCTCTTAAAATCTGCATCGCCTTTGCCCTGTTCTGGAGCTGGGACCTTTCGTCCTGACAGCTGACGACTATCCCGGTAGGCAGGTGGGTGATTCTTACAGCCGAGTCAGTAGTGTTAACGTGCTGTCCACCGGCCCCTGAAGCCCTCATGGTTTCAATCTTCAGTTCTTCAGGTTTTATCTCAACATCAACCTCTTCAGCCTCAGGCAGCACGGCAACTGTAGCCGTAGAGGTATGAATTCTACCGGAACTTTCTGTTTCAGGAACCCTCTGAACCCTGTGGACACCACTTTCAAATTTCAGTCTTGAGTATGCCCCCTGACCTTTTATAAGGGCAATAACCTCTTTTATCCCACCCCTGTCGGTGGGATGGATGGAAAGAACATCAACCTTCCATCCATGTCTCTCTGCATATCTCTGGTACATTCTGAACAGCTCACCGGCAAAAAGGGCAGCCTCTTCTCCACCGGCTCCCTGCCGTATCTCAAGTATAACGTTTTTCTCATCGTTAGGGTCTTTTGGAAGCAGTTCCAGCTGAATCTCCTTCTCCAGCTGGGCTTTCCTTTCCTGAAGGTTTTTCAGCTCCTCTTCAGCCAGAATTCTCATCTCTTCATCAGGACTGGAGAGGAGTGATTTTGCTTCCTCTATCCCCTTTTCAACCTGTTTGTATTCTTTATATAGCTTGTAAAGGTGCTCCGTCTCCTTGTGCTCTTTTGCAACCTGCTGGAGTTTCTTCTGGTCCTTTATGACTTCAGGGTCAGAAAGTGCCGCCTCCAGCTTTTTCAGTTTTTCCTCTATATTCTCAAGTTTGTCCAGAATGTATCTGTTGAGCATTATTTGCTTTCTTGAACTGTGGCTCCTTTTATTTCAAGGAATAAAGGTTTAATTTTAAGCTTTCCTGTGTAAAATGGATGGCACTGGTTACATACCTCAAGGTATACTGTTCCACCTTTTGTGGAAAGCAGGTCAAACTCATTACCGCAACCACACACAAAGTGTGTAAGTTTAAGCTCAGGGTGAATATCTTTTTTCAATGCTATCTACCTCCTTTTCGTCCTTAAATATATACCTTTAAAAAAATCAGGCAAACCAATATTTTAGCTTTTTAAAAGGGGTTTATCAAGTGTTCATGGATTTGAGGAACTCCTCGTTGGTTTTGAATTTGGAGAGTTTACTCAGGAGGAACTCCATTGCCTCAACCTCATCCATGGTGGACAGGAATTTCCTGAGTATCCACAGTCTTTGGAGCTCCCAGTCTTCCACAAGGAGTTCTTCCTTCCTTGTTCCTGATTTTGGAATGTTTATGGCAGGGAATACCCTTCTTTCCATAAGTCTTCTGTCAAGGTACAGCTCCATATTTCCTGTTCCTTTAAACTCCTCAAATATAACATCATCCATCTTTGAACCGGTCTCAACCAGTGCTGTTGCAAGTATTGTAAGACTTCCCCCATCCTCAATATTCCTTGCAGCACCAAAGAATTTTTTAGGTCTCTGGAGTGCCGTTGCCTCAAGACCTCCGGAAAGGACCCTTCCTG
Source organism: Aquificota bacterium (assembly GCA_013153235.1). GTDB lineage: Bacteria > Aquificota > Aquificia > Aquificales > Hydrogenothermaceae > Persephonella_A. Next base: position 1,031 of record JAADEU010000065.1, on the reverse strand, counting down.
AAGGCGGTGTTATGGCGTTGGAAGCCCTCGCAAGCCTTGTCATAGAGTCAAGGAGTATAACAACATCCTGACCCAGCTCAACCAGTCTTTTAGCCCTTTCTATAATAAGCTCTGCAACATGCATGTGTCTCTCTGGTGGCTCATCAAAGGTGGATGCAACAACCTCTGCACCTTCACCAACGATACGCCTCATCTCTGTAACTTCCTCAGGTCTTTCATCTATCAGAAGGATAATCAGATGTGTTTCCGGATGGTTTTTAATCAGAGCCTTGGCAAGTCTCTGGATAAGAACGGTTTTTCCAGCCTTTGGAGGAGCAACAATCAGTCCCCTCTGTCCCTTACCTATAGGTGTTATGAGGCTTACGACCCTTGTTGAGAGGTCAGAAGGGTCGTACTCAAGGTTAAATCTCTCTGTTGGATGGTAAGGTGTAAGGGAATCAAATCTCGGTCTTTTCTTTGCAAGCTCCGGTTCAATTGTGTTTACAGCCTCTATTTTTATCAGAGCTCTGTACTTCTCGTTATCCTTAGGAAGTCTTGCTATTCCGATGATGTAGTCCCCTGTCCTCAGTCCAAACTTCTTAATCTGGGATGGGGATACGTATATGTCTGAAGAGTGGGGTGCGTAGTTATTTTCTATAGACCTTATAAAGCCGTAGCCTTCCGGGAGTACCTCAAGCACCCCTTTTATAAAATTAAGCCCTTCTTCCTGAGCCTTTTTTTCCAATATTTTTGCGATAAGCTCCTGTTTCTTCAGACCTGTTGTCCTCTGAAGACCGAGTTCTTTTCCAAGTTTTTGCAGTTCCTGAAGTGTGAGTTTTTTCAGCTCTTCAATTGAGACGGTTGTTGTAGCCATGATTTATCTAAACCTCCTGTTGTTTTTATTATTTTCCGATACAAAATCTGCTGAAAATATTACCAAGGATATCCTCTGTAGTAATTTCACCGGTTATTTCCTCAAGGGCTTTTTCTGCTTCTGATATTTCAAGCATAAGGAGCTCTTTGTGGTCTTTATAGCTTTCAATACTGCTCAG
>JAADEU010000018.1 GCA_013153235.1 Aquificota bacterium | reverse complement strand
ATCAAGAGCTCCAAAACCTTGTCAACTATGGGCTTGTAAAAGCTCACGTTGCAATGGGTCTTATTTTCTTCATTATTGTTGCAATAATGGGATTCTTATATTCTCTCCAGCTTGATGGAATATACCCATTTCCAGGAATAGAGTTTCTCTCTCCTGGTAGAGTAAGAATGATTCACACAGCCGGTGCTGCTTATGGATTCCTTGTTAACATGTTTACAGGACTCCTCTACTGGGCGGTACCAAGATTTACAGGATACAGAATCCTCAGTGATGCACTTGGATGGTTTATGTTCATTGCACTGCAAGCTGCCGTTCTTATAACTGTTGTTTCCATTCTCTTCCTTGGAATGGCAGACAACGTTGAATGGGGTGAAACTCCATGGTGGCTTGACCCAATTATCGTATTCTGGCTTCTGCTTCACCTGCTCCAGTTTGGTGCTCCACTGTTCAAGGCTTCACAGAGAGGACCACTCTATGTTACCGGATGGTACGTAGCCGCAATGCTTGTATGGACTCCACTGGTTGTTTTCATGGGTAACCTGATTCCAAGATTCTGGGCTGTTGGTTCAGGTGCAGGTGCTGTTCAGTCAACATTTATCCACGACCTTGTTGGACTGTACGTTACACCTGTTGCATGGGGTCTCATGTACTACTTCGTACCTGTTATTATGAAGAAGCCAATGTGGTCCCACGGTCTTTCACTCCTTGGATTCTGGGGACTGGCGTTCTTCTATCCAATGAACGGTGTTCACCACTTCCTCTGGTCTCCAATACCTATGTTCGCCCAGTACTCTGCGGTATTCGCAACAGTTGCTGTTGAGTTTGCTGTTACTTCAGTTCTGATTAACTTCATGATGACACTGAGGGGTTCTGCAGAACAGCTCAAATACAATGTTCCACTGAGATATATGTACACAGGAGCTATCTTCTACTGGATTACATGCTTCCAGTGTGCATTCCACGTTACACTGACATTCCAGAAGGTAATCCACTTCACAGACTGGGTAACAGGTCACGCCCACCTGATTATGTTTGGAACATTCGGTCTGTGGGTCCTTGGAATGGCAGAATATGTATGGCCAAGACTGTTTGGTAAAGAAACAATGTACTCAAAAGGACTTTCTGAAGGTGCTTACTGGCTCCTTATGATTGGTGTTCTTGCAATGTTCTTTGACCTTACAGCTGCTGGTCTTGTTCAGGGATTCGACTGGATTGGACTCAACCCATGGATTGATTCTGTTAACTTCTCCAAACCATTCTGGTACTTCAGGTCTATTGCTGGAATCATGATGCTCACAGGACTGTTCATGTACGCGCTGAACTTCTACAAAACTGCAACTGCAAAAGCTGGACTCTCTGCAGAGCTCAGAGAAGCATAAGGAGGTAAGGTGTAATGGGTAAGATGGAACGTTTCTCTTTTGTGGCACTTGTTGCCGGTATAATATTCTTCCTTTTTGCTGACTTCATTTCATGGGCTCTGCCTATGTTTGTTCTGAAGGATATCCCGAAGAAGTCTGTAAATGACCTTGCTGCTGAGGCTATAGCCAAGAATACATCTGCATGGTCAGACTTCAATAAGATATACAGATTCTATCCAGAGCAGTTCAAAAAGTTCTGTGAATACGAAGATACTTACAGCGGTGCAACAGAAAAGATAGAGGACTGTGTACCTAACGAAAAGACTTTTGCAAAGGCTCTCAAAATCGGACACAGATGGTACGTGGCTGAGGGATGCTGGAACTGTCACTCCCAGATGGTAAGACCTGTATCAAACGAGACACTCAGATTCGGTATACCTGGTGTTTCAAACACAGTTTCTTATCCATCTGAGTACCAGAACGAACTTCAGGCACCGGTGCTCTGGGGTACAAAGAGGATAGGACAGGACCTTATCAGGGAAGCGGCCGTTCACAATATAGGATGGCATGTTGCCCACCTCTACAATCCACAGTCCACATCTCCAGGTTCTGTAATGCCTGGATATCCATGGTTCTTTGAAAAGGACGAAAAGGGCAATATAGTTCCAAATCCAAGGGGAATAGGTCTCCTTACATACATCATGTGGCTGGGTAGCTGGGAAGTTAAACCACCAAAAGGATTCAGAATTGAAACAGCTGAGAAGTAATAAAAAGGGGCTTTATGCCCCTCTTTTCTCCATTAAGGAGAATGGAGGTTTAAGATGAGAATTTCACAGAAAACAGTAGCTCTGCTGATACTGTTTATATTCCTCTTTGTGGTAGGTACAATTATCGCCACAAGGACGGTAGCGTATCTGGAAGCCGGAATGTCAGGTTCTGAGCTAAAAGGATTTCTTGTTGAGGTTATCGCCTACGTGGTAGCCCTGACAGGATGGTTATTCCTGTTTATTTACTCCTACATGAAAGGGGACTTCAAGGATATAGAAGGCCCCAAATATGAGATTTTAGAAATGGAAGAAAAAGTCGTTAAGGCAGAAAAAGAAGGAGGTAAGTACTGATGGCTTCACATCTTGAGAATACAAAGGCAGTGGATAAAATCACATACATGACAGATGCCGTTCCAACATGGTGGATGCTTTTCTGGATTGGTTACATCCTGTTTACAGTTGCTTACATCGTTTTTGACTGGATTCCAGACTTCCTGGGATGGCTTGATGTTATTGGAAAAGGACCTGAGGCTGCAGATAAGTACATCTGGTTAAGGGAATTAATGAGACATTAAGAAATTATCTGTAGTATAATTTATATACCTGTCGAAAGGAGCCATAGAGGCTCCTTTTTTTTTGAACCGAATATGGATTTCGGATTAAATGCAAAAAAACGATAAAAAACGTAAATAGCCCTATAGAAAATAGAAATTTAATAAAAACCTTGACAGGTTAATATGTTTGATTTATATTAATAATCACCTCCCCCCTCCCTCCCCCAAATTTCTGAGGCTCTGCAACGGAGCCTCCTTTTTATTTTTTCACCAATCCTGTGTTATCATTATTCAAAAAACGAGGTCAGGAAATGTTTCCTCTGAAGGATAATATACCCACAAGAACATTCCCGTTATTAACAGTATTAATAATTATTCTCAACTGTTTAATTTTTGCTTATGAACTATCCCTCCCTAGACCACTTCTTGAGGCATTTATTCACCAGTATGGACTCCTTCCTGTTGATATCCTCAATTTTAGATTTGACAAAATTGTAACCTCCATGTTTATACACGGGGGATTTGCCCATCTGTTTGGGAATATGCTTTTCCTGTGGATTTTTGGAAATAATGTGGAAGACGCTCTTGGGAAGGTTAGATTCATTGTCTTTTACCTGCTATCAGGAACAGGCGCAGCATTTACCCAGTCTATTATCAGTCTTGCAGCCGGAAATCCGTTTATACCTATGATTGGAGCATCTGGGGCTATAAGCGGAATACTCGCCGCCTACATAAAGCTGTATCCCCACGCAAAGGTTCTGACTGTTATACCACCGTTTTTCTTTATGGTCTTTGTACTCCCTGCGTGGTTTTTTATCGGGTACTGGTTTTTTATCCAGGTTATGTTTGCTATGGTTACACCTCCAGGGATGGGAGGTGTTGCATGGTACGCCCATATAGGCGGGTTTATAACAGGATGGTTTTTGATAGACCTGATTTATAAACCATCAAAGGTTAAGGTTGTCCATTACTCAACTCTAAGGTAACAGGCCTGCTCCTGTTGCCTGCCCTGTCCACAGCTACGATTGTTATGACGCTGCCTTTCTTTATCCATGGAAGCTCTATGATATAATCCCTGACAGGTCGTGGTGTAACCGGTGTTCCATCTACATAAATCATGTATCCCTTAACATCCTTTGATGGACTATCAGACCAGACCAAATAGTACACGCCGTCTTTCTGGATTATCTGTGGGTTCTGGGGTGGTAATGGGGGGAAAATATCCCTGAAAGTGATACACTTTATTGGGGAAGGTTCTGTTTCTACTCCATTCCTGTCTTCAAATGTCAGGTAATAACAGTAATTTTTTCCGGATACAACTTTCTTATCTGTAAAGCTGTAACCTCTGTCCACAGCCGTGTACGGTATCGGGTAGTAAACAGGTCTGTCATTTCTGTAAATGTTTATCTTCAACTGTGTGATGTTCCACTCTATTTTTATACCCTCCTCCACAATGGAAAGGGATATTTCCGGTTTTTCCCTGGGATAACTGAGGGTGGGAATATAACAGAAATACCTTGAATACCGGCTTTTATTTTTTGAGGTAATGACCTGAAATCTGAAGCAGTATTCCCTGTCAGAGCTGAATTTGTATGTAAACCAGTATAGATTACCTTTTCTGTTTATCTTTTTTACAACCCGGTGGTCAAGGGTGAAAATCTCAAATCTAAAACGCTCATCCATCTTCCTCCCATCTGCGTACAGTGGGGTGTACCTCCAGTAAACAACCAGCTGTCCGTCCTGTTGTTTTATTTTTACATCTTTTACAGTTTCTGGTGCTGTGGTAAATGGGGGCTGGGGGCTTCCTTTAACCCCGCATCCTGCAGTTATTAAAGCCACAGAAAAGACTGCAAACTTAAATATTCTCTTCAATGGTGAACTTCCTCAGTTTAAGGAGTTTTTCAACTATCGATGGAAATTCATTCAGGGGAATCTGGTTTGGTCCATCGGACAGTGCTTTTTCAGGTTGTGGATGGGTTTCAAAGAACAGACCATCAACACCAACACTTACAGCTGCTTTTGCAAGCGGGTACACAAACTCTCTCTGTCCTCCTGATGCCGTACCCTGTCCTCCAGGTAACTGAACACTGTGGGTGGCATCAAATATAACAGGTGCGTACTGTCTCATCACAGGAAGGCTTCTAAAATCAACAACAAGGTTGTTATACCCGAATGTGACTCCCCTTTCTGTAAGGTAGTACTTTGATGCCCCCCCGAATTTCAATTTTTCAACGATATTCTTTGTGTCCCAGGGTGCAAGGAACTGACCCTTCTTTACATTAACCTCTATACCTGTTCTGGCAGCGGCGAGAATCAGGTCTGTTTGCCGACACAGAAACGCCGGAATCTGAAGTATATCAACAACCTCTGCAACAGGCCTGGCCTGCCAGCTTTCATGGATATCTGTTAAGACAGGGAGATTGAATTTTTTCTTCACCTGTTCAAGGACAGATAATCCGTATTCGAGACCTTTGCCCCTGAAAGAGTGGACACTTGACCTGTTGGCTTTATCAAATGATGACTTGAATACGAACCGGACATCGGGAAACTCTTTCTGCAGGTCTGCAAGGACATCGGCTACCTGGAAACATATCTCTTCATTTTCTATGACACAGGGACCTGCGATAATGGTGAATTTTTCCATTCTAAGACTCCTAATCTTTTCTGCTTTAAAATTCTAAAAGAAAAACATATAATAAAACAAGGGAGGAAGGATTTGAATTTTCAGGTAAATTCACTTAAATTTAACATAAAGGTTGCCACAGATTTGTTATATTTTTATAATTAATAAATCAAATAAAAAGGGGTAAAGAACTTGTCTTTGACAGAGGCCATACTGAACATTGCATTAATTGGGGGTGACCCTGTACTTTACATCCTCATTCTGATGAGTATTGTGGGGGTTGCTGTAGTAATAGAAAGATTGATAACAATCCCCAAAATTGAAAAAAATATGATGGACTACGACCCCCTTACACTTAAACTTTCCCTGGAAAAAAGACTTGGAATCCTTGCCACATTCGGTAATAATGCGCCTTTCATAGGGTTGTTTGGAACGGTCCTTGGTATCATCAAGGCCTTCCACGACCTTGGTGTGTCTCAGGAGTTTGGGGTGAGGGTAGTTATGACGGGGATTTCAGAAGCCCTTGTCGCGACAGCGATGGGGCTTTTTGTTGCTATTCCTTCTGTTATTGCCTATAACTACTTTGTCAGAAGGGTAAAAAAGATACTTCTGACATACGAGTACAAAAAAAATCTACCTGTTGAGATGAGGGAGTAATGAAGCTTATTGATGATGATGACAGAGAGATATCAGAAATAAATATGACTCCCTTTGTTGATATCATTCTGGTTGTACTGATTATTTTCCTTGCAACCGCCACATTCATCGTAGAGGGGAAGATTCCACTTAACCTGCCAAAGGCAGAGACAGCAGAAACCAAGGAAATCAAAGAAAAAAAAGTGATTATTACAGTTAAAAAAGATGGTAGTCTCTACCTTGACGACAAAAAGGTCAGCCTTGAACAGCTTAAAGGTAAGATATCAGGACTGTCTGACAAGACCATTGTTGTTCTGAGGGCTGACAGGGATGTTCCATTTCAGAAGATTGTGTCTGTAATAGACCTGTGTAGAGGACAGGGACTGGAAAGATACACCATAGAAACCACAAGAATAGAATAACAGCGTTGAAAGAAATAAATGAAAAAAAGATTTTGATAATAGGGATTGTTCTGTCTGTTCTTTTGCACGGAACGATACTCGCAGGTCTTATATATTTCAATCCTGAAAAGAAAAAACCTGAAAAACAGGAAAAAATCGTTTACATAAACATAGTAAAACCAAAGAAAAAAGAAAATGCAGCCCCAAAGGTCCGGAAGAAAATACCAAAATCCGTAGAAAAGAAACAGCCTAAACCTGTCCAGAAACCAAAACCCAAACCTAAGCCCAAACCAAAACCAAAGCCAAAACCAAAACCCAAACCTAAACCAAAGCCAAAACCAGAGCCCAGGCCAGAGCCAAAACCTGTACCTAAACCTGTGCCTGTGAAAGAGGTAGTCAAAAAAGAGGAGAAAAAAGAAATTCCCCAGATAAAAGAGGAAGACATTGCCAGTATTAAACAGGAGATAGAAGAGATTCCCATTGAAGACAGTCATCTGGAACCTGAACCATTTAGCATAGCAAATCTCAGGGGAAAGGACCTTATATACCAGCACGGGGAGGAGAGTCTACAGGAAGAAAAAAATGAATCAGATGAAGCTGTCCTTGCTTACATCAGGGCACTTGAAAGGTACCTTAATGAACTTGCAAGGAAGAGAGACCTGTACCCCCCGATGGCGAAGAGATTGAGGATAGAAGGCTCCCTTGTGGTAAGATTTACAATAAAAGCAGACGGCTCTGTTGATGAAAGCTCCATACAGATTGTGGATAGCAGTAACTTTAATGTTCTGGATAAAGGGGCGATAAAACTGATAAAAAAATACGTACCTGAGTTTGCAAGGAAGTACGGACAAAAACCACCAAAAGGAGACCTTACAATAGAACTTCCAATAACATTTGAGATAATAGGCTGGTGATGAAAAAGGTCCAGATATTTACAGACGGCTCATCACTGGGTAATCCAGGACCTGGGGGATGGTGTGCCATTCTCAGGTATAACAGGCACGAGAAGATTCTCAAAGGGGGAAAACCCCAGACAACCAATAATGAGATGGAAATAACAGCTGTACTGGAGGCGTTGAGGGCATTAAAAGAACCCTGTGAGGTTGAGCTTTATACAGACTCCCAGTATGTGGCCAATGCCATTAAGGACTGGATACATAGCTGGGCAAAAAATAACTGGAAAAATGCCTCAAAAAAAGAGATTTCCCATAGAAAAATCTGGGAGGAGATATACAACCTTATTAAAATCCACCGGGTTACCCCTATATGGGTAAAGGCCCATTCAGGCCACAGGGAAAATGAGCTGTGTGACAGGATAGCAAAAGAAGAGGCCAGAAAACATCAAAACTGATAAATATGGCAAATGTCATAAAAATCCCTGAAAATTTATTATTAAACTCTTAATAAAAAGATAAACATACCGAGAAAGGGGGGAATTCCGTCTATGGAAATAATCTTTGAATCCAGAAGGTTTGAGATTCTGGAAAATGATGCCAGGGATGTATTTTTCACAGAAAGGGTGGGTAATTTCCTCCTTGCAGAGCTCCAGAAGTTCGGGTTCAGACCAAGGTTCCATAAAGATGACTGGGGGGTCAGGCTGGTAATAGAAGAGGAAAATGTCAAGCTGTATATCAGGATTACAGCAGAATGGAAGGACGATTCCCTCCCGGGAGAGAGCCTGATAGCATTCAAATGTGTAACAGGGTATTCCATTACCGGCAAAGGTAAATTCCTCAGCTTACTGGGAAAATTATCACCTGAAGAAAAACTCTCCAGACTGAACTGGACCCTGAAAAATATCCTCTCCCCAGGGGATATAAAGATTCTCTCCATTAAAAATGATATTGTCAGTATGTAGTTTAAGCATTTATTATTTTAGTGTTATCAAAAATTTTTAAAGAGATGGAATGGGAAAGAAAAAAACCGTTTATGTGTGCAGTGAGTGTGGAGCTTCATTTCCTACGTGGTCTGGCAGATGTGCTTCGTGTGGAAGCTGGAACACACTTGTAGAGGAAAGAGAAGAAAAAACAGCTGTCAGAAGAATACCCTCTGAAGCTTCCCGTCCAGAACCGATAACCACTGCCCGTTCATCCCAGGATTATTCAAGGATATCAACCGGTATTAATACACTTGATGAGGCCCTGGGTGGAGGTATTGTCCCGGGTCAGGTAATACTTGTATCCGGAGAACCAGGGATAGGTAAATCAACACTCCTTCTACAGATATGCTCCAACATAGCAGACAGCCATAAGGTTCTGTATATCTCTGGGGAAGAATCAGCCCACCAGGTTTCCCTCAGAGGGGAAAGGATAGGTGCATTAAAGGAAAATCTACTGGTTCTGGCAGAAACAAATCTGGAGGTAATCCTGCAGGCAATAAAGGAGGAAAAGCCTTCATTTATAGTGCTGGACTCTGTTCAGACGGTATATTCCCAGCAGCTTGAGTCTGCTCCAGGCTCTGTTTCCCAGGTGAGACATGTAAGTGGGGAAATTACCGCCATAGCAAAGTCCCTTGATATTCCTGTTATTATAGTTGGACAGGTTACAAAGGAAGGCAGTATAGCAGGTCCCAAGGTCCTTGAGCATATCGTGGACACCGTAGCCCAGTTTGAAGGGGAAAGGGGGCACGCTTACAGGGTATTAAAAGTTATCAAAAATAGATTCGGAGCAGCAGGGGAACTGGCTGTATTCTCCATGGAGGATTCCGGGCTCAGGGAGGTGGCAAATCCTTCCTCTTTCTTCCTTGCGGAAAGGCCTGAGGGAAAGGCAGGCAGTATAATATTTCCGTATACAGAAGGCTCAAAGCCTGTACTGGTTGAAATTCAGGCCCTTGTTTCCAAAACCGTATATGCAGTTCCCCAGAGAAAGACTCAGGGTATAGACATAAACAGACTTGCCATTATAACAGCGATACTGGAAAAAGAAACAGGAATATTCCTCAAGGACAGGGATATTTTTGTGAATGTTGTCGGTGGAATACAGATTAAAGAACCTGCTGTGGACCTACCTGTTGCACTTGCAGTGATATCTTCCCTGAGAAATGTTCCTGTGCCATCTGGTATTGCCGCCTTTGGAGAACTCGGGCTGACAGGTGAGGTAAGGTCTGTTTACTACACCGAGCACAGAATTAAAGAGGCAAGAAAGTTTGGATTTGATAAAATTATTGTGCCTGCCAGTACACAGCTGGAAGACAGCTCTCTTATAAAAATCAAAAATCTGCAGCAGGCTCTGGAGTATCTGAATGGGACTTAAAAAACATATAAGAATCCTTCAGGAGCTTGGATACGAATATTTGTATCTGGAGAGAGAGATGGAAAATACTGTAGAAGAAAAGTTAAAAAAGCTTGAAGAGATTAACAGGGTTATACAGGAATGTAAAAAATGTGACCTGCACAAAAACAGGACACAGGCAGTCCTTGGGGAAGGAAATCCAGATAGCAGGCTGGTGTTTATAGGTGAAGCCCCTGGTGGAGACGAAGATAAGCAGGGTAGACCATTTGTTGGTAGGGCAGGGAAACTCCTTACCAGATTGATAGAGGCCACAGGTCACAAAAGGGAGGAGTTCTACATAACGAATGTGTGTAAATGCAGACCTCCAGGAAACAGAACACCAACCCCATGGGAAATGGAAGCCTGTTTCCCCTACCTGAGACAGCAGCTTGATATAATTCAGCCAAAGGTTCTCTGTCTTCTGGGGGCAACTGCAGCACGGGCATTTTTAAACAGGCATGTGGCAATAACAAAAGAAAGGGGTTCTGTTATTAACTGGGAGGACAAACTGCTGTATCTGACCTACCACCCTGCATATGTTCTCAGGAATCCATCGGAGGAAATGACCCTTTTTGAGGACATAAAAAGGGCGATACAGCTTGCATACTCCTGATTGAAAACCCAATTTAATTACACTATTATAAAAACTGGTACAAAAATTGTATAAGGGGAAAAATTGGCTGGAAAACTTGCTTTGGCCCTTGATATAAAAGACACTGCAGAAGCACTTTCTGTGGTGGAGGAATTAAGAGGGGAGAAGATAATAATAAAAATAGGATATCTGCTTTTTATAAAAAACGGTCCCCCACTGGTAAAGAAAATAAAGGAGATGGGATTTGAGGTCTTTCTGGACCTTAAACTCCACGACATTCCAAATACCGTATTCAACGGTGTCCGTTCAGCTGTAGATATAGGAGCCGATTATCTGACGGTACACACACTTGGGGGAAGACAGATGCTTGAGAAGGCTGTTGAGGCATCTGAAGGTTCATCCCTTAAACTTCTCGGGGTTACTATTCTGACCAGCCATTCTGAGGAATATGTAGATTACATCG
>JAADEU010000124.1 GCA_013153235.1 Aquificota bacterium | reverse complement strand
AAGAGAAAAAGATAATAGTAATTGACCCGGGACATGGTGGAAAGGACCCGGGGGCTATTGCCAACGGATTGAGAGAAAAGGATGTTAACCTGAAAATAGCAAAAAAACTTAAACAGATTCTCCAGAAGGACCCCCGTTTTGAGGTATATCTGACAAGGGAAAGGGATAGATTTGTAAGACTGTACGACAGGACTGTTTTTGCCGTTAAGAAAAAGGCAGACCTGTTTATCAGTATCCACTGTAACTCCTCACTCTCAAGGAGTGAATCAGGAACATACATATATACCCTTAACCTCCGGGGTGCCCGTTCGAAACTTGCAAGACTTGTTGAGCAGAGGGAGAACAAGGCCGTTATAGATTATGTAAGGGTAAGCACAAATCCCCTTGTAAACAGAATTGTGGCGGACCTTGCAATCAGTACAACAATGACAGAAGGACGAAATTTCGCCATGTACCTGAAGAAATACCTGAAGGACGTTACAGACTTCAGGGATATTGACAGTGCAAACTTTGCCGTATTGAAGACACCGGGTATCCCGTCTGTTCTTATAGAGGTACTGTATCTTACAGACCCGTACGATGCCAGACTGCTGAAAAGTGAGAAATTTATAGAAAGTTTCAGCTACAGCGTTTATAATGCTATTGTTGATTACTTCTATCAGGAATAGTTGATGATAATCGGGATAGACATAGGTAATACAACCGTTGAGATTGGATTTATCCATGATATAGAGAAAATCTCCTCTTACAGGCTGAAAACAGACCATGCCAGAACCTCAGATGACTGGTTTCTGGACCTTAACCAGATTTTTTCCCTTGAGGGCAGACCACAGATAGACAGATGTCTTATTTCTTCTGTTGTTCCTATAGTTGAAGATAGAATAGCCGAGGGTTTTCTCAGGCTTACAGGGGAAAAACCCCTTTTTATAGGGAAGGATGTGGCTGTTCCCATTAAAAATAACTACAGCAGACCTGAAGAGGTCGGGATAGACAGGCTTGTTAACAGCTTTGCCGTGTCCAGAAAGTACGGTTTTCCGGCGATTGTTGTTGACTTTGGGACAGCAATAACATTTGATGTTGTAAATGAAAAAGGAGAATACGAAGGAGGGGCAATATTCCCCGGCATAGATGCCAGTATATCTGCACTGTTTTCAAAAACAGCCAGACTTCCATCTGTAAACCTGAAAAATGTTAAGGCGGTTGTTGGAAAAACGACGGCAGACAGTATAAGGTCCGGTATATACTTTGGCTACATATCCCTTGTTGAGGGGATGGTTGAAAGGATAAACAGGGAGGCAGGATACAGGCATAAGCTTGTGTTAACAGGTGGAAGCGGAAAGGTTCTGTGTGAAGGTCTGTCAATTCCCCATATCTATGACAGGTATCTGTCTATGGAGGGGATATATATGATTTTCAGGGAATTGCAGGGCTATTAAGTTGCTTTTTTTAATAAATACCATTAGTATAATTTATTAATAAAATCAGGAGGTATAGTGGCATGGAGGCAACATACGGAGGAATCCCACCGGCAGAGGTTATTTTATTTTTCCTTATGCTGGCAATGCTGTTGGTTCTCTGGGGAACAATCATGTATAAGATGGGAACCAAGGAGAAGTAATGTCCGAAGAGAAAAAAGCGTACCCTTTTGCCCTTGTGGGCTTTTTTGTAACAGATAAAAATGTAAGCGATGCTTTCAGAACCGATGTTACTCCCGATGAGCTGGAACAGCTCAGGGAGCTTCTTAAAAAACTTATCTTCGTTGAGGGTGTGGATGTTGCCATCGCACCCTTTGTTGTTCCGCCAGACCAGGTTGATGATGCACTGAACCAGCTTGCCGAAGCAGTATTTACCCCACCAGAGGAGGAGAAGGATAACTGATGGTAAAGGTAGTGATATCCGGAATAATGGGTAGAATGGGCAGAAAAATAGCCCAGATTGCGTATCAGGACCCTGATGTTGAGATTGCCGGTGGTGTGGAGAGTCCCGACTGTGTACACTTCCACGATAATGTAGGGGAAATAATAGGAGAGGATATAGATGCCCCTGTTGTTTCTGACCTTGCAAAGGTTATAGACAGGGCAGATGTAATAATAGATTTTGCAGGGAACACAGAGGCTGTACTCGCCCACGTCAGGCTGGCTGCTGCCGATAAAAATAAAAAAGCCATGGTCATAGGGACGACCGGTTTCTCTGAAGACCAGATAAACGAGATAAAAGAGCTCTCAAAGGATATTCCCATCGTTCTTGCCCCGAATATGAGTATAGGTGTTAATCTCCTCTTCAAACTGGTACAGGAGGCAGCAAGGGCACTGAAGGACAAGGGGTACGATATAGAAGTCGTTGAGATGCACCACAGGTATAAAAAGGACGCCCCTTCAGGAACAGCGGTAAAGCTTGTTGATATTCTCAAAAAGGAAACAGGCATACAGAAGGTTGTTTACGGAAGGGAAGGAATTTACGAGGAAGGTAGACCTTCGGATGAGATAGCAGTTTTTGCCCTCAGAGGAGGGGATGTTGTAGGTGAGCATACAGTTATATTTGCGGGTCTTGGTGAAAGGATAGAACTTACCCACAGGGCAGGCTCAAGGGATATCTTTGCCAAAGGTGCCGTTGAGGCTGCAAAATGGGTTAAGGATAGACCTGCAGGACTGTACGATATGATGGATGTTCTCGGTCTTAAATGAAAAAGGAAGATAAAAAGGAAAAAAGAGGATTTATCCAGTACCTGTCCATAGGAACAATCGGTCTTCATCTTGTTTCAGGGGTTGTTGTAGGGGTTTTGCTTGGGTATTTCCTTGATAAATACTTCGGTACCTCCCCCTGGCTTACGATTATTTTCTTTTTCTTTGGCATTGCTGCCGGTTTCAGAAACATGTACAAGGATGTTCAGAAATACGTAGTTTCACAGGAAGATAAAAACGGGGAGTCTAAACGGTAATTTTCTCCCCTGTCTGTTTCTGGATTTCCTCTTTTATTGTCTGTATAAGTTTATTCCTGACAGTATCCTCATCTCCTTCTATTCTGCATCCAGCTGCATCCCTATGTCCACCGCCACCGAATTTTTTTGCAATTATCTGTACGTTGATTCTTCCTTTACCCCTGAGGGAAACCCTCCACGTTTTCAGGTCCTCTTTCTGTATCATAATAAAGGCCACTTCAACCCCCTCAATACTCCGTGCAAAATTGACAAAGCCCTCTGTGTCTTCTTCCAGAGCCCCTGTTGACTGGAGGAATTCCCTCCTGACAACAAGGGAGGCCATCCTTCCTTCGTAGTCCATCTGGAGGGTTCCAAGAACTCTGTTTAGAAGGTGAATAACAGCAGGTCTGTTCCTCTCAAAAACCATGGATGCTACCCTTGAAGGGTCTACACCTTTTGATGTCAGGTACTTTGCAAACTCAAAGGCCTCTTCATTGACGTTGTTGTGTTTGAAAGAGCCTGTGTCTGTAAGCAGTCCTGTGTACAGGCAGGTGGCAATCTCTTTATCAATACATTCCTCATCCCATGCCTTCAGTATCCTTCCAACAACGACTGTTGTTGATGCTGCGTACGGGTCAACGTAGTCGTTTATGCTCTCAAACACACCCCCTATGTGGTGGTCTATTCTGAGATGTTCTTTTGCATAAACTGGTGCATCAGCCCTGTACATACCGGCGGCATCAAGTATTACGGCAAGGCTGAACTGGTGGTTTATCGGGAGTTTTTCTATTTTGTCCACGTCAGGCAGAAAGTCGTATATATGTGGTGTGTCGTCCTTCATCGCCATTCTGACATTTTTCCCTTTTTTCTTTAAAAATCTGTACAGGGCAAGCATACTGCCTATCCCATCCCCATCAGGGTTGTGATGGGTTACAAGGAGTATCTCACCTTCTTCCCTTTTCAGCCTTTCAACAGCAGGAATAACCTTTTCCATCTCCTTTCCCTCACAGATTTTTCTTTTCATAGGGACAGATGTCAGACAGATGGCAGTTTTTACAGTCTGGATTTTTTGCCTTACATACGTATCTGCCAAAAAGCACTAAGGCTTTTGATATATAAACCCAGTTTTCTTTTGAGAAAAATCTGGCAAGGTCTTTTTCTATCTTGTCTGGATTGTTTGATTTTGTCAGACCAAGTCTCTGGCTTACCCTTTTAACATGGGTATCCACCACAATGGCAGGTTTGTTGAACGCGTTTACCAGTATGACATTTGCCGTTTTTCTGCCTACCCCCGGTAGCTTTACAAGCTCCTCAAGTGTATCAGGGACCTGACCGTTGTACTCCTTTACAAGAACCTCGCAGCATTCCTTTATCAGTTTTGCCTTTCTCCTGTAGTAATTTACAGACTTTATTACCTCTTCTATCTCCTCAAGGGGGGCTTTTGCAACGGCAAATGGGTCTGGAAATCTTCTGAAAAACTCAGGTGATATCTCGTTTACCTTTTTGTCTGTGGTCTGTGCCGCAAGAATCGTTACAACAAGAAGCTGGTATGGGTTCTCAAAATTCAGGTCAATCCACGGCTCAGGAAAGTGTTTCTTTAGCCGTGATATCAGTTCTTCTTCTGTAAAAGGGACCTTTATCTCTTCAGAAGAGGCTTTTTTGCTGCCCTTTTTCTTCAACTTTTTTCCCTTTTCCAATTTCTTTCAGCAGAGTTTTGAAACCCAGTTCCTGAAACTTCTCTTTTAGCCTTAAAAGGTCTGCCTTTTCCTTTTTCAGCATCTGTGGAGATAACCCAACATCCACGTCAGTTTTTAATTTAACTAAAAATCTGTTCTGTTCAAGCCTGTCCATGGCCTCTTCAAAGGCTTCTTTTATACGGGGTTTGAGTTCATCAAGGTGTTTCAGTATCCCTTCCAGACTTCCGTACTGGTTCAGGAGTTTTTCGGCGGTCTTTGGACCAACGCCTTTGACCCCTATGATATTGTCAACAGTATCCCCTACTATTGCAAGGTAATCAACAAACTGCTCAGGGTATATTCCGTATTTTTCCTTTACCTTTTCCCTGTCGTACAGCTCTTCCGTAACAGGGTTCAGTATGTATATTCCTTCCTCAACCAGCTGCATCATATCCTTATCGGGGGTTACGATTATTACCTCAAAGCCTTCTTCCTTTCCCTTTTTTGCCAGTGTTGCAATAATATCATCAGCCTCGTATCCAGGCATTTCTATGATTTTTATCCCCCACAGCTTCAGGATTTCTTTAAGGTGGGGTATCTGGACCTTCAGCTCGTCCGGGGTTTCTTTTCTGGTGGCTTTGTACTCTTTATACTCATCATGTCTGAATGTTTTCCCTGGAAGGTCAAATGCAACGGCGATATACTCAGGGTTCAGCTCATTCATCAGCTTTGAGACCATCCTGATAAAGCCGTAGATTGCCCCTGTAGGCATACCTGAAGGTGATGTTAAAGGGGGCAGTGCATAAAAAGCCCTGTAGAAGTATGAAGAACCGTCTATTAAGACCAGTTTTTTCCTGTTTTCCATCAGAATGAGTTTGTCCTGTTGAGGTACAGGAATTTAAGTGGATTTATCAGCTTTCCATACCTTCTTATCTCGTAATGCAGATGAACCCCTGTGGACCTGCCTGTACTTCCTGCGTATCCTATAACTGTACCTGCCTTTACCCATCTGCCCTTTTTAACCCTGATTTTTGACAGGTGTCCGTAGTATGTTTTGTATCCGTACTTATGCCTGATTATCACCAGTTTTCCGTATCCCGGCTTCCAGCCGGCAAACTCAACATACCCGTTTGCTGTGGCGAAAACAGCCTGTTTGTACCTTGCCTTCAGGTCAAGTCCAGAGTGGAATGCCCTTCTGCCGTTAAATGGGTCTTTTCTGTATCCAAACCTTGATGTTATTCTTCCGTACAGTGGGACACCGATGGGTACATCCGCCATTACCTTCAGGAGTTTGTCTATGTTCTTATCCAGAGTGTCTGCGTAAAGCTGGAGTTTTTCGCCCTCTTCGGCAGGTATGAACTTACCACCCTGGGGCAGTTTTATCCTGATTCCTTTTCTCTTCAGTGTTTTGTTTGCCTTTTTGATTTTTTCCTCAATGATTTTTAGCTTTTTAACGAGCAGTTCTTTTTCCTGTGCAATCTGCTGAAGCTGCCTGTCCTTCTCCTCAAGCTGGGCTTTAAGCTCCTGAATGGTTTTTTCCTTCAAGGAAAGCTCTTTCTTCAATTTCTTTACATCACCTGAGGAGTTTAAAGAAAGGAACAGTGCTGTAAAGGAGATTAGCGTAAGACCTATTATGTAGTATTTTATAAAACCCTTTTTTTCCATCTTCAGCCCTTGATAATTTTAGCTATTTCCTTTGCGTGGTATGTAATAATTATATCGGCTCCTGCCCTTTTCATTGACAGAACCGTTTCCATCATAACTTTATTTTCGTCTATCCAACCCAGTTTTCCAGCTGCCTTTACCATTGAGTACTCCCCGCTTACGTTGTACGCAGCCACAGGGAGGTTAAACTGCTGCTTGATATCACTGATGATGTCAAGGTACGCAAGGGCGGGTTTTACCATAACAATATCTGCCCCTTCCTCAACATCAAGTGCCACTTCTTTGAGGGCTTCCCTTCTGTTTGCAGGGTCCATCTGGTATGTTCTCCTGTCCCCAAATGCAGGGGCTGAATCTGCGGCGTCCCTGAAAGGTCCGTAGTACGCCGATGCGTATTTTGCAGAATATGCCATTATCGGAATATCTGTGAACCCTGCACCGTCCAGTGCTTCCCTTATTACCTTTACGACACCATCCATCATTCCCGATGGGGCAACCATGTCTGCCCCTGCCTCTGCGTGGGAAACCACCTGTTTCTTGGTATTTTCAAGTGTTATATCATTTGCAACATCGTGGTTGTGTAGCACACCACAGTGCCCGTGTTCTGTGTATTCACAGAAGCAAACATCCGTGATTACATAAAGGTCCGGGTAGTTCTTTTTTATATGTCTGATTGCCTGCTGTATTATCCCCTCTTCGTTCCATGTTTCGCTTCCCACTTCATCTTTGTGGGCAGGTATCCCAAATAAAAGAACCGCCGGTATGCCAAGCTCTGATACCTCTTCAAGTTCCTCATCTATCCTGTCCAGTGACCATCTGTATATACCAGGCATTGAGGGTACCTCTTTCTTTATGTTCTCACCTTCTTCTATAAACAGTGGATATATCAGGTCATCCACAGATATATGATTTTCCCTTACAAGTCTTCTGATGTTTTCATTCTTCCTAAGCCTTCTTGGTCTATGTACAGGAAAAGCCATACTCCACCCCGCCTTTTTTACTTGGTTATTTACATTATACTACCTGCAGGAAAAATTTACCTGGCAAATTGCCGAAACCACGGCGGTTTCCATTCTCAGGATATAATTTCCCAGGGTGTAGGGCTTAAAGCCTTTTTCTTCAAGGAGCTTTACCTCTTCTTCTGTAAATCCACCCTCAGGTCCAACTATAACCGCTACTTTCTTGCATTTTATCCCTGTTTCAAGCCTCCTTTCCCTTTCTTTCTCGTAAAACAGGATTTTTTTCTCTGCGTCTGTTTCTATATCTTTCAGGTGTACAGGTTCTTTTATTTCCACAGGAAACAGCCTGCCACACTGTTTTATTGAGTTGAGGGATATCTTTTCCCATTTAGGTATTTTTTTCAGTACATCCTTTTCCTTTACGGCGGTATTTTTTGTAATAACAGGGATAAATCTCTTCACACCCAGTTCTGTGATAGCCTCCATCAGCTCATCAATCTTTGATGGTCTGTTTGGAACGCCAAGAAAGAGCTCAATCTCAATGGGAGGTTCTTCCAGCTCAACCCTGTGGAGGATTTTCCCCTTAAGGAATTTTTTTGTAATCTGGGTGACCTTTCCCCTGTAGATATTCCCCTCCAGGTCGTTTATCTCTATCTCCTGTCCTTCCCTGACCCTCCTGACCTTAGCGTGGTGGTACTCTTCCCCTTCAATAATAAACTTCTCTCCTTCCACCTTTCCTATAAAACGAGGCAGTCCCATCTTATCCAGCCTTCCCTATGAGCTTTTTTGTAAGAACGCTGATACTGAATAAAGCCGAGTAAAGGAGAACGATTGTTGCACCTGAAGGCAGGTCGTACTGGAAGGATATGAAAATACCTGCCACCACCATCAGTATGCTGAAAAACACGGAAAAAACAAGGATTTTTCTGTAATGCCAGAAAATCTGGTTTGCCATTGCTGCAGGGAGTATCATCATGGCAGATGCAAGGATTACCCCAACCAGCTTTACGGAAAGAACTGTGGCAATGGCTATAATCGTAATCAGACTGTAGTAATAAAACGGTGTGTTTATTCCGCTGACGTAAGCAACCTCCTCGTTGTAGCAGCAGTACATTATTTTATTGAAAAAGGCGGCTATGAAACCAAGGGCAAACACAGAAAAGCCGCCAAGGAGAATAATATCACCCTTTGATATGGTCAGAATATTACCGAATAAAAATGTAAACAGGTCTGTGTTGTAGTTGGGGGAAAGGGTAATCACAATAACACCGAAGGCCATGGACATGGAGAATAGAATTCCTATGGAGATATCCTCATGTATGTCCCCTTTTCTGCTTATGTAACCTATAAGCAGTCCTGTGGCTACGGCAAAAATAATTCCAAAAACCGTAGGGGATAGTCCAAGGTAAAACCCTACAGCCAGTCCTCCAAATGCTGCATGGGAGATACCCACATTTATAAAAGACCAGTTTTTCAGATAAATAAACAGGGATAAAACAGAAAGGAGAACGGCAAGTATTACCCCTCCTATCAAAGCATTCTGAACAAAAGGTATTTCCAGCAGCTCAGCCATTTTTACTTCCTGAAGTCAGAGTGGAAATGCTCACAGGCAACACACTCCGGTGAGTGGATTATCAGCTCAACATCTGTTCCGTACAGTTTTTCAAGGACATGTCTCTGGAAAAAGTCCCGCGGATGTCCGTAATAGTGGAGAAATCTGTTCAGTCCTGCCACCTTGTCAACGAACTTACCTACAACACCAATGTCATGGGATACCATCACAACCGTTATCCCTTTCTCGTCCCTGAGTTTTTTCAGAAAATCG
This sequence comes from Aquificota bacterium, assembly GCA_013153235.1. GTDB lineage: Bacteria > Aquificota > Aquificia > Aquificales > Hydrogenothermaceae > Persephonella_A. The sequence goes on along the minus strand of JAADEU010000124.1, from coordinate 1,710 downwards.
TAGAAACTCTCCTGTGCCACAACATCTATCCCTGTTGAGGGCTCATCAAGGAAAATAATCTCAGGGTCCGACACAAGAACCCTTGCTATTGAAACCCTCTGCTGCTGTCCCCCGGAAAGCCTTCCGTATGGATGGTCTTCAAGTCCCCCCATACCCACGTAGGACAGGTACTTCTTTGCCTTTTCCAGTTTTTCCTTCCTGGATAGCCCTGAGTTCACCAGTCCAAGGAGAACAACATCAAGTACGGAAAAGGGGAAATTCCTTGGGATGTCTGTTTTCTGGGGGAGGTATCCGATTTTTCCGGTTTTTATTGCCTTTTCAGGTGTGGTTCCCAGTATCTCAACAGTTCCCTCTGTTGGTGTTATCAGCCCCAGCGCCGTTTTTATCAGGGTGGTTTTCCCGCCACCGTTTGGTCCTACAATTGCAACAATTTCCTGCCTGTTTATACGCAGATTTATATTCTCAATAATTACTCTTCCCCCCAGCTTTACAGTAAGATTTTCCATTCTCAGAATCGGGCTCATATCTTCACCACGATTTTACCGAAAAACTGTCTTGAAAGGAGTTTTTTGTAGGCTTCCTGAACATTTTCAAGCTCAAATACTGAATCAATTACAGGTTTCAGTTTATGTGGGAAAAACTTCATATAGTGGGCAACTTCCCCTTTTGTTCCCATATACACCCCGTGGATTCTCAGATTTTTCCCGAACACCTTCCTCAGTGTAACTGTTGCCTCTCCACCGGTTGTTGCACCGAAGGTCACAACGGAGGCTCCCCTTTTTGCACATTCAATGGAACCGGCAAATGTCTCCTGTCCGATATGGTCAATAACTATGTCACACAGCTTACCCTCTGTAATCTGTTTAACAGCCTCAACAAAATCAATATTCTTATAGTTAATGATATGGTCTGCTCCTATCTCTTTTGCCTTTTCCACCTTCCAGTCGTCACCTACGGTGGTTATAACCGTTGCACCGAACATCTTTGCTATCTGTATCCCTGCAGTTCCAACACCACTTCCCCCTCCGTGTATCAGCACTGTATCTCCAGGTTTTATCCCTGACCTTGTTACAAGGGAGTGCCACATGGTGGTATATGTAATCCCGATGGATGCTGCTTCCTCAAAGGACAGTCCATCAGGTATCTTAAACAGATTTATGGCAGGAACCTTTACATACTCTGCAGAAACACCGTTATTCAGCACACCCAGTAAGAAATAGCTGTTACACAGGTTATCCTGTCCTGAAAGACATCTTTCACACACACCGCAGGATATTCCAGGATAGACGATAACCTTATCTCCGGGTTTTACATGTTTTACACCTGCCCCGACCTTCTCAACTACTCCAGAGGCATCTGAGCCAAATATATGGGGCATTGGAATCTCAGCCGGATACATACCTTCCATCACCCATATATCAAGGTGGTTAAGGGAAAAGGCCTTAACCCTTACAAGAACCTCGTTATCCCCTATCTGTGGGTCAGGCAGTATTCCCACCTTTATGTTCTCGTAGCTTCCATGCTGGTTATAGTAGGCAGCCTTCATCACAATCCTCCCTGTTTCTCTTTACCATTAAAAAATTTTATATGATAATAACAATAAAAAGAACTAAAGAAACAAAAAGGGGAATAGGTATTGAAAGCAGACCTGAAATGGAAACTGGTAGCGGTTTTTGGAATTCTTGTTGTTGCAATTTATCTGGTTCTCTC
>JAADEU010000097.1 GCA_013153235.1 Aquificota bacterium | reverse complement strand
TGGCGGAATTGGCAGACGCGCAGGATTCAGGATCCTGTGGCCGCAAGGCCGTGTGGGTTCGACTCCCACCACCCGCATTTTTAATTTTTTTGTCTTTTTGCGAGCGTGGCGGAACTGGCAGACGCGCGGGACTTAGGATCCCGTGGGCGCAAGCCCGTGAGGGTTCAACTCCCTCCGCTCGCATCTGAACAACCTCCTGAAAAATCCACGCCAAATACTACTTTATAAATCCTGTAGTTGGTATACTTGGTGTATAATATTCCAAAAAGGAGGCACCGTTTTATGGGGATAAGAAAAAACCATTTAAATAAAGGATTTACACTCCTTGAGTTGCTTGTTGTTATCGTTATCCTGTCCCTTCTGGCAGCTCTGGTAATCCCAAAACTCACCGGAAGGGTTGATGAAGCCAAGATAGACACTGCCAAGATACAGCTGAAGGAACTCAAAAGGGCCCTTGAGATGTACAGACTGGACAACGGAACATATCCAACAACCCAGCAGGGATTAAAGGCCCTGGTGGAAAAACCGCAGACCCCCCCTGTTCCGAAAAAATGGCACCAGTACCTGGATAGTTTACCGAAGGATCCATGGGGTAACGATTATGTGTACATTTATCCTGCAGAAAAGCATCCATATGAACTGAAATCAAAGGGGCCTGATGGCGAGCTTGGCACAGAGGATGACATATCTGTCTGGGACATAAAGTGATGGCTGGAGAAAGGGGGTTTACCCTTTTAGAGGTGCTTGTTGCCCTTGTGATTCTTTCTGTTTCGGTTACGGTCATACTCAACATTCAGAGTAATCAGATTGGGAGGATACACCAGCAGTATAACAGGCTTGATGCCCTTCTGTACTATAAAAAAGTACTGGCTGGATTACCTGCAGGGGATAGATACACAATAAAAACTACAAAAAAAGACCTTCCCTACGGAATAAAGGAAGTGGAAAATAAAATAATAGATAGAAAAACAGGAGAGGTACATCTCATCTACAGAACCTATGAAAAATAGAGGTTTTACGCTCCTTGAGCTTTTACTTGTAATAACACTTGTTATGCTGGTTTTTGGTATCATCGGTTTTTCCTTTGTGAATTTCCTTACAGGAAATGCCAACCTATCCGCCAGAATAAATAAGACTGTGAATGACCTTTCCGTTTACAACCAGATTTCAAAACAGATGTTTTCTGTATATACAGGCAGAAAAATAAATATTAAAATTGATGCAAACAGAATATCCATGTACACCCTGTACCCTGTTTTTTATGAAGGTGCTGTAAGGGCCGAGTACTACATAAAGGAAGAAAACAAGAAAAAGATTCTTATTTATGAGGAATACCCCTACGTTGATGGCAGGCTGGGTCATCCAGGCCTGAAAAAAATGGTCCTTGGAGAGTTCCAGAGTGTGTCCTTTGAGGTCTTAAAAGATGGTAGATTTACAGACCGGTATACAGGACAGAAAATACCCCCAGCACTGAAAATCACCACAGATGGGGGTGAATATATTATCACAGGCAGGAAGTAAAATTGCTTCTAATAGCTGTTGTTATTCTTATTGGAAGTCTTTCTGCATCCCTGACTTTTATATCTGAAGACAGTTTTACCCTGAATGAGTATGTGGAAAGGACCGTTGAGTACCAGCAGATTTATGAAGTTTCAACACTCGCTGTAGATGCAGTCAGAGAAATACTCAGTTCTGACAGTGCAGATGCAGATTATTATGGGGAGTTATGGACACAGAATTTCACCATTCCCATAGAAAACGGTTCAATACAAATGGTTATTGTTGACCAGGAAAGGTTTTTAAATCCTAATTACCTTGTGAACACAAATGGAAGTGTAAATCAGAATTACAGGAGGATTTTTACCAGACTGTTTGAAATACTGAATATAGACCTGAGGACTCTGGATAATATTATCGACTGGATAGACAGGGATGATATCAGCAGTGGTGGGCTGGAAAAATATCCGGATTATCCGGCCAAGAACGGAAAGCTCGATTCAATTGAAGAACTGAAACTTATTGGAGGCGTTTCACAGCAGGTATTTAATGGAACAGTAACCCCATCGGGATTCAGACCTGGTCTTAAGAATGTTTTGAGTGTATATTCAAATGGAAAGGTTAATGTAAACACAGCTTCAAAATGGGTTTTGATGGCACTGGACCCTGATATTGACGAGACGCTGGCAGCAGGTATAATTTCTTACAGGAAGGAAAGGCCATTTAAGAACATAAATGACCTGAACCTGGTGGATGGGATAACAGGGGATATAATCCACAGAATATCCCCCTTTGTAGATGTAAAAAGTGAAAATTTCCTTGTGGAACTTGTTGTGAAACTTGGGGAAAGGGAGTACAGGATATACTTTCTTCTGGAAAGAAAAGGCAAAAAGATAATTGAAAAATGGAGAAAGATTTTATAGATGATAATTGAAGGTATAGACCTTGCTTCCGGTAATAAGATTCTTGCAGACATAAATCCCCTGAAAAAGTCTGTATCTGTGATTCAGAAAGGAAAACCGGTAAAAAAAATCTACGGCTTTCCTGTGAAAAAAACCCTTCTCAGGGTATATGAATTTCCGTTTAAAAACAGGGAAAAGCTCCACAAAGCCGTTATCTCCCATCTTAAGTATGACCTGCCGGTGGCACTGGATGAACTTGAGTACAGTTATATAACCAGAGCTGAAGGTGATACCACGAAGATTTTCTGCATTGCAGTCAGGAAATCAGATCTTAAAGGTTTTGATGGTAAATCTTCGGTGGATAGTGAGATTTTTGCCCTTATCAGACTGCTGAGGTTTAATGGAATTACAGACTGTACACTGATTCATTTTGGACCTGATTACATATTTGTTATGAAAATAAAAGACAGCTTTCCCCAGTTTGTAAGAACCATACTGAAGGAAGAGATAAAGATTTACACAGAAGAAAACACTTACTTATCCGGATTTATACCCGATGATTACAGAAGCGGGGATATAAATCTCCTGAATAATCCCACAGGTGATACAAAGATGAACGTGGCCTTTGGTCTTGTGCTCAGAGCCCTGGATGACTTTGGGGTTGACCTTATACACAGGGACAGAGGTGGATTAATATCTGTTCTTTTAAAAGGGGCGGTGTACCTGTTTATCGCTTTTATACTGCTGAATGGTGCACTTTTTGGGGTTTATTATTTTAAAGAAAAAGAACTTAAGATAGTTAAGGAAAAGGAAAAGGAGATATTTATAAAGTACTTTGGAGATGGTACCCCGGTATATGACCCTCTAACCCAGGCGAAGGGGCTTGTATCGATAAAGGGAAAAGGCAGTGTGTCTGAAGAAGATGCTGTGGACCTTCTCAATGAGATAGGCAGGGCAAAAAAGGAATCAGGTATAAAGGAGATTTACAAAATAAACATCTCCGGTACAATGTTTACGGTATATGGAAAGGCAGATTCGATAACAAAGGTGGCAAAGTTTAAAAACCTACTTTCCAGAAAGTATACTACAACTATAGAGGAGACTGTTAATACCCCGGCAGGGGATATCAGATTTGTTGTAAAGGGGAAAAAGGAATGAGGCAGATTCTGCTATATCTGGAGAATCTGGAGACAAGGGAAAGGAACATACTTATAGCGGGGCTTTACGGTGTTATTATCATCGTGGGGCTGTTTTTTATAGCAATGCCCCTTTATGAAAAGATACAGAAAACAGACAGGAAAATAGCCGGTGAGATAGAAAAATACAGGGAGCTTATTGAGATTGCGTCTGTGTATATCTCAACGTCTGGGAGGGAAACCTCTAAGGAGCTTTCCCTCAGTGAGGTGGAAAAGCTTGCAGGTATGGCGGGAGTTAAAGACAGAATCGTTTCCCTGAAACCCTTTCAGGACCAGGGTATTGAGGTAAGTCTTGAGGATGTGGACTGGCATAGCCTAGTCCGGTTTATACAGAACATAAAAAATGAAAATTACCTACTGACATCATTTGCAATGGAGAAGCCTGGAGAAAAACCCGTGGTCAGGGTCAGGCTTATCATAACGGAGTAACCGGATGGTCAGACTGGTATATCTGTTTTTGTTTCTGGCTGGCTTTTTTGCTGGATTTATACTCACATTTCCTGCTGATATGATTGTGGCGCGGTTTCTTACCCAGCACAATGTGTCCTACTCCCTTGTTGAGGGAAATATCTTTGGTCTAAAGATAAAACAACTGGAGAAAGACAACATATACCTGCCTGAACTGGGTCTGAAGTACAGCTTTCCTATGGAAGTGAGAGCCTATATGGATATGAAAAACTATATCACATTAAATCCTGTCACGATGAATGGGGAAATAAATCTTGCAGGAATAAATCTGGACAGTTACCAGAAGAAAAATATAGTTTCCGGTAGCCTTTCCGGAAAGGTAGATTTTCACAGGGAAGAAAGATTCCTGACAGGCAAAGGAGACTTTAAACTCAGTCTGGACAGTGTTGCAGGACTCAGCCTTGGAAAACTGATTGTAGATGGGGTCTTAAAACCTGAGGGTAAAAAAACCTCTGTAGAGGCTGATATCAGGGGTGGTATGGTTAACGGTCTGTTCAGGGGTAGTCTTGTTGTGGATATAAAAGATTTAAACAACAGTTATATAGAGGGGGTATTTCAGGGACGGATTTTTGGGGAAAATACCAGGAAGAATATAAAATTTTATCTCAGAAATATTAACGGGGTCAGATGGTGAGGTTTAATCCGGCTTATATTTCTGCGGTGGCAGGGGCGATACTTGCAGTTGTTTTCGGAATTTCCCTGTCTTATCTGATTAATAGTTATCTTGAGTACAGGTTTTTTACACTTCCTCCTGAAAATGTGAAAAAACTGAATATCGAAACGGAAAAAAAGAAGAAAGAATACAGATACCTGGCATACATTCTGGAAGATGTACCCTCAACAGAAGTGGCCTCCGGAAAAAAAGAAAAAAATGTTATAACCCTCAGCACAACAGATGTAAAACTCCTTGGGACTGTTAAAATCGGGAATAATTATGTGGCGTTAATCAGCAGTGGTGGAAAGAAACTTTTTGTTAAAAAAGGAGACCGGATAAACGGCTACAGGGTAACTGCCATACACAAATATTACATAATACTGGATAAAGATGGACGGTCGTACAGAATAAATCTCAACCTGCAAAAAGGAGGCGGTACATTTGCCAGAACTGGTTCTCCTTCAGTCCAGTCAGCGTCGGAAAAGGATGAGCAGATAATTAAACTGGATAAGAGATTTGTTGAGGAAAAAACCGCAGACATAGGAAAACTTATGAAGGATGTACTTGTACAGCCTGTTGTAAAAAATGGAGAGACCATTGGGTTCATGTTTAGATATGTAAGGCCCAACAGTTTGCTTTATAATCTCGGACTCAGGTCAGGGGATTTGATAGTCAGTGTAAACGGCAGAAGTATAAAAACTGTAGAGGAAGCATTTAAGATATATAATATTTTACGAAACGAAAGCAGGGTTGAAGTGGTTATAAAAAGAAGGGGCAAGGAGAAAACATTAATATTCCAGATTCAATAAATGGTGAAAAAATGGGAAAATTTAAAGCTTTTTTCATAACTGTACTGCTGTGTTTTTTTACTGTATCTGCATATGCAGAAACCAGAAATATAGACCTTGGACAGCTACTTGAAGAGGCAAAAACACAGAAAAAAACAGGGAAGGTACTTCTGAATTTTGAGAATATAGACCTGAAACTGCTTACATATTTTATATCCGAGCTTACAGGGAAAAATGTTGTTCTGGGCAGTGACCTTAAAGGTAGTGCAACCCTTGTATTCTCTGAACCTGTATCAATTCAGCAGGCCTGGGACATATACACCAGCATACTCAAATCCAGAAATTACGTGGTTGTGGACAGGGGAGGATTTGTGGAGGTTTTTTCCGCCGCTGTGTCCAGAAACACAGTTCCACCTGTCCAGAAAAATGGAGAAAAATCAGATGAGGTTTTTACCTACGTTTACCGGCTGAAAAATGCAGATGTACTGCAGGTCATAAACATACTCAGGGGGCTGAAATCACCAAAAGGACATGTCTTTTCTTACAACCCGACAAATACGGTAATAATAACAGATACCGCATCAAATATAGACAACCTTAAAACAATAATCTCGATGATAGATACCCAGTCTACAGGAACGGAGCTCAAGGTCTACAGGTTAAAGTTTGTAAAATCCTCAGAGGTGGCAGGGGCCATCACTTCTATATTTGCAGATTATACGAAAAGGGGATTGACTGTAAAAAGTTTCAATCTGAATTCCCTGAACACCCTTGTGGTCAAGGCACCATCTGATGTGATTAAAGAGATAGATGCAATAATAAAGGAGCTGGACCTTCCATCGGAGAATTTAGGACTGAGAAAATTCTGGATTATAAAACTGAAAAACGCAAAAGCAAAAGACCTTGCAAATGTTCTGAATAAGCTCCTTGAGAATATTAATCTGATTACAGTCTCAAAAACCCAGCAGAAAAAGGTTCAGAAAGGTGTAAAAACCATATCCTCGGTGGGAGGAACAGGGAGAAGAGACAGACCAAAGGTAATAGCAGAGGAAACATCAAACTCCCTTGTGATATACGCAAATCAGGTTGAATATGAAGCTATAAGGGACCTTATTGAAAATCTGGACAGGCAGAAGAAGCAGATTCTCATAACTGCTTTCATAACAGAGGTTTCCCAGACAGCCCTGGAGGAAATCGGTGTCAGATGGCAGATATTCGGCACACAGGGTGGGGCTGCATTCATGGGAGGTCTTTCTGAAAGCAGTTTTTACAACCTGATTGGCCAGTCCAACTTTGTTGCAGGGGTGCTTTCAACATCCGGACAGAATCTTAACATAAACGGAACCACTTTATTTTTCCCTGAACTGCTTTTTATGTTCTCCCTGCTTGAAAGGGGTTCAGGTTTTAATGTGGTCTCATCCCCAAAAATCCTTGTGATGGATAACAGACCGGCTAAAATCAATGTTTCACAGGTTGTACCCTATGCCCAGAGTGTAAAATACGACGTTAACGGTAACCCTATAGTTAATTACGATTATAAAGAGGTTGGTCTCATTCTGGAGGTTACACCCCACATTTCAGGGAAAAATGTGATTCTGGAGCTCCATCAGGAGGTCAATGATATCATCGGATTTGAATCGGCACAGGTTGGTAACCTCAGTTATATCGTTCCAAGGACCTCTAAGAGGGAGATTGACACAATAATAACCGTGGAAAATGCCAAAACTGTAGTTCTTGGTGGACTTATATCCAAAAAAACTGTAAAAACCATGGAGGGGGTTCCACTTCTTTCTGACATACCTGTGGTGGGAAATCTGTTTAAATACAGGTCGGATAGCAGGGACAAAACGAATCTGTTTGTATTTATTACACCATTCATTATCAATAAACCTGAGGACCTTGCGAAGATTACCCAGGAACATATGGAACTGGTGAATAAACTCCAGAAACTTAAACTCGACATGAAGAAAAATAAAAAGACTACACCTGCTAAAAAAGAGAAAGATATTATAGAAGAGTACAGACAGTATTTTGGAGGATAGCCATTAAACAGATTGAACTTCCTGTTGAATTTATAAAGGAAAACTGGATACTGCCGGCAGAAGAAGGCAGTTTTTACGTAACGGAAAAGACCCCCTTTTTTGCCGTTGAGGACATAAGATTCCTCACCGGAAAACCACCAAAGCTGATAAAGGTTCCTGAAGGGGAGTTCTTAGAAAGATTAGAAGAGTATATTGCCAACTTAGAGAACAAAATACAACATCAGGAAGAAGAAGTACAGGAGGCCCTGTTTGAGAATCTGCTGGAGGGCTCCGAATCTCCTGTAATACAGCTCTTAAATTCTATTCTCCTTAAAGCCATAAGGGGAAGGGTGTCTGACATACATTTTGAGCCTTTTGGCGACAGGGTTTCTGTCAGATACAGACTTGACGGTGTTCTCCATGAAGTAAACACCCTGCCAAAAAATTCCTACCCGCAGGTGGTTTCCCGTATAAAGGTTATCTCAAAACTAAATGTTGCCGAAAAAAGGCTTCCACAGGACGGTAGAATCAGGGTAAAAACCGGTAACAGGGAAATAGACATGAGGGTTTCCACCCTGCCTACAGTATTTGGGGAGAGAATTGTTATAAGGCTGCTTGATAAATCAGCCGGGGTGATGTCACTGGATGAACTTGGATTCTCCCCTGAGGACATTGAAAAGTACCGCCGTATAATAAAAAGACCCCACGGGATAATACTTATAACAGGACCTACAGGTTCTGGAAAATCAACAACACTGTATGCCACACTTATGGAGCTTAAATCACCGGCAAAAAATATAATCACCATTGAAGACCCTGTTGAATACCAGATAGACGGTATAAGCCAGATACAGGTCAATCCCCAGATAAACCTTACATTTGCCAGTGGACTCAGGAGTATACTGAGGCAGGACCCTGATATTATAATGGTTGGAGAAATTAGAGATTTTGAAACTGCGGAGATAGCAATCCACGCCTCGATGACAGGACATCTGGTTCTGTCCACACTACACACAAATGATGCCCCCTCTGCCGTTGCCAGACTTGTTGATATGGGTGTAGAACCCTTTCTTATAGCCGCTTCCCTTGAAGGGGTTGTGGCCCAGAGACTTGTTAGAAAAATATGTGAAAACTGTAGGGAAAGCAGGAAGCCTACAGAGTGGGAGCTGGCACAGATAGAAAAATATTCAGGGGAAAGACCGGAGAAAATCTTTTATGGAAAGGGATGTGAAGAGTGTATGGGAACAGGATTCAGGGGAAGAATAGCCATATATGAGATAATGGATGTGGACGAGGAACTCAGAAGTAAAATATCCAGAAATGTGGAGACGTATCAGCTGAGGAACCTTGCCAGGGAAAAAGGTATGAAAACCCTGGCGGAAGATGGCATCAGAAAAGTCCTCTCAGGACTCACAACTGTAGAAGAAGTACTGCAGGTAACACAGGTGTGACATGCCTTTTTACAAATACAGGGCTGTAGATGCCGGTGGAAAAGAGGTAACAGGAATAAAAGAGGTGGCAGGTCCCTCTGCACTCAAAAAGATTCTGAAACAGCAGGGACTTGTTGTTTATGAGATTGAGGAGATATCGGCACCTGAAAAAAGCCCAGGGAGAAATATAAAACTTTCCCTTTTTTCCACAAAAATATCCCAACAGGAGCTTGCCCTCCTTCTGTATGAAATAGGTCTGCTTCTGGCTAGGGGTGTGCATATAACCCAGATTTTTGAGATTCTATCCCGCCAGACAGAAAATCCCACCCTGCAGAAAGCCCTGCTTTCCGTCAAAAGTTCGCTTCAGGAAGGGAGCAGCGTGGCACAGGCCCTGAAAAAAACAGGGATTTTTCCTGATTTTCTCATTGAGATGGTCAGGGCCGGAGAAGAGTCGGGAGCCCTTGATAAAATTTTCCTCTCTGCTTCGGAATATATCGAAAGTCAGAATGAGTTCAGGTCAAAGGTAGTAAACTCACTTATTTATCCAACGATTGTTATCGTTATAGGATTTATCGCAATGCTGGTAATCATGAACTTTGTTGTTCCAACAATAACAAAGATTTACTCCCAGTTTGACAGGGAGCTTCCGACTTCCACCAGAATGGTGATTTACTTTTCCCAGATATCCGGATATTTTCTGAAAGTGCTGCCATTTATTGCCATTGGACTATTCATTCTCAGGAAGCGGATAATTACAAAGGAAAAGGTGGATATTTTAAAATTGAAGATTCCCTTTTTCAAAAAGGTTCATCTGTATACCCAGTACTCAAACTGGAGTAATACCCTTGCACTTCTGCTTTCCGGTGGTCTGACCCTTGACCGTTCCCTTGAGATAGCAAACAAAACCATAACCAATACTGTATTAAGAAAGAAATTCGATATTCTCATTGAAAAGGTGAGAGAAGGGAAACCCCTCAGCCAGGAACTAAAAAAAGAACAGCTTATCCCTGATAATGCAATTCAGCTTATCACCATAGGAGAAGAAACCGGTCAGCTTGATGAGATGCTAAAGCTGATATCCCAGATATACAGAAAACAGACAGAGAGACTCATATCTATCTTCCTCAGTTACCTGGAGCCTGTAACTCTGATAATCCTGTCTGTGCTGATTGGATTTTTCGTATTTGCAACCCTCCTGCCTATATTTAACCTGAATGTCAGGTAGTCTGGATACTTCGTCTTATAACTTTGAAAATAAGGAAAATAAATATCATCAGCAGAACAGGTAAGAGAGACGTATTACCATTATTTTTATTGAGTGTACATCCACCTCCAGACCCAGAATCCGGAGGTACTTCAATATTTAAAGTACCTCTAAACTGGATATTAATAGTTCCGTATATGGTATTTGTTTCTATCAAAAAAGTATCTGATACATCACCAGTACCTATAGAATAGGCAGATATTGTAATATTGCACTCTTCTCCAAATGCCATGCTTTTTCCTGAACAACTATCATCTATTATTTTGAAAACAGAACCATTGGCGAGCTGGACATTACCAATGTAGAGATTTGCTGAACCAGAACTTCTTATGGTGAATGTTATTTTCTTTTCAGAATCTATCACTCCAAAATCGTAATAATATCCTGAACTGTCTTCTGGAATATGTTTATCAAGGCATATTTTCGGGGAAGTTTCATCGGAAAGGGCGTTGAATCCGTTTACCCTGTTACACGTCTGGGAATAACCTGTAAGAGAAAGAAGATTATCCCCTGTTGAAAGAACCCTGTTTATGAGCTGTAGGTTTGATAAAGAAGGATAGAGTGATTTAATTAGAGCAATCAGACCAGATACTACTGGAGCAGACTTTGATGTGCCAATTTCATATCCATACTCATCAGATGGATATAGGCTCAGAATTTGATACAAAGGAGCAGGAGTCTGGGCTGAGCCTCCAGGGGCAAAAATATTTACGGTTTTAAATCCGTAGTTTGAGTAGGATGATTTATTGTCTGCCTGGTCTGTTG
>JAADEU010000057.1 GCA_013153235.1 Aquificota bacterium | reverse complement strand
TTAAAAAGGAAGAAATCAGTGGACTTTTCAGTTTTATAAGTAGTTTAAGGTAAAGAGGATAAAAAATTATTGTGATGAGAATTGACAGAATAATTACCTTTAAAAAAGGCTTAAACAGCAGGTATCCTAAAAAAAGGAAAAAAGACAGGAAACCAAAGAAAAAGATGTTTCCTATCTGTTCATTGGAACTCAACTATCTAAATTATTCTTCTCCTCTTTTTAATGCTCCTGCAACAAATGCAAGGATACCTGTGATGATTGTAAAGATTGTCATGATGATAAAAGGAATCCATGGCTCCATCTTAAGCTCCTCCGTCTGCTGGATTTTTTTTGTTTTTGTTTAACTTAAGTTTAAAATACTGTATCGTATTTTCAAGTCCTTCGTCAAGGGAAATTTTTGGTTCCCAGTTTAAAATCCTTCTGGCCTTTGATATATCCGGGCATCTTTTTTTAGGGTCGTCCTCCATAGGTGGTAAAAATTCAACAGTTGATTGGGAACCGGTTTTCTGGATTATCTTTGATGCCAGTTCTAATATGGTGTACTCCTCAGGGTTGCCCAGGTTGAATATCTCTCCTTCAAGACCATCCATCACAGTCAGTCTGAATATACCTTCTATAAGGTCATCTATATAACAGAAACTCCTCGTCTGGCTACCGTCACCGTAAACAGGTAGATTTCTGTTTTCCAGAGCGTAGCATATGAAGTTGGGTATCACCCTGCCGTCGTTCAGTCTCATCCTCTCACCGTATGTATTGAAAATCCTGGCAATCCTTACATCAATCCCGTGTTCCCTGTGGTACGCCATACTCATGGCTTCTGAAAACCTTTTTGCCTCGTCATATACAGACCTTATTCCGACAGGATTCACATTACCCCAGTAGCTTTCAGGCTGGGGATGAATCTGGGGGTCCCCGTACACTTCTGAAGTTGAGGCGAATACGTATCTTGCCCTTTTCTTTTTGGCAAGACCCAGTGTGTGGAGTGTTCCAAGGGAATCAACCTTCATTGTGTGAATCGGATGTTTGAGATAATCAACCGGTGAGGCGGGGCATGCAAAGTGCAGTATTATGTCTATATCATCAGGTATGTATATGTAGTTGGTTACGTCGTACTCAACAAACCTGAAATTTTTGTTTCCAAATAAATGGGCTATGTTGTCAGGACTTCCTGTCAGAAAGTTGTCAAGGCCTATAACATAAAAGCCTTCTTTTATAAATTTATCGCATAAATGACTTCCTATGAAGCCTGCTGCCCCTGTGATAAGAACCTTCATTATTCTGTAAGACTCCTGTATCCTTTTTTTGAGATATACCTCAGTGGCAGTTTGTAGTGTAAAAATACAGCCTCTTTAAACAGGTACGCCGGAAAACCCTTAAATTTTATACCATTTTTTATCATACCGACCCCGTATCTTCCACCCAGTGCAGAAACCATCCCCCTGAATACCGGACTTACAGGTTCAGGTTTTGAGCCTTTAAGGAGGGAATTTATGTATCCTGCCGTTATCTCCCCTGTCTGGATGGCAATCTGTGCCATAGGTGGCAGAACTTCTCCGGTGCGAAAGTCCTTTATCTCTCCACAGTCTCCTATTATAAAAACATTATCTATGCCTTCAGGGTTAAAGTACTCATCCACAATGGCCTGGTTTCTTCTGTTTGTTTTAATACCCAGTTTTGATATAAGGCTGCTTGCCACAATTCCCCCAGTCCATATAAAAAAGTCCTGTTTTATACAGGTTCCATCCTCCAGATATACATCTGTTGCGTCTACTTTTACAATCTTTTTGCCTGTGTAGATGTTGACCCCAAGGGATTTTAGCCTTCTGTAGGCAGTTTCGTAAACAAATGGGTCAATCCCGGGCAGTATTCTGTCAGCTGCTTCTACTATTGAAATGTTCAGCCCGTCACATAAAAATCCAATTTTTTTAAAAAACTCTCTTGAGTAGTGTGCCATCTCCGCGGCAATCTCGACGCCTGCCAGACCTGCGCCACCAACCACGATATTAAACTGGCTGTCCTTCTGTATGTAGCATTTTTCTTCTTCTTTTATCTTCTGGAGTATCTTTTTCTCAAATTTCTGTTTGAAATTAAGACTCCTGTCCAGGGTTTTGACACCTGAGGCGTGTTCCCTCAGTCCTTCTATCGGGGGGAAAAATGTTCTGCTTCCTACAGAAAGCACCAGATAATCGTAGTTGAGACCGAATTTTTCACCTTCTATACGGTTTTTATCAAAATCTATATAGGTGACTTTTTCTTTAAAGAAGAAAAATCTATCTCCCAGTCCCCTTGCAAGGGTGGACAGGTCTATGATTATGTCTGATATAAGGTATTTATTGGCTATAAAGTTGTATACCTCAGGCTGGAGATACTGGTACGGATTCTGGTCAATTATGTAAACCTCGGCATCTGCGTTCAGTCTGGAGAACCTGCGGGCGAAGGATACACCTGCGTATCCTCCGCCAACAACAACGATTTTTTTCATTCATTTATTGCTGGTTCAGTATTTCAAGGGCTTCATCAACTGTTATATTTTCATGGACGATTTTTGATAGGACGTAAGTTATCTTTGAGACATTATCATGCTGGAAGATGTTCCTTCCCACAGACAGTCCTGCACATCCGGCCACGACAACTGCGTCGTATATCATCTGGAGAAGTTCCCTGTCGGAATTGACTTTGGGACCTCCTGCTATAACCACCGGAACCGGGCAGCCTTCTACAACCTTCCTGAAGCTTTCCGGGTCCCCGGTATAAGGGACCTTTACTATATCTGCACCGAGCTCTGCCCCGAGTCTTGCTATGTGGGCTATGGCGTCAGGGTCAAAGGGATTTTTTACTTCTGGACCTCTGTAGTAGAGCATTGCAACCAGTGGCATCTGCCAGTCAAGGCAGGCCTTTGATACGGCCCCAAAATCCTTCAGCATCTGTTTTTCGTCTTCTGCACCTATATTAACGTGTATGGAAACGCCGTCTGCTCCGAGTTTTATGGCTTCCTCAACTGTGCATACCAGAACCTTGTCGTTTTTCCTCAGGGAGAGGTCTGTTGATGCTGACATGTGGATAATAAGGCCTACATCTTTGCCTTTCCCCCTGTGTCCCTGCTCAACTATGCCTTTGTGGAGAATTATTGCGTTAGCCCCACCCTCTGCGATTTTTTCTACAGTTTCTTTTATGTTAATAAGCCCCTTCATCGGGCCTGAGCTTACACCGTGGTCCATGGGAACGATAACGGTTTTGCCTGTATCCCTGTTCATTATTCTTTCGAGCCTAACCCTTTTGCCTATACCCAATTTTTCCCTCCTTGAACTCTGTTTAAATAATTTTACCTAAAATAAAACCTAAAATAAAAGAAATAACTGCAACAATGATAAGAAGGTTTTTGTTGTCAGGGGACTTTCCTCCTGAATGACCGGATTGGGACCTTTCCCTCATATAGTCCCTGTCGTAAAGACCCAAGTTTTATTCCTCCTTTTCCTCTGTTTTTACAGTTATATTTTTCTCATTTTTCAGGATTTCAACCTCCCCTTCAAGCTTTTTGATTTCTTCCTCTTTTTTCTGGAGCTCCTGTCTGCACTTTTCAAGCTCCTTTTCATTCTGCTTCAGCTTTCTGCTGAGTTTCATCCTGTCTATTTTGTAGGCAATCCAGTCTGTAATGGCAAAAAGCAGTATCAGAACGGCACCTATGATGATACTTACTATTATTACCAGGGCAAGGGGTATTTCAGGTGTTTTTAATGTGGGGAGTATGTTGACAGACACACTTGGGGAGGTGTTCATAGACACAAAATACGCAACTGCAAGGAGTATAATAAGCCAGATTATAAGTTTGATTTTATTCCACATCCTGCTTCCCTATCTCCTCAATGGCTTTTTTTATTTTGTTGTAGATATCTTTAAGGTCCTGTGAGATGACCTTTACCTCTCCTATGATAGGCATAAAGTTAGTATCACCATTCCACCTTGGTACTATATGGTTGTGGATATGGGTCTCAAGTCCGGCTCCGGCAACCCTTCCCAGATTATACCCCAGATTAAAACCGTCAGGATTCAGAGCCTTTCTCAGGGCTTTTATTGAAAGCTGTGTCAGTTTTGATATTTCGCACAGGGTCTCCTGGTCAAGCTGTGTGTAATCTCCTATATGTTGATACGGTGCCACCATCAGATGGCCGGCGTTGTAAGGGTACAGGTTCATAATGATAAATGAGGTTTTGCCCCTGTACAGTACAAGCCTTTTCTCATCCTCCTCCGGTTTTGCGGCGGCTGCACACAGAAAACATTCCTCCATTTTATCGTACGTTTCTATGTACTGGCTTCTCCAGGGGGAGTACAGCCTTTCCATTGAGCCCTCCTATTTTATCTGTTTTGGGTCAGGTTCAATTATTAATTTTATACCTTTTTTTCCTGTCAGGCTGAAAAGCTTTTCGAGTTTTTTTCTGTTTTTAATATTTTTTATCAGTATCTGGAATCTATCCCTGCCTCTTATTTTAGAGTATATGGCTGTGTAGGGTCCTTCAAATTCCGGTTTTTCACCGATTGTGTCAATCCACCTCTGGAACAGTTCTTCAACCTGTCTGGCTGTAAGTCCTTTCTTTTCAAATGTGAGGAGTATCCATTTTGAGAATGGTGGCAGGGACATGACTTTTCTGTTTTCCAGTTCTTTTCTGTAGAATATGGTGCTGTTTTTTTCGGTAAGGGCTTTTATGGAAGGCAGAGAGTTCTCCTGGGATGTTATAAGTATCATCTTATCTTCTGCTTTAAGGTACGACAGGGAAATAGACCTGAAAAACAGCTCTTCCCCTCTGAAATCAGGGATGTACAGCAGATAATCAGGCAGGATATTTACTACCACCCTGTATTTCGGGGCCAGAAAGTCCTTGCCTGAGATTGATGCGGTTATATTTATCCTGTTTATCCTTTCTTCAAGGAAAGAAACCTCATTCCCAAGCTCCGCCGAAAGAATCTCCATAATTTTTTCTGTACCAAAGCCTGTCTCTATCAGACCTGTTTCACATTCCGGACATTCCTGGAGAAAACTGTATTTTTTCCCGCACAGCTCACACTGGAGAAATTTTTCCTTTCCTGATTTGTGGACCTTCAGGGGAATATCACACCTTTTACATTTAATCTCATCCTCACATCTGGGACAGTACAGATAGGATGAGAATCCCCTCCTGTTTGTTACAATAAGGGCTGTTGTGTTTCTGTCCTTTAGCAGATTGATAATCTGTCTGTCAACGGGTCTGGTGTAGTCGGGTTTTTTTATTTCAAGACGGGCATCTGATGCGGTGAGTATCTCCCTGTCTATTAATTTTTTTACTTTTCCTGTTTCTGACAGATAGACAGTCTCAACAGAAGGAATGGAACTGCCAAGAATAACAGCGGTATTTCTTTTTCTGTAAATCTCTATCCCGAGTCTCCTTGCATCGAACCTTGGCATACGGGGATTTTTGTATCCTGAGGAGTATTCCTCCTCTATTATTATCAGGGATAGGTTTTCAGCGGGGATAAAAAGGGTACTGTAGGTACCGAGAACGATATATCCGGAGTTTTTCATCAGCTCAAACCACAGGTCTATCTTCTGCTTTTCAGGTATGGTATCAAGATAAACCCTGAGCCTGTCACCAAATTCCCTCTTAAATCCCGGGTATACCCTGCGAAGGGATGCAATATTAGGAAGTATAAACATTGCTGTCTGGCCACGGTTTACTGTTTTTTTGAGTATGTGTATGTATCTGCGGAGCCTGCTTTCGGCATTTTCCCCTGATAAGAGGAACATACCTTTTTTGTTGTAAGATTCCTCAGAGACGGATATTTCTTCTGTGGGCAGTTCTTCCTCAACGGCCAGATAACCGCCACTCTCAATCAGGATACCCTTTCTGACCAGACTGTTTATGGTTGATGTTTTGAATCCTGCCTCTTTAAGTGCGGAGGATGTTACCTCTCCCCTCTCGGCGACAAACTGCACGAGCTTTCTGGCTGAAGGGGTTAGCTTTTCCTGGAATGCCCCAGACGACAGATAGTAGACCTTTTCTTCAGGGGCAGGTTTTATCCATCTTTTTTTCTCCCGGTTGTATTTCCACCTGAGTCCTTCAGGCATTGCGTAATAAAGCGTTATACCGTGGGGGGTAATGTAATATTCCGATATTTTTTTTAGAATCTGGAGGTAATCCTCTGTAAAAACAGGAAGGCTGTCAGGTATATCCTCCACATCCCTTATGCCCTTTAGCTGGGGTTTATCAGAAAGTGACGTGATAACACCTGTCAGCTTACTTTTTTTAAAGGGTACAAGAACCCTGAATCCAGGCCTGGCCTTTTCTTTCAGATGCTCCGGTACCCTGTATGTAAAGGACATGAACTGGGAAATAGGAAGGGCTACCTGAACGTATAAAGAATTATTTTTGTCAGACTGTTTCACAACTCTTCTATAGTTATATTGTCATTTGTGTAAATACAAATCTGGGAGGCTATTTCCATGGCCTGCTGGACAATCTCCCTTGCAGACATGTCTGTATTTCTGTAAAGTGCCAGGGCTGCTGACCTTGCAAAATCACCCCCTGAACCTGTAGCCAGAACAGGCTCATCAGGTTCAATAACATCGCCGTTTCCCGATATCAGAAACATATTATCCCTGTCTGCTGCGATTAAAACAGCCTCAAGTCTCCTGAGGTATTTGTCTGTTCTCCAGTCCTTGGCAAGTTCCACAGCTGCCCTGAGGAGATTCCCCCTGTGTTTATTGAGCTTCTCCTCAAGTCTTTCCATCAGTGCCAGTCCGTCTGCTGCAGAACCTGCAAATCCCACCACAACTTTACCGTCGTGTAGTTTTCTGATTTTTCTTGCCGAGGCCTTCATCACGCTGTGGCCGAGGGTTACCTGTCCGTCACCGGCTATAACTGTTTTTCCGTCCTTTCTTACGACAAGTATTGTGGTACTTCTACTTTTCATCTTCACCTATAATCTCCTCAGGGTCGTAGAGAAACAGCCTCTTGGCAAAGAGAAAATTCCTCAGATAAAAGTCCTTATCTATATCTGAAATCATAATTCTCTTTCCTGCGGAGGAGGCATGAATCATCTTCCCTTCACCTATGTAAATTCCAACATGGGAGGGGAATCTTGCGTATGTCCTGAAAAACAGAAGGTCCCCTGGCTGTAGATTCTCCCTGCTCACGTACATACCGTATTTTGCCTGGTATCTTGCTGTTCTTGGAAGGTCAATCCCTGCCATTGCATAAACCTTCTGAACAAATGCTGAACAATCCATACCCCATATGGATTCACCACCAAACCTGTACTGGATACCAAGCAGACCAATAGCAAAGTCCACTATACTGCGCTGGAAACTGGGGGCCGGTATTCCGTCATCTACCATAACCGCCTTGTACTTCTCCTTTGCATACCTGACCTTCAGGCTGTTATAGTAATCGTTTTCAAAAATCTGAACAGGTTCTTTACCGTAAGAAACCCCTACTACTGCTGCCAGCAATAAAAAAATCCACCTTTTCATCTTCTTCTGCCTGACACTTTTTTCTTATTATAACAAATCTGATATCATAAACCTATGAAGGGATTTAGACCTACTTCGGCAAAAGTCAGACAGGCTTTATTCAACATCCTCTTTGATGTTACCGGGGAATCCTTTCTGGACCTGTTTGCAGGAACAGGTCAGGTGGGTATGGCTGCACTGGAGAAAGGGGCCCGGCCTGTTTATTTTGTGGAAAAGGACCGCAGAAGGGCACAGGATATAAAAAGGAAACTCCAGGGAAAATCCACAGACTGGAAGGTGATAAATCAGGATGTACTGAGATTTCTCAAAAATTACACAGGGGAGCCCTTTGATATTATTTTTGCCGACCCTCCGTACGATTACAGACATTATAATAAATTAATAGAGTTATCCCTTGGAAACCTTAAAGAAGGAGGGGTATTTATTCTTGAGCACAGGGCTGATAAGAGTTTTGGTGCAGATGAGGAGAGAAAATACGGGGATACAGTACTATCATTCTGGAGAAAGTAAATGATAACGAAGATATGCGTTTATCCAGGGACATTTGACCCTGTTCATTACGGTCATCTTGATATAGTCAAAAGGGCCCTTAATATATTTGAGTATGTTGTGGTGGCGATAGCAAGAAATCCAAAGAAAAGGCCCCTTTTCACCGTAGAGGAAAGGGTTGAGATGTTCCGGGAATCTGTTAAGGACTTTGGGGCAGAAAGGGTGATAATAGAACCCTTTGATGGCCTGCTGGTTAACTTTATGAAAAAGTACAATACAAAGATTATTGTCAGAGGTGTGAGACTGTTTACAGACTTTGAGTACGAGCTGCAAATAGCCATGACCAACTACAACCTTGATAAGGTTGAGACGCTGTTTCTGATGCCTTCCCAGGAGCTGATACATATCAGTTCTTCTATTGTGAAGGATGTGGCATCGCACCACGGGGACCTGTCAAAGATGGTCCACCCGTTTGTTGAGAAAAAACTGGAGGAAAAGTTTATCTGATGCTCAGACTGTTAACGGTGGTTCTTCTGCTTATCTCTTTCTCCTGCGGGTATAAATCTGTTAATTACAGTAAAAAAGGGGGAGAGGTTTACTGTATCAAAAAAATCTACTTCCCCAGGGCTGAGGCAACAGCCCTTGATGTATTTACAAGAGCCATTTCTGATGCGGTGATATCCTCAGGTAATGACCTTGAGTGTTCAGGGAGAACCACGAGATTCATCGAGGTCAGGGTAAAATCACTGGTTATAAGGCCTATAGGATACTCTCCTGCACAGAGGGCAAGTATTTATAAGGTGTCTGTTGACCTGAAATTTACCATCGAAAACAGAAAAAATGAACCCCTGCTCCAGAAGGACATCAAGGAAATGGCCCAGTATACAGGAACAGGGCTTACCGGGGATGTTGAACGGAGATATGCAATAGAAGAAATCGGTAGACTTGTGAATGTAAGAATTTTTTCTATATTAACTGGAAAATAATGGCAGAAAAAAGCATCGTCCAGCTTATTAAAAGTTTTAATCCGGACAGCCTGAAACCTGTTGTCCTCGTTTACGGTGGAGAGGAGTTTCTAAAAAAACAGCTGGTTGAGAAAATCAAGGCTACAGGTGAGATTCATATCCTGTGGGGTGATGAGCTGACGTATTCCCAGCTAAAGGAAGTTTTTTCAAGCTCATCTCTCTTTTCTGAAGGAAATACGGCTGTCATACTGTTTTTCGAGGCATTTGTGTCTAAACTTTCAAAGGACGAGATAAAGGATTTCGGTGAGTTTGTCAAAAATATAGCCCTTCCAGACAGGCTTTTTCTCTTTCTGAAGGGGGAAAAAATCCCTGCAAGGGAACCGTTTAAAAGTCTGAAAGGCAACGCCGATGTGGTTATTTCTGCTCCACTCACCCCAAAGGCATTTTATATATCAGTTAAAAACAAGATTGAGAAGGCAGGTAAAAAGATAGATGAGGATACACTCAAACACCTTGTTGGGAAGCTGAAGAATGACCTTTATTATGCAAAACAGGAGATAGAAAAACTCCTTACGTATATTGGAGATAAAGGAACGGTGGAAAAGGAAGATGTTGATGCTGTGGTTGTTCCTGAACCCAGGGAAAATGTGTTCACATTTCTGGACAGATTTTTTGCAAAAGACATATCTGCAATGAGGATATACAGGCAGCTTGTGAACTCCACCCACCATCCATTTGAGATACAGTCGCTGCTCCTCGGACAAATAAACAGGCTGCTTCTTTTTAAAACACTGCTGGAAAAGGGTAAATCCCCTGAAGCAGCCTTTAATCAGATGAACGTAAAACACCCTGCCATGAAGGGCAGTATTCAGAAGCAGGCGTCATATGTGACGAAAAGACAGCTTGTAGATATGATTAAGGAACTTTATACCCTTGAGAAAGAGCAGAAAGTAAATTTTGCAGATGTTTATAAATCCTCAGAGGAATTTATACTGAAGAGAGTTTTAGGGTGAAGGGAGATACATCATTTGAGCTTACTTTAAGGCCTTTATCCCTTGATGAGTACATAGGTCAGGACAGGGTAAAAGAGCAGATATCCCTCTTTATTGAGGCTGCAAAGAGAAAGGGGGAAATTCTGGACCATGTTCTTATAAGTGGACCTCCTGGACTGGGTAAAACCACCCTTGCCCAGTTGATAGCATCTGAGCTTGGCAGAAATATTGTGTTTGCCTCAGGACCGCTTCTTGAAAAAAAGGGAGATATTGCAGGGATACTCTCATCACTGGAAGAAGGTGATATTCTGTTTATCGACGAGATACACAGGCTTAATCCCTCTGTGGAAGAAACCCTGTACCCTGCCATGGAAGATTTCAAGATTGATATTGTTATAGGTAAGGGCAGTGCATCAAGGAGTGTAAGGATAGACCTGCCAAAATTCACGCTGATAGGTGCAACAACAAGGGCCGGAATGCTCACATCACCCCTGCTGTCCAGATTCGGAATCCTGCTCAGTATGGATTTTTACGACATTCACTCCTTGAAAAGGATAATCCTAAGGTCTGCAGGAATTCTTCAGATTCAGATTTCCCCTGAAGCCGCCCTTGAGATTGCCAGAAGGTCCAGAGGAACCCCCAGAATAGCCAACAGACTACTTAAAAGGGTTCACGACTATGCCGTTGTCCACGGTAATGGAACTGTTGACAGGGAAACTGCTGTGGAAGCCCTGGATTTTCTGGAAATTGATGAAAATGGTCTTGACCCCACAGACAGAAAGTATCTGCAGATACTTGTTAATAGATACGGTGGAAAGCCTGTTGGGTTAAACACAATATCATCGGCGCTATCAGAAAGTAAAAACACCATCGAGGAAGTGATAGAACCCTTCCTTATCAGGGAGGGATACATCCAGAAAACCCCCAGGGGCAGGATTCCAACGGAAAAAGCCTTTGAAGTGGTAAAAAAGTTTGAAAAATAGCAGTTATTTATATATATTTTATTTACCAAAAATCAAACACTGTTTTATTTCAGGAGGAAGAGGTTGACAGCAGTGATTGACCAGAAACAGCAGCAGGTAATAGATAAGATAAACCAGCTCAGAAAAAAGAAAAACGCCGTTATACTTGCCCACTACTACCAGAGGGGAGAGATTCAGGATATAGCCGATGTGGTTGGAGATTCCCTTGAGCTTGCAAGAAGGGCCCAGGAAACAGATGCGGACATAATTGTTTTTGCTGGTGTAAGGTTTATGGCAGAAACGGCAAAGATACTCAATCCTGAAAAAAAGGTCCTCCATCCAAATCCTGAAAGTGGCTGTCCTATGGCGGATATGGCCACAGTTGAAGGTGTTCTGAAACTGAAGGAGGAACACCCGGATGCAATCGTCGTATCTTATGTAAATACTAATGCAGATGTAAAAACCGTCTCTGATGTTATTGTTACATCAAGGAATGCGGTTAATGTTATAAAAAAACTGGATGCAAAAAAAATCATATTCGTTCCTGACCAGTTTTTAGGTTCGTATATAGCCAGACAGATTCCTGAAAAGGAATTTATCCTCTGGAAAGGATTCTGTCCTCCCCACTTCAATCTTACACCGGACCAGCTTCTTGCGCTGAAGGAAAAATATCCTGATGCAAAAATTGCCGTTCATCCTGAATGTAATACAGAAACTGTTAAGATAGCGGATTTTGTTGGAAGTACCTCCCAGATAATAGAGTTTGCAACCACCTGCGACTCAAAAAATGTGATTATAGGAACGGAGGTTGGTCTGAAACACTGGCTTGAAAAGGTTAATCCAGACAAAAATTACATTTTCCCTGTAAATGCCGATTACTGCGGGACCGTCCACTGCTGTGACATGAAGAAGAATACCCTTGAGAAAATCGCAGAGGTTCTGGAAAAGGAAATCAACGAAATAACCCTCCCAGAAGATATTATCCAGAAGGCAAGAAAACCTTTAGACCTTATGCTTTCGATTGTATAGAACCCGGGAGGGAGCGGAAGGTAACAAAAGAAGGGAGGGGGGAATATATCAGTACTTCCTTACGGTAGGGTCTATATAATCACTCCAGGCGAGAATACCTCCCTCAACATTTTTTACATTATCATAACCGTGTTCCATCAGCCACAGGGTTGCCTGAAGGCTTCTGTTTCCACTTCTGCATATAACATAAATGGGTTTATCCTTGGGGAGCTTTCCTATAATGGAAGGCAGTCTCATCAGAGGTACCAGCATTGCTTCCTTTTCCCTTATCCTTGAAAACTCATACTCCTGTGGTTCTCTCACATCAAGGAGTATAAAATCCTCTCCTTTATCGATTTTTTCCTTCAGCTCTTCAACAGAGATATGGATTTTCTTGTAGGTTTCCCTGTCCAGAAACACCTTTCATCCTCCTGACGATATTTATATATTCATATATTAAAATCTTTCCTGTTTATTTCAAATGGCCATCTGCCGGCAAATCTGTTTCCTGACACTGGGGGACACCATCCTGAGGGGGATTATTTAAAAAGGCAATAACCCTTTTTAAAATATCAATAGGTTGGACATCCTGTGATGGTTATCATCACACTTTTAACCGATTTAGGTTAATATAGATAAAAACATCCAGATGGTGAGGTTAAGCAGATGTTTCATATGGAGCAGAAAGAGAGGATAAAAGTTCCTGACAGGGTAAAAAGGGCATTAAAAGAGATATTAGGGGAAGAAAACTGTCTTGATGATGACATGGACAGGCTCCTCTACTCATACGACGCCACACGGATAAAGATGATGCCTGATGTGGTAGCAATACCGGAGAATCAGGAACAGGTCCAGAAAATAGTTCAAATATGTTACGAGGAAGGAATACCTGTTACCCCGAGGGGTGCAGGTTCAGGATACACAGGTGGTGCTCTTCCTGTAAAGGGTGGAGTTGTCGTTTCATTTGAAAAGATGGACAGGATTCTTGAGATTGATGAGGACAATGCCGTTGCAAGGGTACAGCCAGGTGTTATAACCTACAGGCTTCAAAAGGCTGTAGAAAAAGTCGGGCTGTTTTATCCACCGGACCCTGCAAGTTACAAATACTGCACACTTGGTGGTAATGTTGCTGAAAATGCCGGTGGACCAAGATGTGTCAAATACGGTGTTACCAGAGAGTACATAATGGAACTAAACACGGTGATACACACCGGGGAGATAATACACACAGGAAGACCTACA
The DNA here is from genome assembly GCA_013153235.1 of Aquificota bacterium. Taxonomy (GTDB): domain Bacteria; phylum Aquificota; class Aquificia; order Aquificales; family Hydrogenothermaceae; genus Persephonella_A. The sequence continues at coordinate 23,760 of JAADEU010000057.1, read as the reverse complement.
CTCAAGGATGTGGCAGGTTACGACATCACCAGACTGTTTATAGGCAGTGAGGGTACGCTGGGACTGTTTACTGAGATAACGGTAAAGCTGATTCCAAAACCCCAGGCTGCCAAAACAGCAATGGCAATATTCTCCGATATAGCTGCCGTAGGTAAAACCGTCAAGGATATTTTCAAGGCAGGTATACAGCCATCAGCACTGGAGTTTATGGATAAACTTGCAATAAATGCGGTCGAAGATTTTGGACATTTTGGTCTTCCAAGGGATGCGGAGGTTCTGCTCCTTATTGAGGTTGATGGACATCCAAAGGCGATAGACGACCAGATTACAGAGGTTGCAAGGATATGTGAAAAAAACGGAGCAAAGGTCCAGATAGCCAGAAATCCTAAGGAAGCAGACAAACTGTGGGAGGCAAGAAGGGCACTCTCCCCTGCCGTGTCAAAACTCGGGAGGGTAAAAATCAACGAGGATATTGTTTTCCCCAGAAGCTTCCTTCCAGAAGCCCTTCCAAAACTCAGGGATATAGGCAGAAAGTACAATCTGAAAATGGTAAACTTCGGCCACATAGGGGACGGTAACGTCCACGCAAACTTTATGATTGATGGTTCAGACGAAGATGAGCTGAAAAGAACTGAACAGGCTGTGGAAGAGGTTTTTGAACTGGCCCTTTCCTACGGAGGTTCCATAACCGGGGAACATGGTGTTGGTATAACAAAGGCCCCTTTTATGAAAAAACAGTTTAAACCTAAAGAGCTTGAAATAATGAGGGGTATAAAAAGGGTTTTTGACCCCAAAGACTTGATTAACCCTGGAAAGATGGATATAGACTGATATATGTGGTATATTATTTATTTCGTTAAACAAATTGTGGAGGAAGAAAATGGCTGTCTGTCAGATATGTGGAAAGAAAACTGCCCATGGAAACAGGGTTGCACACTCTGCAACAACCACAAAGAGGGTATGGAGACCTAACCTCCAGAGGGTTAAGGCTGTTATGCCAGACGGCTCTACAAAGAGAATCTACGTATGTGCCAAATGCCTCAAGGCAGGAAAGGTTAAAAAAGCCGTCAGATAGGGAGATTCTCCTTATCTGACCCCCTCCCTTGAATTTTCCACATCCCTTTACCATCTTTAAATAAAAAACAGGATTAAAAATGGAAATTCTTCCTAAAGAGGAGATTCTCCCCCGGCTGAAAAAGCTGTTTTCCTCGGCAAAAAAGTCCATAAAAATCTCATCTCCCTGGATTAAAGCCCAGCCTTTCAGTGAGCTTATAGGTGGGAAGAAGGTCAAAATTGAGGTTGTTATAAGAAACTCCCAGATTCAGGATTTCCTGATTACAGACAGGGATGTTTTCAGAATTCTTGAAGAACTGGATGCCACCATTTATCTCAATCCTGATATCCATTCAAAATTTGTGATAGTTGACGACAGAATCGCCGTTATAGGTTCTGCAAATTTAACCTCTTCAGGACTGTACATTGACGGGAATATAGAAACGGCTGTTGTTATTGATTCCCCGGAAGAGGTCAAGAAACTGATAGACCAGTTTGAAAAAATAAAATCCTCCTCAATAAACCTGAATCTCCCCGTTGCAGGGATAATACTCAATGCAGAAAGTGCAATATCTGCAGAGGTTCTTCTTTTTGAGTCTGTTCCTGAGCAGACCTATGTGAAGATACCTGATGGTGAAGGATTTATCCTGGGGCGTGTGGCTGTTGTTAAGGAGATAAATGACTCCCTCTTTTCAACCATTTTTACCACCGTATCCAGGTCTATTTTTTCCGAGCCCCAGAAGCTGGAGATGGCCATAACAGACAGGGACCCCTTTTTTAGAAAGGCACTTCTGTTTGCATATCTGAATGAAAAAAATGCAGGAATCAGGGTGGCCCGTCTGGAAATTCTGGCAAGATTTAAAGACAGCGTTGAAAATACCGGGGAAAGTATCCTCAAGACACCTATGGAACCTCCTGGGGTTGGCAGCCCGGTATTCAGATTTGAAGGTGAGGATGATATTCAGGATATCCTCAAAATAAACCATGCAGGGTATCCTATGGGAATGCCTGTCAGATTCGGTAATCTGTATAACACCGGACTGAATGCCTACATCGATATGGAAAAGATATACACGATGCATATGGCTGTTCTGGGCACCACCGGTTCAGGTAAAACAACATTTGTCAGAAGAATTCTGGAAAATCTGGATTATGATGATATCACCGTTTATGTATTTGATTTGTACGGGGAATACGGTGGCAGTCTGAAAAATGCTGCCCGGCTTGAGTTTCCGGACCTGCTTTTTCCCGTGCATTTTGACAATATCAAGGACCTGTTCAGGGAGTACGGTGTTGTTTTTCAGGACAAAAGCTCGGAAGAAAAAAGGGTTTCTGCTTACCTGAGAAAAAATCTGAAACCTGACCTGCAGATAACCGGTTTAAGGGAAAAATCCCTGTATGAAATTCTCCTTGGGGCTATGGAACTGACAGACCTTAGGGGACCGCTTAGACAGGAACTGGACTCATTCATACAGATGATAGAGATGGATTACACAAAACAGGCCCTCTCCGTACATCCTGAAATTGTAGAGGAGATATTTAATTTCCTCGGGAAAGAAAATGTACCTGTAATTTTTAATTTCAGCAGTATAGAGGACCCGGTAACCAGGGTAAATCTGGCAGGTCTGATAATGAAGGAAATATTTAAAAAGGCCAAAAAAGACAGAAAGAAGAGGGTTATAGTCCTTGAGGAGGCCCAGAATTTTGCACCTGAGAAGGGTTTTGGTGATGTACAGTCAGGCTCATCAAACCCTGCATTCATAATTGCAAAAAAAATCGCAACAGAGGGTAGAAAACTGAATCTGGGTCTTATAGCAATAACCCAGAGGCCTGCCAATATCAGTAAATACATACTTTCGCAGCTTAACACCCAGGCTGTATTTAAGCTTATAAACAGGAATGACCTTGAGGCGGTTTCTGCGTTCTTTGAGTATTCAAAGGAAGATATATTTGAGATTCTGCCGTTTTTAAAGCCTGGAACAGGATTTGTCACAGGTCTTGCAGTTCCATTTGGAATTCTCACAGGTATCAGACTGGGCTGAAGCTGGAAATATATGTCCTGAGAAATAAATTATTTCCCCGAAAAAAACAATTCAGGTGAGGAAAAAATGAAGTTTGTGGATAAAGCGAAAATATACGTTAAGGCAGGAGACGGAGGAAACGGATGTGTGGCCTTTAGAAAGGAAAAATTCGTCCCGATGGGAGGTCCCTCTGGAGGCAACGGCGGAAAGGGTGGTGATGTGGTAATGGTGGCAGACCCCCGTATGACCACACTTATGGACTTTAAACACAGGATTCACTTTAAGGCAGAAAGGGGACAGCACGGTTCCGGGGGTAATAAGCACGGCAGAAAAGGGGAAGACCTCATAATCAGGGTTCCTGTCGGTACCGTTGTAAAAGATGCAGAAACAGGTGAGCTGATAGCAGACCTTACAGAGGCCGGACAAAAAGTTGTTGTTGCCAGAGGTGGAAAGGGAGGAAAGGGAAATGCAGCCTTTAAAAGTTCAACAAACCAGTCCCCGGATTACGCTGAGGAAGGACAGAAAGGTGAGGAAAGATGGATAGACCTTGAGCTGAAGCTTCTTGCAGATATAGGTATAGTGGGATTTCCAAACGCAGGTAAATCCACCCTGATTTCTGTTCTGTCCAACGCCAGGCCAAAAATTGCCGACTATCCTTTTACCACCCTCAGTCCTGTTCTTGGTGTACTGAAGCTGGACTATGGAAAATCTGTTGTCCTTGCAGACATCCCGGGGCTTATAGAAGGGGCTTCTGAAGGACAGGGCCTCGGCCACGAGTTTTTAAGGCATATAGAAAGAACAAAAGGTCTGATTCATCTGATTGATGTATCTGATTACAGGGATAGGGAGCCTGATGAGGCCTTTGAGGCTATAAATAAAGAGCTTGAAAAGTACTCCCCTGAGCTACTGGAGAAACCCCAGATTGTTGTGGGGAACAAGATAGACATCCTGTCTGACAGAACACAGCTGGAAAAATGGAAAAAGTACTTTGAAGAGAGGGGATACACATTTATCCCTGTATCACTTGCCACCCTTGAAGGAGTTGACCGTCTAAAAGAAGAAATAGTAAAGTTATATGAAAAAATAAAGGAATAAAGAAAATGAATAAAAAAACAATAATCGGCCTCGTCCTGTCTGTCCTCCTTGTTATCCTCGGAGGGGGATATCTGATAGCAGCCTATGTAGGAACCCAGTCGATTAAGGAACAGGTTCAGCAATACCTGAAAGAGAATAATCTTCAGGAAAATGTAAAAATAAAGGGTTACAGCTACAACCCACTGACAGGAAAGGTCAGTCTGGATGGAATTTCCATAAGGGGATTCCCCCAGCCTGGAACTGTTATAGATATCGATAGGTTTGAGATAACAGAGTACAGCCTTCCTGAAGGATTCAGGGTTCCTATTAGATTTGAGGCCTATGCATACGGTATAGACGCATTTATAGATGGGAAGAACTTCCGTTACGACTTTTACCAGAAAATGTGGTACGACACGGAAAAAAATGTATTTAATATTGAAAAGGTGCAGATTAAAAACCAGAAACTTGAGGTGGAATTTTCCGCTGTTCTGGAGAAATTCAGACCTGAGCTTCTAAAAATAGACCCCCAGGAAAAACAGACAGAGTACATAGAATACCTGACAGAAATATTTCCCTCGGAAGTTGTGGTCAGCTATACAGACAGGGGATTTACAGAGGAAATCATAAAAGAGGTGGCACAGCGGCAAAAGGCCCGGCCTGAAAAACTAAAAGAGATTCTGATATCCGAGCTAAAAACCTACAGGGAGAAAAGTCAGGATGCGTATATGAAAAAGCTGGTTGAAGGTGCGGTGTACATACTGGAAAACGGTGGAGGCAGGATAACAATAAACATAAAAGCCACACAGGAAATAACTGTGGACAGGCTGGTTTTAGCATTTATGTTTATGGGAAGTTTACCGGTATCTGATATAATTTCAGTTCTGGATGATTACTATAAGGCTGAAATCACATACGGCAGGGCCATATAATGCTGGTAAACAGATTTCCCAAAATGGCAGCACTCCAGAAATACAGGGCTCTCAGACTCGGCTACCCTGAGGAGCTTGCCGAAGCAATAGGTATTGCCGAAGCTCTAAAATACGCCATTTTTAAGAGACTGGCACACTCTGACAGGAGATACAGACAGGAGGAAGAAAAGAAAAGCAAAAACAGGGAAAATCTGGACTGGGAGACCTTCAAAATTTTTAAGCTGGCTGCCTATAACGGTAAACCATTTGTCGCAGGTAAGGTTGAAACCGCTGAAGACTACAGGAAGAATATTTTCTGGCGTTTTGGTGAAGATGGAGGCAGGAAAATAGAGGAGTGGGCCCAGCAGATAATAAAAAAGGTTCCTGAGGATTATCTGAAAAATGAACAGAAATTTTTCAGGGAGGTCTGGGTTCCCCACAGGGACGACCCTGTAGAGGTGTAGGTATGCGTCCAGAGCTGCTTAACAAAACCTACAGACTGAAAAATGAACTTTCAAATCTTGCCCTGTCCCTGAGCAGGGATATTAAAAGGGAAGAAGTACTGGAAAAATGGGTCGAGTACAGGCCTGTTCCGGTGTATAGATTTGTTGCCGGAGAGGACGGCTCTTACAATAAAAAACATTATCTGGGATTTTATCTGTATACCGTCTCAGGATACGCAGTTGGTTTCAGGGAAAATGGGGAAACCGTTGAGGAGGTTGTTGGAGAGGTTAATTTCTCGGTTATAAAAAAGACGGAGCTTGTGGACCAGTACCTGAGGATGTTGATGTTCCTCTCTGAGCTGAAGGCTCTTCTGAGGCTTGCCTACAGGGAAAAACCAGAGGTCCTCATTATAGACGGAACCCTTTCAAGCAGATTCATAACGGTATTTCCAAAAACAGACTGGTTCTCTGGTGAGGATTTTGAAGGGAAGATTGCAGGTGTTGCAGGCAGTCTGATAGATGAGATTAAGGAAAACCTCCTTGAAAAGGACATAGTTTCCCTCTCCCCCGACATAAAGGAAAAGGTTGTCAGTAGCCTGGTCAGAGAGCTTGGGGAAAAGGGAATGCGAGCTGATGTTGTGGAGTCCGCAGTTGCAAAGCTTGCTTATTTTGAGTACCTGCTACTGCTCCACAGACTGTTTTACGGTCTTGACTGGAATCCTCTTGTTATAGGAATAGCAAAGACATCCCATTCCACGGAGATATTTAACAGGTCCATACCTGACCTGAGAATATTCCACCAGTTTATAAACACCACAGGTTATTCATATCCTCCGGTATACATTAATCTGGAGGAGATAAAATGGGAGTTTTCAGAGATATTTGAGTTTATCGAAGAGAACATAGCTTTTCAGTTGAAGGAAGTTTCACTGAAATACTTTTACGGCAGATATGACTCTGGCAGGACCATATCCCTGATAGAGGTATATGAAAATCCCCAGCTGGAGAGAATTACTCCAGAAGAGATACTGGACTTCCTTTCGTACTACTCTGTTGCCGGTTATCCATTTCCCCTGAAAAAGGCTGACAGGGAGGTCAGGATAACAAGGAGGGATATGGAACTGATTGAAAGCCTCCTTGGACTCCAGAATGAACTCCACGGAAGGGAAGGTCTTGAATAGGAAGGTACTTGGTGTTCAGTTTCTATTTACCGGTGTACTTATTCTGTCCGGAATAATATACCACTGGTTTGTCCCGGGAGATGGTAGGCATTCCCCCGGAAAACTGAAAGTCAGTGTAAATTCAGCCACAAAAGAGGAACTTGTATCTGTGCCCTACATAGGGGAAAAAACCGCTGATGAAATAATCCGGTTGAGGAATAGGGAAAAAATTACAGATTTGAAACAGCTGAGCCATCTGAGATATTATAAAAAGTTCAAATACTACCTGAAGGTGGAGTGATGCTGCTGGAAAATATGTCCTATGTAGAGGTTGAGGCCTATCTGATTGAAAAGGATATCGTCCTTGTTCCTTTAGGTTCCACAGAGCAGCACAGTCCGTACGGTCTTATAGGGACCGACTTTATAACTGCAGAGGCTGTTGCAAGGGAAGTTGGAAAAAGACTGGATATCCTCGTTGCTCCAACACTGTGTTACGGTATGTCCCAGCACCACATGGGATTTAAAGGCACTGTTACCCTTTCTCCTGAAACGATGGTATCTGTGGCAAGGGATATTGTGGTCTCATTTTTAGACCACGGATTTAAGAGAATAGTATTTATCAACGGCCACGGAGGTAACATAGAGCCTGTAAAAACGGCGTTTTCCCAGCTCAAGTATGAAAACAGGAAAGGGATATTCGAGATTATATCGTGGTTTTTACTCCCTGAAGTTCAGGAGGTTGAAAGGGACATATTTGAGGATAAAAATGGTTATCACGCCACACCTTCTGAGGTTTCTATAACAAAACTGTTAAGGCCGGAAGCTTTTAAAACCAAACCATCGGAAAAAAAGAGAATAACCAGAAATAATGTGTACTTTCCACTTTCCAGGGAAGAGTTTAAACAGGCCTATCCGGACGGAAGAATGGAATCGGCCCCATGGCTTGCAAAGGAAAAGTACGGAAAACTGATTTTGGAAGAAGCTGTCAGAACGGTGGCCCACAGGGTCAGGGAGATAATGAAAATGAAACTTCTGTAATAAAAGTTTCCCGGGGGAAAATCATGAACCTGGAAAATAATATCAGCAGGGCAAAAGAGGTCATTAAAGAGGCGGATGCTGTTTTGATAACAGCAGGGGCCGGAATGGGTGTTGACAGCGGACTTCCTGACTTCAGGGGTACAGAAGGATTCTGGAGGGCATATCCAATAGCAAGAAAGCTTGGTTTGAGGTTTGAGGAACTTGCAAATCCCAGATGGTTTAAGGAAGACCCGCATCTGGCCTGGGCATTTTACGGTCACAGGCTGAATCTGTACAGGGAAACACAGCCCCATGAGGGATTCCACATACTGAGAAAGCTTGGGGAAAGTAAAAAAGGCGGTTACTTTGTCTTTACCTCAAATGTCGATGGACAGTTCCAGAAAGCAGGTTATGACGAAAAGAGGATAGTGGAGGTTCACGGCTCAATACATCACCTCCAGTGCAGCGTCCCCTGTATGGACGATATATGGCCTGCCGATGATGTTGAGATAGAGATTGACATGGAAAATTTCAGGGCAAAAGACCCTCTTCCCCTTTGTAAACACTGTAAGGAAATTGCAAGGCCAAATATTCTGATGTTTGGGGACTGGGAGTGGATTCCCCACAGAACTGCCGGACAGGAGTTCAGATTTGAAAGATGGCTGGAAAAGATAGACGACATGGGGTATAAACTGGTTATTATCGAGATAGGTGCAGGTAAGGCGGTTCCAACAGTTAGAATACTTTCAGAAAGAGTTGCAGACCAGTTCTACGGCACCCTGATAAGAATCAATCCCAGGGACTACGATGTACCATCTTCCAGACATATTCCTATTCCTATGGGTGGACTGGAAGGAATCAAGGCCATTACAGAAGGTATTGTGTAATTTTTGAAAAATCCGTGTCCTTGCATATATTTACCCCGTCCATAAAGTGTGGAGGGGTTAAAATGCCTAGATTAAAACTCACCCCAAAAACGGTAACGGTTATACTTCTATCCCTGATGGTCCTTTCTATAGGTATTTATATGGTTGAGAGGAGTATAGACTTTTTTAATTCTGAGTTTGCCAGAAATGAGTCTGATTTTAGAGGTTACCTTGTTGTTTTATTTGCAAGGTTATTTATGATAGCCGGGTGGCTTGCAATCATCCTTGGTCTATTTTTTAAAGGGCACTTCAGGGATGTGGAAAAACCAAAGGTTGATATTCTCCAGCTCCATGAAAAGATAGAAAAACAGGAAAGGGAAAGATTAAAGAAGGTACAGGAGTGATACGGGGAGGAAAACCTCCCCCTGATTATTACTCTTCTACAACCTCAGTGATAAGTGCGCCAGATGGGCACTCTTCAGTGATTTCAAGAGCTCTTTCAGCCAGTTCTCCTTCTATAACAGCACCGTCACCACCGATGTCGTCCTTAACTTTAGCAATTCCGTCACCCTGGTCTTCGTAAACCTCTGGAAGCTCGTCGTAGCAAAGTGCGCAAGCTGTGCAGAGATCCTGGTCAACAGATACTTTAACTTTCATTTGTCTAAACCTCCTTAGTATTTAGTAAACCTTGAGCTTTTATAGTATATGCTAACCACTGTTAAATTGCAATATAACAATGTTTGATATTTTCAAAATAAGTGTTATTTTAATCCTGTTATGGTGAAGGGTATATACATACACATTCCGTTCTGTAGTCTTAAATGTCCGTACTGTGATTTTACCTCTGTGGAGCTAAATTCTGATGAGATTTACACGAGATATGTTAAAGCTGTTAAAAAAGAGATACAGCTTTACGCTTCACAGCTGGATTTTTGTGTTAACACCATTTACTTTGGTGGGGGGACACCGTCTATACTGCCTCCCCAGATGATAGATGAAATCCTCCAGTTTATAAATGCACATATTCCTGTTGAAAGGGATGTGGAAATTACAATTGAGGTCAATCCTGCAACCTATAGATACGGTGAGTTTAAAGCTATTTATAGGGCAGGTGTAAACAGGGTAAGTGTTGGGGCACAGTCCTTTATAAGGGAAAATCTCTCCTTCCTTGGCAGGAATCACTTTCCGGAGGATACAGTAAAAACCGTTATGGATGCATTCGATGCAGGATTCAGAAATATAAGCCTTGATATGATTTATGGTCTGCCTGGACAGACCGGAGATAGTCTTGAAAAGGACCTGCATTTTTTTACCTCCCTGCCTGTGACCCACATATCTGCCTACATGCTGACTCCGTATGAGAATACAGCCCTTGGACAGATGGTAAAGAGGGGAGAGGTGAAACTCCCAGATGATGACAGGCTGTATGGGCTTTTTTCAATAATTGATGATTTTCTAAATGACAGGGGTTTTTACAGGTATGAGCTTTCTAACTGGGCGAAAGAGGGTTACCGGTGCAGACATAACCTCCATTACTGGAAGAGGAATGAATTTCTCGGGGTAGGCGTGTCTGCATGGTCCTTTTATAAAAATAAAAGAGCAGGCAACACAAAAAATCTCTTCCAGTATCTAAAGAGTGTGGAGGAAAACAGGCTTCCTGTTGAGTTTGTGGATGAGATAGACAGGGAAGAGGAAAGAAAAGAAGAGATAATGCTTGGGCTGAGACTTACAGAGGGCATTCCCCTTCAGCTGATTGAAGAAAAGCTTGGGTTTGTGGAAGGACTGGTGGAGGAGGGCCTTGGTGTTATCGAAAATGGGAGGTTCAGGTTAACCAGAAAGGGACTGATGGTCTCAAACAGTATATCTGCATCCCTTATTTAGCCAGCTGTCTGCTCCTTTCTGTTGCTTTTTCCACAGCAGAGATAACGGCATCCTTGAGTCCCTTTTCTTCAAGGACATGAAGTCCGTGTATGGTAGTACCTGCAGGTGAGCTGACCATATCCCTCAATACAGCCGGGTGTTCTCCTGTTTCTTTTATCATCATAGCAGCCCCAATAACCGTCTGGACTGCAAGTTCCCTGGCCTGCTGGTGGGACAGTCCCTGCTTGATTCCCCCCTGTATCAGGCCTTCTATAAACATGAATACGTATGCCGGTCCACTTCCTGACAGACCTGTAACGGCATCCATCAGGCTCTCATCCACCTCAACGACAGTCCCCAGAACCTGGAGGAGTTTTTTTATCTCTTCCTTTTTTTCTTCTGGGAGTGTGCCGTATGCAAGGCCTATTGCACCTTCCCCGATGAGGGCAGGGGTGTTTGGCATGATTCTCACGATATAGGGTCTGTCTGTTATTTCCTGAATTTTTTCCACAGGAATACCTGCCAGTACAGAAATCAGAATCTGGCCTTCTTTAAAGCTGTCTTTAAGCGGTTCCAGGGTTTTTTGGAGGTCTTTAGGCTTTACAGCAAGGAAAACTATCTGGGAGTTCTCAACAACCCTTCTGTTACTGGTTGTTCCGGCGACATTATACCTTTCCACAAGTGTGTCTATCCTGTTCCTGTCTATATCAGAAACTATTATCTCGGTAGATTTCACAGTATTGCTGTTTACAAGACCTCTAACAATTGCCTCTCCCATGTTTCCTGCACCGATGAGACCTACCTTAAACATACTTTCTCCTTTTTTCCCTGTAGTTAATTCTTTTACCCTCTGAGAGTTTTATTATATCAATCACCCTGTTAACATTGTAATCCTCAAGGAACTGGAGCATCTTCTCAAAAACTTTCATCGTTACCTCAGCATCGGACATTGCCCTGTGTTTCTGTCTGTACGGGATATTAAGGTGGTAAGCAACATGCTCCAGGGATTTGCTGTCTATCTCCGGCAGTATTCTCCTTGCAAGGTTGTCAGTGCATATGGAGGGGTTTTTTATTGTTTTTCCCAGATATAGTCTTGCATTATAGTTAAGAAAAGAAAGGTCAAATTTTACATTATGGGCCACAAGTATTGTGTCCTGTATGAACCTGATAAAGTCCGGTAGTACATCCTCTATTTTTGGCTGGTCTATTACCATGGCATTTGTTATACCGGTAAGCTCTGTGATATAGGGGGGTATAAAGTCTATATCCGGTCTTACCAGTTGCCAGAATCTGTCTATTTCCAGATGTCCCTGGAATTTTATGGCAGCTATCTCAATTATGTAGTCCCTTTCAGGGACAAATCCGGTTGTTTCAAGGTCTATAACCGTAAAAACAGCCTCATCAGTAGTCAGATTGTACATATTAAAACCCTTTATCTTTAAGATAATCTTGTTATAAATTTAAACAACCAGGGATAGAGTATACCACTGATAAGGGCAGAGAGGATAATCATGGAGGCGTAATCCTGATTTATTACCCCTGTTTCAAGTCCCAGCGTTGCTATTGCCACAAGGAGGGTGAGGGGCATGGACAGGGCAAATGGAAATGCAAGGACCTCCCTGAAGGAAAAACCTGAAAAAAACAGTGGTAATGCACCGGCAACCCTCACCAGTAAGATTGTTATCGAGATGCCAACGGCTCCAAGAATAATTTCCTTCTTCAGGAGATTGAACAGGTCAAACCTGAGGCCTACTTCGATGAAAAACACGGGAATTAAAAAGCCGTATCCAAAACTACTGATTTTTTCCTGTATCTCGTGTCTCTTTTTAAATACCATTGCAAAGAGCATTCCCCCAAAAAATGCACCGATTATGTATTCCAGTCCAAGGAGATTTGCAAGAGCTGCAAATATGAACATGTTTGCAAAGTTTGCCCTCACATCGGTTTCTGTAGGGTCGTCTGTCTTTATAAAAGTGAAGGCTTTTTTTGGGTTCCACCATGCGTAAAGCTGGAAAAACTTAAGAACAAGATAGGCTATAAAGAAAAACAGATAAATCTCAAACAGATGTATAAATGTCTGCTTAGATAGACCGTACTCAAAGTAAAGGAAAAAGCCAGATATAAACAGTAGACTCAGTACTTCACCAAGACTGGCGATTATCAGTGTTGACTGTGCAAAGTCTGTATTCAGAAGTCCGCTGTCTTTAAGAACAGGGTACAACAGTCCCACTGCCACAGTTAGGTATATAAGTGCGTTGATAACAGGCTGGTCTGTGTAGTACACAACGGCAAATGAGGTTCCAATAATTATAATGAGGGATATGAGATATATAATCAGTTCTCTCCGTGGTGTTATCTTTATTCTCTCGAAGTTTATCTCCAGCCCGGCAAGGTACATCAGAATCAAAAATCCAAGACTCCCCAGAAAGTGTATAACCGTAAGACTCTCTGTTGCTTCCTTGAAAAAAACCCCAATCACAAGGCCAAAAATAATCTCCCCTACAGCTGAGGGGAGCATCAGTTTTCTGCTTATAAATGGAACGACAAATGCCCCTACAGATACAACAAGGAGCAGTATTGATTCTTCTTTACTCATAGCTTTCCTCTACAGGAAAACAGAGGGTTGAGTTTTTTGCATTTTTGGCTATGTAAAATGGTACACTTGGATTAAATACAGATATTTCCTCTTTCTTATCGTATGAGAGGATGAGCAGGTAATCTTCCTTTTCCTTCAGATACTCCACAGTTTTCTTAACAGGATTACCCTCAAGGACCGAGTATTTTATCCCTGTTTTGTAAATGTGTTCAAAGTCGCTTATTATGCTGTTTCTCTCCTTGAGGGCCTCTTCCTCCTCTATTCCCCTCAGTTCCTCAGGCATCACACTGAAAACCACCTCAAATGGAATCTTCATCAATCTTGATATCTCTATTCCCATTTCAAGTGTGAAGGCAGGGTCAGGGCTGTTGAGGGATATTACAAGTCCTTTGTACGGGAATCTTCCCCTGCTTAGGAGAAACGGTTTTGTTGCTGAGGAGAAAATCTTTTTCAGCCTGAACCAGGTAAAAAATGGGGGTTTTATAAACGGGATGGACACCACGCCTATATTTTCTTCCAGTCTGAAAAGTTCCAGAGGGTCACCGACGGATGTTTTTATCTCAAATATGTCCGCCGTTTCCTTAATGTACTCAAAATCCTTCCTGACATTGTATCCCCTGTAAGGGAAAATCAGGAGTTTATGGGCCTTTGTGTGTTTTTTCAGATATGAGGTCTCTTCAAATGTTTTTCTGTATTTCGGATGGTAAACAGTTGCAAAATTAGCACCAAACTGGAGGGGAAACTGGGGAATTCCCTTCAGGAGTATATTCACCAGATTTTCCAGTACCTTTGGGTCGCCGATAATCACAACCCTGTCGCCGATTTTGATTCTCTCTTCACCTGTGGGGATTATCAGCTCACCGTCCCTGTAAATTGCCGCGATTCTCCATCTTGACGGCTTAAGGTACTTGAGTTTTCTATCCACAAGATGGGAACGGGCAAGGATGTGAACCTCAATTATCTCCCCTTTACCCAGACCAATATTCGTTGCAATGGTGTAGTTCTTTTCAATTTTTGAAACAACGGCATTTGTTATGATTTCTGCAGGTTTTATTATTGTGACCTCAAACTTTTCAAACTCTTCCTGCCTTTCCTCGTCAAACAGTAGAACCATAATGGAGGCTTCAAGGTTAAACACCTCCCTTGCGATACGACAGACCTCAAGGGAAACATCACTGTCCCTGATAGTGGATATTATGTATTTGACCCGCTCTGTCTGTAATTTCTTCCATGTCAGGATACTTGAAGCGTCCCCGGATATAAACTGGATGTTTTCAAAGTCAGAAAATTCCTCGGTGAGCTGCTGTACACGGGATGAGTCAATATCAATACCTATTATTTCCCATTCTTTTGAGAGCTTTTCGAGGATTTTTGTACCGAAAAAGCCCAGACCAAAAATAACAAGCTGTCTTTTATTTTCTTCTGGAGCCATAAATTTTCCTGTTTGTTGTAGTAAAATAAATTTCAAAACATTATAACAGAATAAAAATGGAGGCAATATGAAACCGAGAATAGTTTTTGTGAAAACGCCAGACCCGAGGGGTGTTGTCGACACGCTAACTGAGGGACTGAGTAAATCCCTTTCTGCAAGGAATTTTGAGGTCAAAATTGTTGAACCTACAAAAGACAATATCCAGCAGGTTGTTAACGAGATTATCGAGTACAGGCCACTTTTTACTTTTGATTTCAATCTTGATGGTCTGATATTTGCAGAGAAGGACGGCCAGCAAAAGATACTGGCGGATATACTGGGTAACATCCATGTTACCTGGTTTCTGGACGACCCTATGGTTCACTTTGCCAAATTAAAGTCTGCCCTCCAGTCAAATCAGCTGCTTTACCTGACCATAGACCTGGACCACGGCCAGTGGCTGGGTTCGATGGGTAAGAATGTGGCCTTTCTGGCCCCCGGTATAAACCCTTCAGATTATCCTCCTCCAAATGTTGAGAAGGAATTTGATGTGGCATTTGTAGGTCCTGTAACAGACCCGGATAACATAGAGCTTTCCTGGAAAGAGAGATTTGATGACGGACTGTTCAGTTTTGCCGTTGAGCTGGGAAGACTGCTGTACAGGAATCCGGATATGCCTGTAAGATTTGCCTCCGGATATCTGCTTTCCCAGTTTAATCAGGACTTCCAGCAGGCAATGATAAAGTTCCAGCAGGAAAGGGAGGCAGAATTCTTCCAGTATCTGACAGAGGTTACCCTTTATGCCATGCATCTGAGAAGGTGGAATATTATAGACTCCATTGAAGAATTTGAGATAAATATCCTGGGACCTGTTGAGGGTGAAACAAAGGATAATGTTGTTGTTTACAAGCACATAATAAATAACTCGGATATTATAAGCTTCCTCTCAAAGACAAAGATAGCACTGCTGTCCCATCCTCCTTTTATTCCTACAGGACTGGCCTATACGGTATTTATGTCCCTCGGTTCAAACACACTTACGATGGTTGAGGAGAGATTTTCATCAAGGACATTCCTCGTGGACGGTAGGGACCTTGTGACGTACCATCCTATGGATACCGTTGAGATAGAAGGTAAGATAGCATACTATCTGGAAGAGGCTCCAAAGGAAAGGGAAGCCATAGCGAAACAGGGAAGGGATACTGTATTCCAGAATCATACCATTCTGCAGAGGGGAGAGTTTCTGGCAAATATGCTGAATGATATTATCAAAAGGGCAGAAGCAGACTCTGGTAACGGTAAGGCTGAATCAACTGAGGAAAAAGAGGCTGATATACCACCTGAAGAAAAGTTAAACTGATAAATTCAGGCCCCTGACGGGGCTTTTTTATATTTTTCTTATAAATCCCTTGATATTCTTTTCCTTCATAAATCTGTAGGCTTCTTTCCTGTTTTTAAAGCTGCCTATCAGCACCTTGTAAAGCTCACCCTCTTTTCTTATGTATGCATTTGGTAAACTGAGCTTTTTCAGGAGTTTTTCTGCCTTTTTCCTGGTACTGAAAGCCCCTGCCTGTATGTAGTATCCAGATGGAAGGGTTGTTTTCACCTGTGGCTGTGGTTTTTTCTTCTCAGGCTTTTTTGCTTCTTTTTTTTCAGACCCTGATACCGGTTTTTCCGGTGTGGCTACGGCTTTGATTTCCTTTTTTTTCTGTTCTGTTTTTGGTTTTTCCTCTTTTTTTGCAGGGGTTTTATTTTCTTCCTTCTGCTGTTTTGTGGCTACAGCGGATTTCTGAACTTCCTTTTTTTCTTCAGTTTTTTTCTCTTCAGGTTGGCTAACTACCTGCTGTTTTTTCTCCTGAATGACAGGGGCAGGTTGTGGTTCCTGTTTTTCCTTTTCTTCTTTTGCAACTATGTTTATTTCAGGTTCTGAAATGGTTTCTTCCTTCCCGGAATAGATATTTATCCCTATTATCGAAAATATAACGATGATTAACAGACCTGAAAGGAGTATTATTATCCTCTCAATCTTTTCCTGTCTCTGCTTTGCCTCTTCAAGCTTTTTAATAGCGTCTTTTAAATCCTGGTCCATCTTACATCCTCTCCACAGGAGTAATACCCATAAGCCTGAATAAGGTTCTGAGAGCTTCCCTTATCGCTTTAAGGAGATAAAGTCTTGCCTTCATTAAATTTTCGTCATCTGGGGTGATAAACTTGAAGTTGTTGTAGTAGTAGTGGAACTCTGATGCAAGCTGGTAGGTTATCTGGGTCAGCTTGTGGGGTTGCTGTTTCTCTGCTGCATCTGCAATCAGGTCTGGAATGAAGGAAAGGTATTTCATCAGCACCCTTTCGGTCTCTTCCTTTAACAGCTGTATGTCGGCTGTAAAGTCCTGCTCAGGGTCAAATCCGGTTCTCTCTTTTGTTTCCCTGAATACACTGCATATTCTGGCGTGGGCGTACTGTACATAGTACACAGGGTTTTCAGAACTTTTTTTGAGGGCCAGGTCTATATCAAAGTTCAGGTGCGTATTACTGTCCTTTGTAAGGAAGAAGTATATAACCGCATCTTTTCCAACCTCTTCAATCAGCTCTTTGAGGGTTACAAAGCTGCCGGACCTTTTGGACATTTTCACTTCCTGCCCGTTTCTAAACAGTTTAACAAGCTGTATAAATATGACCCTTATCCAGTCTTCAGGAACGCCAAAGGCCATTACAGCAGCCCTGAGTCTGGGAAAGTATCCGTGGTGGTCAGCCCCCCAGACATTTACTATAAAGTCGTATCCCCTCTTGAATTTGTCGTAATGGTACGCAATGTCACCTGCAAAATAGGTATATGTTCCGTCGGATTTTATTATGACCCTGTCTTTGTCATCACCGTACATTGTGGTTTTTACCCACACTGCACCATCTTTCTCGTATATCAGACCTTTTTCCCTCAGGAATTGTATTGCCTCATCAACTTTGCCAGAGGTGTACAGTTTTTTCTCACTGAACCATATATCAAACTCAACACCAAACTCCTTAAGGTCGTTTTTTATCCTTTCAAGGAGCAGTTCCTTTGCAAACTCTGCACAGAAGTCTATTGCCTGTTTTTCATCAACCATTGAAAGGAGTTTTTCCCTTTCGTACCTGTGTAGATGTTCTGCAATCTCCTTTATGTACTCCCCGTGGTATCCGTCTTCAGGGAAGGGGTATGTAGGGTCCTCAATCTGTCTGAATCTGGCGTAAACAGATTCCCCAAGTTTTTTTATCTGGTTTCCTGCGTCGTTGATATAAAACTCCCTTTCAACCTTATATCCGATGTACTGGTACAGGTTGGACTGTACATTCCCTACAACTGCCCCCCTGCCGTGTCCAAGATGGAGTGGCCCTGTAGGATTTGCACTTACAAACTCAACATTGATTCTTCCCCTGTTAAGCTCTTTTGCTGCACCGTATCTGTCCTTTTCTTCGAGAATCCTTTTCAGGACGCTGGCGTAGTAACTGCGGGAAAGAAACAGGTTTATAAAGCCGGCTCCGGCAACCTCAACCTTTGAAAAATCCTCCATCTTTTCAAGAATCTCTTTTATCTGGCCGGCTATTTCCACTGGTTTTTTCTTCAGGGGTTTTGCAAGGAGGAATGCAACATTGAGGGCAATATCCCCGAATTTATCCTCCTTGGGTATCTCTATTTTTATCCTGTCCTTTATCTTCTCAACTTCCGGAATTTCCTTACTGATTTGTTCAACTATCTTTTCTTTGATTTCTTCTTTCATCTTGCTCCTTGCCGGTTTTTTTAAATAATATTTTATCACCAGTTAATAACTATTGTTTTTTGTCAGTATTCCACTGGACAGGTAATTCGTTTTAAAATAAATAAACAAAAAGAGGTGAGAAAGTGCAGAAATTTATTTTTATCACAGGTGGTGTTCTTTCTTCCCTGGGGAAAGGTGTCGCATCAGCAAGTATCGGTTCTATCCTTGAAAACATGGGATATAAAATCACATTCCTTAAGCTGGACCCGTATCTGAACATCGACCCGGGGACCATGAATCCGTACCAGCACGGAGAGGTATATGTTACAGAGGATGGAGCGGAAACGGACCTTGATTTGGGTCATTACGAGAGATTCACAAATGTAACACTTTCAAAATACAACAACACAACCTCAGGAAAGCTATACCACTCCCTGCTTGAAAAGGAAAGGAGAGGAGCATATCTTGGGGCGACTGTTCAGGTAATCCCCCACTTTACCAATGAGATTATCAAGAGTATAGAAAGGGCAGCTGCAAAATCTGAGATAGCACTTGTTGAGATTGGAGGTACAGTCGGGGATATAGAGAGTCTTCCATTCCTTGAAGCAATCAGACAGATGGGCCTTGAACTTGGAAAAGAGAATGCACTGTTTATACACCTTACTTACGTGCCGTACATAAATGCAGCAGGCGAGCTTAAGACAAAACCCTCCCAGCATTCGGTGAAGGAACTGAGGGCTATAGGTATCCAGCCAGACATACTCATATGCAGGGCGGACAGACCCCTTCCTAAAGCCATAAAAAGGAAGCTTGCACTGTTTACCAATGTTGAGGAGGATGCGGTCATCTCGGCCCCTGATGTGGATATAATCTACAGGATTCCGCTGTATTTCAGAAAGGAAAAGATTGACCGGATAATTGCAAAACACCTGAACCTTGAGTACAGGGAACCTGACCTTAAACACTGGCAGAAAATAGTTAACACTCTGACAAAGCTGAAAAAAGAGGTTGATATAGGTATAGTAGGAAAGTACGTTGAACTGAAGGATGCCTACAAAAGTATTATAGAGTCCTTTACCCATGCCCAGATTCCAAATGAGGCAAAGGTTAACCTCCACTGGATAAATGCTGATGAGCTTACAGAGGAAAATATAGACGAAAAACTGAAGGATGTTGACGGTATCCTCGTTCCAGGTGGTTTTGGGGAAAGGGGTGTTGAGGGAAAAATCCTTACAGCCAGATACGCCAGAGAAAACAATATTCCGTATTTTGGAATCTGTCTTGGTATGCAGGTTGCCGTTATAGAGTTTGCCAGAAATGTGGTAGGACTGAAGGAGGCCAATTCAACAGAATTTGACCCTGAGACCCCATACCCTGTTATAGACCTGATGCCAGACCAGAAAGGTGTTGACAAAAAAGGTGGAACAATGAGGCTTGGGGCTTATAAATGTACCCTGATTGAGGGAACAAAGGCATATGAGATATACGGTGAAAAGGAGATTTATGAAAGACACAGGCACAGATACGAATTTAACCCTGAATTCAGACCACTTTTAGAGGAAAAGGGTCTAATTGTTTCGGGGGTTTACAGGGCAAAGAACCTTGCCGAGATAATAGAGCTCCCTGAAGATATGCACCAGTGGTTTGTTGCATGCCAGTTCCACCCTGAATTTAAAAGTAAACCATTTAAACCCCATCCCCTGTTTGTGGCATTTGTGGAAGCATCCTTAAAAAACAGGGAAAAAAGAGGAAAGACTTCCTGAAAGGGGGTCTTTCCCATATATTTAAGTAGTATAAGTAGTAGATAATAACCCTATAATAAGGAATAAGTCAGATGGAAAATACGCTGGATACCCTGTTTAACCCCCGTTCCATAGCTATTGTTGGAGCCACCGATAAGAAAGAGAAAGTCGGTTATGCCATATTTAAAAATATCATTGAAGGGGGTTATAAAGGCAAGGTTTATCCGGTTAACAGGCGAATTGACAGCCTTGAGGGGTACAGGGTATACCACTCCATTACAGAGATACCTGACGAGATTGACCTTGCCATAATCAGTATTCCCATACAGTACGTACCCCAGCTATTTGACCAGCTTGGAGAAAAGGGGGTGAAAGCTGCTGTTGTAATCTCTGCAGGTGGCAGAGAGACAGGTGAAGACGGTAAGAAAATAGAGGAAGAGATACTCCGTAAAGCCAGAATGTACGGAATAAGATTTTTAGGCCCAAACTGCCTGGGTTTTGCAAATACCATCATTGACCTGAATGCAAATTTTGGTCTTGATAAGCCACTGAAAGGTAAAACGGCATTTATATCCCAGAGTGGGGCACTGTTTACAGCCATAATGGACTGGGCAAATCAGGAACAGATTGGCTTTTCCTATGCTGTCAGTATCGGTAACATGGCGGATATAGATTTTGGGGACCTTATAGATTATCTTGGCGGCAAAGATGAGGTTGAGACTATACTGATTTACATGGAGAGTCTTCCTGAGGCGTCTAAATTTGCCTCATCGGCCAGGAGGGTAATCAGAAATAAACCTGTCATCGTTGCCAAGGCAGGCAGGTCGGAAACAGGACAGAAGGCGGCGGTCTCCCATACAGGTGCAATCGCCGGTAAAGATTTTCTATATTCTGCGTTGTTTAAGCGAACAGGTGTTGTGCGGTCTGAGAATGTGCTTCAGCTTTTTGACCTTACTGAGGCCTTTTCGAAGCAACCTGTACCTTCTGGAAACAGGTTCGTCGTTGTGACAAATGCCGGGGGTCCAGGTGTAATGGCAGCTGACCAGTTTGACAGGTGGGGTATAAAGCCGGCTACCCTTTCCAGGTCAACCATGGAGAAACTGAGCAGTTTTCTTCCTCCTGTCTGGAGCCATAACAATCCGGTTGATATAATCGGGGATGCCTCCCCTGAAAGATACAGGAAAACCCTCGAGGTTCTGTTTGATGCCGGAGAGGTTGACGGTATCATATGTATTTTGACCCCCCAGTATATGACCCGGCCATACGAGACGGCCCAGGTGTTTCATCAGGTTTCAACAGGAAAGGATAAGCCATTTTACGCCGTTTTAATGGGAGGGGAGAAGCTGAAAGAGGCCAGATATTTCCTTGAGACCCATGGTGTACCGGTATTTGATACACCTGAAGAAGCGGTTGATACTGCATTTTTGACCTACCAGTACACCTACAGAAAAGCTCTTGTGGAAGAAGACTCCCTGAAAGTTGAAAGGGGTAAGAACTATCAGGCTGTAAAGGAAATCATAGACAGGAAGCTTGAAGATAGGGAATACCTGCTTACAGAGTACGACACAAAAAGGATTCTCTCCCTCTACGGTATACCTGTTAACAGTACCAGAAATGCCACAACAGAAGATGAGGCGGTCAGGTTTGCCCGGGAGATTGGGTATCCTGTAGTTCTTAAGATAAACTCCCCCGATATACTCCACAAATCCGATGCAGGCTGTGTAATTACAGGGATTTCAGATGAAAGCAGTCTCAGACAGGCCTACAATAGGATTATAAGTAACGCCAGAAAGTACAAAAAAGACGCCCGTATTTATGGGGTAATCGTTGAGGAGCAGGTTGAAGGGGATTTTGAGCTTGTAATAGGTAGCAGTTACGATAAAATATTCCGCCAGTATATGATGTTTGGGATGGGCGGTACCATGGTTGAGTTCTTTAAGGATGTTTCCTTTGATTTTCCACCGTTATCCGGGGTTTATGCCCACCAGATGGTTGAGTCGACGAAAATATACAGACTGCTGAAAAACGGATTCAGGGATAAACAACCTGTGGAAATAGATAAGCTTGTTGATATATTAATCGATGTATCCAGACTGGTTGTTGATTTTCCCCAGGTTAGGGAACTGGACATAAATCCCCTCCTTGTGAGGGGTTCACAGATTTATGCGGTGGATGGTCGTATAAGACTTGAGTCTGTAGACCAGAAAAACACAATACTGGTATAAGGAGGTCGGTAATTGATTAGGGAAGAACTTACGCCAAAACAGATTGTTCAGGAACTTGATAAATACATAGTTGGCCAGAAAGAGGCTAAAAAAGCCGTGGCAATTGCCCTGAGAAACAGGTGGAGAAGACAGAGACTGCCTGAAGAACTCAGGGATGAGGTGATACCTAAAAACATACTAATGATAGGTCCTACAGGGGTTGGTAAAACGGAGATAGCAAGGAGACTTGCCAATCTTGTTGGAGCTCCGTTTATAAAAGTTGAGGCCACAAAGTTTACAGAGGTTGGATATGTTGGTCGGGATGTTGAATCAATCATCAGGGAACTGGCAGAGGCTTCCTTTAAAATGGTAAAAGCTGAAAAAATGGAAGAGGTTCAGGAAAAGGCCAGAAAGCTTGCCGAGGAAAAGGTTCTTGATTATCTGGTCCCCCGTAAAATCAGAAGGTATGGAACACTTGAATCATTTGAGGAGGAAGAATCCCCTGCAAGGGAGAAATTCAGGCAGATGCTCAGGGAGGGCCAGCTTGATGATAAAACCGTTGAGATAGATGTTGAGGAAAAACCTGTTTCTGTGATAGGGGGTGTTATTGCACCTGGAATGGAAGATATAGAAAACCAGCTGAGGGACCTGTTCTCCAGCCTCACACCCTCCAGAAGGAAAAGAAGGAAGGTAACGGTAAAGGAGGCACTGAAAATCCTCCAGCAGCAGGAAGCGGAAAAACTTATAGATATGGACGAGGTGGCATCAGAAGCAATCTACAGGGCAGAAAACTTCGGTATAGTCTTTATAGATGAGATAGACAAGGTTACAGGAAAATCTTCAGGCTCTTCACCAGATGTTTCCCGGGAAGGGGTTCAGAGGGACCTTCTTCCTATAGTGGAAGGTACCACTGTGTCAACGAAGTACGGTCCCATAAAGACAGACCATATCCTGTTTATCGCTGCAGGTGCGTTCCATCTATCAAAGCCGTCGGACCTGATTCCTGAACTCCAGGGAAGATTCCCAATCAGGGTAGAACTGCAGCCCCTTACAAAGGAGGATTTTGTTAAGATTCTAACCCAGCCAAAAAACGCACTTATAAAACAGTATAAAGCTCTCATGGAAACAGAAGGGGTTCAGATAGAGTTTACAGATGATGCGATAGAAACCATCGCTGAGATAGCCGAGGAGGTAAATGAAAAGACTGAGAATATAGGGGCAAGGAGACTCCACACAATACTGGAACGGATAATGGAGGATTATTCTTTTGAAGCCCCAGACCTTAAAGGCCAGTACATTATTATTGACGAAAAGGTCGTAAGGCAGAAATTAGAAAATGTAATACAGAGCGAAGACCTTACAAGATATATACTTTAAGGAGGTAATGAAAATGGCAGAAAAAAAAGAAAAACAAAGGGAAGAGGTGGATGTTGAGATACTCAAGCAGGAAATTGAAAGGCTAAAGCAGGACCTTGAAAGGCTGAAGATGAAAACACTGGAAAAAAGCCCCGGAGAAATGATTAAAAAGGAGACTGTTATCAAGCTACTGGATGAAACGGAGAATGTGATTAAAAAGACATTTTCTGTACTTGAAGGTGCTATAATTGGTGCAATAGAAGGTGCCAAGAAAAATCTCAAGTAAAGAGGTGGAAAGATGGAAGAACAGCTCAA
>JAADEU010000068.1 GCA_013153235.1 Aquificota bacterium | reverse complement strand
CCTTATACTGGTAGCTGCTTTGGGAATTTCGTATCTGATTTACAGGCTTATAAAAAATAGTCTGCTGAAAAAGAAAAAGTTCTCCTTCTGGGATAAGGTTGTAGGTGCTTCAGGTGGTGTTCTAATCTTTGTAATCATCGTAACCCTTATCGCCCATTATTCTATTCATAACAGGCTTATATACGACCTTACCGCATCATCAAAAATAGTCTCCTTCTTCAGAAGATGAAAAGAGTAATTTTCTCCATCCTTATTTACACAGGCTACATTCTGGGAATAGCCCTTGTGGTTGCTGGTTATTTTTTCCTCCATCAGGATGAGCTTTCCATTGCAAGGTCAATTATAGGAAAACAGCAATCGTATAACATCAGGCTGATAACAGACGAAAGCTTTCAGGTAAACAGTGTGGATGTAAAGGAAAAAAACGGAAATCTGTATCTGGTTACCCCGGAGGGAGAACTGCCGCTCTTTCTTGTGGACAGGATAAACGGAGTTGATATAAACAGGGAGATTTCACAGAAGCTGTCCCACCACGGGATAAAAGGTATAGTCCTTGTGGTGGTGGGAGGGTTTATATTCCTGCTGTCCTTCCTCTTCAGGGATTATTTGTAAAGATGTATTTCATTATATAAATTTAATCTTATGGACAAAAATGAACTGGAAATTCAAAGACTTGTTATTGAGAAGAAAAAGCTTGAAATAGAAAAAGCAAAGGTACTTGAAGGAATATTGAGAATTGTAATAATTGCTATACTGACCCTTGGTGCTGGTGCAGGAACGATTATTTTCAGGTTGTATAATACACAGCTTGTCAATAAAATAATACTGACACTTATTTTAAGTTTGATAATATCTCTTTCTATATTCGCCGTTTTTTTGTGGATGGATATAAGGAAAGCGTTAAAGAGGAATTAGATATGGACACATTAGTACTTATTCTGGCAATAATAACAGGTCTGGTTCTCTTGCTTAGCTTTGGGACAATGGCTTTCCTGACAGTTAAAGATTATTTTGCCAATTCCCACAGAAAAAATACCCCTGCTGGCAAAAGCTCGGAAAGCCTTTAAAAATTCATCACTATTGGTTTTTCTGCCTGGTTTACAAAATTAAGGAATGTTGCTGCCCCAACAGGCTCTTCCACCCCATCTATCAGGTCTTCCTTTTTGTAGCCAAACAGCTGCATCGCAGTCTGACAGGGGTAAAGCTTGACCTCAAGGTCTATCGCCTGCTGGACAAGCTGCTCTATTGATGGAATTCTGTGTTTTTCCATCATCTTTTTCATCATATTTGTGGCAAAATCCATCATACCAGGCATTACCGTTAAAATCTGTGGTACAGGAAATGGCATGGGCATCGCAGGATTGCCTATAGGAGAAACCTTCAGGTTTTTTATCTTTTCCTTATGTATCACATTCAGCCCGTAGAAGCTGAAAAATATCCCTACTTCCATACCCATTGCTGCGGCTGTGGTTCCCAGCATAAACGCAGGCATAGCCTTATCCAGTGTTCCACTGAGCAGTATTATTCCGACCCTTGTTGCCATCTTAACCTCATAACAGTTTTATATTTTTTTATTTTAGCATATTTCTTACTGGAGAACCCTTAAAATATCGTTGAATATGGCAAATACCATCAGTGTTCCAATCAGGGCAAATCCTATGTAAGCCAGGTATTCCTTCGCTTTTTCTGGAAGAGGTCTTCTGATTATCATTTCAATAAGGAGTATCAGTATCAGTCCACCATCCAGTACAGGTATTGGCAGAAGGTTCAGATATCCAAGCTGGAGGGATATGAACCCTGTAAAAAACAGATAATTACCCAGACCACTTTCCAGGGCTCCACCTGAATACTTTGCAATGGATATAGGACCACCCAGGTTGTTTTTGACCTCCTGGAATGACATCTGTCCTGTTACCAGGTCCTTCAGGAAGTTATACAGCAGGACTGTCATTTCTATATTTTTATCGATACTTTTCTTTATGGCTTCCACAAAGCCGTATTTTTTGATTTCTGCATCGTATGCCGGGGATATACCGATTACGTATTTTTTCAGCTCAGGGTTGTACTGGGGAATCACATTTACTGTAAATACCTGCTTACCCCTTTTTACCATCAGGTTTACAGGCTCTTTTTCCTTGATTTTTGAGAGAGCCTCCACTATCTCAAACCAGCTTCTTACAGGCCTTCCGTTTACAGCCAGGATAATATCGCCCTCTTTCAGACCTGCCTTTGCAGCCGGTGAGTCCGGGAGTATTTTGCCCAGTTTAGGGGGGATAAGCGGGGATATACCAATAGGCTGTTTTGTTACATCCTGTGGCAGCTGTACCGTCAGGAGGAGTTTTTTGCCGTTTCTTTCAACCTCCATTGTTACCGTCATTCCGGCCTTCATGGATATCTCAACGGTAAACTGTTTCCAGTTCTTTACAGGCTTTCCATCAACGGCAATTATTTTGTCAAAGGGTTTTATACCTGCCTTTGCAGCCGGGGAATCAGGCTGAACATAACCCACAACCACCGGTTCTTTCATATATTTAGGCTCAAACACACCGACCATGTACGCTGCAGCAACCAGAATAATAGCAAGGATTATGTTAAACAGTGGACCTGCAAAGGCAATCAGTATCTTCTGCCATCTGGGTTTTGCTGCAAATGACCTGGGGTCCTGAAATGCCTCCTTTTCCGTCTCCCCCTGTATCGGTTCTGTCATAGAGTCTTCCCCGTACATCTTTACATATCCACCGAGGGGGATGGCTGCTATCTGGTAGACGGTTTCCTTTCCTCTCCACTTGATTATTGGAGGACCAAATCCAATGGAAAATACCTCAACCCTGACACCAAACATTCTGGCAAATAAAAAATGCCCGAACTCATGTATGGTAATAAGCACACCTATCATTATCAGAAATGCCAGTAAACTAAGCAATTTTACCTCCTGCTGTTTTGTAAATATCTTTAAATAACTTTTTTGTTTCTTCTATGATGAAGATAACATCCTCGTAACTTTCAGGTTTCTTAAAGTTAGCCTTTTCAAGTATTTTCTCAACTATAAGTGGAATTTCTGTGAACTTGATTTCTCCTCTTAAAAACATATCCACGGCAAGCTCGTCTGCAACTGTAAGAACTGTCGGATATGCTCCCCCTTTCTCACCGCATTCCCTTGCTATTTTCAGCAGGGGGAACTTTTCTTCATCAGGCTGGTAGAATTCTAACTTTCCGTATTCAAATAGATTCAGGTATTTTGCCCCTGTTTCCCATCTGTCCGGATATGATATTGCATAGCTTATCGGTATTCTCATGTCAGGACAGGACATCTGGGCAATCATGGAGCCGTCAATAAACTCAACTATCCCGTGTATCAGGCTCTGTGGGTGGATGACAGCCTCTATTTTGCTGTAAGGAATATTAAAAAGATAATGGGCTTCAATAATCTCAAGGCCTTTATTCATAAGGGTGGCACTGTCAATGGTTACCTTCCTGCCCATCTTCCACCTGGGATGGTTCAGGGCATCCTCAACGGTTATATTTTCAAGACTCTGGCTGTTCCAGAATGGACCCCCTGATGCTGTCAGTATGATTCTTTTCAGATTTTCCCTGTTGCCTGCCTGAAGTGCCTGGAATACAGCCGAGTGTTCACTGTCTATAGGGAGTATCTCTGAGTATCTGTCTTTAAAAACCTCACCAAGGCAGATGATGGCTTCTTTGTTTGCCGTTGCCTGTTTCTTTCTATTTTTCAGAAGCAGGTATGTGGGCTTTATACCTGCTATGCCGGCAATCCCGTTTATGAAAATATCAATATCAAGTGATGCCAGTTCATCAAGACCTGTATCACCGGAAAGTGTTTTAACACCTTCTATTTCTCCACCTTCAGCCACATAAACATATTCAGGCCTGAACTGCTTTACCTGCTCAAGTAGTTTTTCTGATACTCTGGATGCTGCAAGGAGTTTTACCCTGAGCCTGTCAGGATACCTCTGGACAATATCAAGGGTCTGACTGCCTATAGAACCTGTAGAACCCAGAACTGCAATACTTTTCATCAAATAGCTCCAAATATAAGCCCCAGTATTTCGTTTTCCTCTTTAAGTCCTACAAACTCCGTTTTGTCGTTTATGACAACCTTTGGGACTGCCGCAACGTTGTATCTGATAGCCATATCAGAAAATGCGTATGAATCAATTGCCGTGGCTGTTATAAAAGGGCTTGCAAGGGCGAAGCTGAACATTTTGAGCATCGTTGGAGGACACCAACCACAGCTTTTTGTTATAAATATTTTTATATCAACAGGTTTATCTATTTCCTCAATAAACTCAAGGGTCCTTTCTGAAAGGTCGTACTCATTTCTTGAAACCATGATGATTGTTTTTATAAACGATGGAAATTCACCACCATCCGGTTTTCCCATAAATCTGATTCCTGTATCCCTGTCAGGCCACTGGATGGATAAACAGGGATAGCCGTGGCAGCTGAGTTTTTTGTCTGTTTTCAGACTGAGTTTTTCAGACAGGGATACTATTTCATCAAGCAGTTTTTCTGTCTCTCTGGATAGTGTAGAGTCATCACCGTGTAATACTATAACAACAGGGTCCATAAGACTTTCAAAATCTTTTTTGAGCCGGGCTTTTATATCTTCAGAAAGCATCCTTCCTCCCGAAAAGAAAATACAGAATTCTATTATAATATAACCAGCCATATCAAATCGGGGAGAAAATCATGTGTGGAATAATAGGCTACGTTGGAAAGAGAAATGCAGTTCCGGTTTTGCTCTATGGTCTGCAGAGACTTGAGTACAGGGGATACGATTCGGCAGGTATTGCCGTTATTGATAAAAATGGAGATAAAATAATCGTCGAAAAACAGGTAGGTAAAATCAAGGACCTCCAGGAGCACCTGTGGAACAGAAAGATAGAGGGGCACACAGCCCTGGGTCATACAAGATGGGCGACCCACGGGCCTCCAACCATTGAAAATGCTCATCCACACACCAGTCAGAGAGAAACAATTTCAATAGTACACAACGGAATAATAGAAAACTACCTGGAGCTTAAAGAAGAGCTTATAAAAAAGGGTTACAGATTCAGGTCTGAAACGGATACAGAGGTTGTTGCTCACCTGTTTGAGGAACTGTACACAGGAGACCTGCTGGAAACGGCCCTTAAAGTGGCAAAAAAACTGGAAGGGGCCTATGCCATAGGTGTTATTTCAACATACGAACCTGACAAAATAGTGGGAATAAAAAAAGGTAGTCCCCTCATTGTTGGTTTTGGCAAAGATGAGAACTTTATCGCATCGGATATTCCTGCTGTACTTGAGTACACGAAGGATTTTATAGTTCTTGAGGATGGGGAAATTGCTGTAGTTACAAAGGATAATGTTGAGG
Source organism: Aquificota bacterium (assembly GCA_013153235.1). Taxonomy (GTDB): domain Bacteria; phylum Aquificota; class Aquificia; order Aquificales; family Hydrogenothermaceae; genus Persephonella_A. The sequence continues at coordinate 5,999 of JAADEU010000068.1, read as the reverse complement.
TATATAACCTTGAGGGTAAAAAACTTGAAAAAAAGCCTCTGCATGTAACATGGGATATCTCTGTTGCTGAAAAAGCCGGATACAAGCATTTTATGCAGAAAGAAATTCACGAGCAGCCCAGAACTATAGGGGATACCATTACAGGATTTTCATCATCTAAAGATGAAAAACTGTTTGAAGCAATAAAGGATGCAGACAGGCTTTATATCATAGCCTGCGGGACCTCGTACCACGCTGGGCTTGTTGGAAAGTTCTGGATTGAAAAATTTGCCAGAATACCTGTGGAAGTGGACTACGCCTCGGAGTACAGGTACAGAGACAGAATCATAAACAACAGAACCGTTGTTATGGGTATAAGCCAGTCAGGTGAAACAGCAGACACCAGATTTGCACTGCTGGATGCAAAAAAAGAGGGTGCAAAAACCATAGGACTGGTAAATGTTGTTGGAAGCTCCCTTTCAAGGGAAACAGATTATGTGATGTACACATACTGTGGTCCGGAAATTGGCGTTGCAGCCACAAAAACATTTACGGCACAGCTTGTTACACTTCTACTGTTTGCCCTTGAAGCAGGCCTTAAGAAGGGAACTGTATCAAAACCTGAGTATAAAAAGCTGTATGATGAGCTACTCCACATACCATCAAAGGTGGAGAGCATACTGAATAATGAAGAGGGTATAAAGGAGATTGCACACAAATATATGAATGCCCAGGACTTTCTGTTTTTAGGCAGAAATATAAACTACCCTATAGCCCTTGAAGGAGCCCTGAAGCTGAAGGAAATTTCTTACATACACGCAGAGGGTTATCCTGCAGGGGAGATGAAACACGGTCCTATAGCACTTATTGATGATAAACTCCCTGTTGTGTGTGTGATTCCACAGGACAAATACTACGAAAAGATGTTCTCAAACCTGCAGGAAGTAAAGGCAAGGAAGGGCAAGGTTGTATCTGTGGCCACAGAAGGGGATACAAAGGTAAAAGAGCTCTCTGATGATGTTATCTATATACCCCCCGCATCTGATGTGCTGTACCCTATTCTTACTGTTGTACCACTGCAGCTTCTTTCGTACCACATAGCCACACTTCTGGGTAAAGATGTTGACCAGCCAAGGAACCTTGCGAAAACGGTTACTGTTGAGTAGAGATTGAAAAAAATATTTCCCTCTGTAAATTGAAAATAAAGCAGGGGGAAGACATGGGTATACTTAAAGAAAGCGAACTTCCACGGTATACTTACAGTGATTATAAAAACTGGGAAGGCAGGTGGGAGCTTATAGAAGGCTTCCCCTATGCCATGTCCCCGGCGCCCACCCCACGACACCAGCTTGTGAGCAATAAAATAGCCGCTCAGCTTGAATTCCAGCTTCAAAACTGTGAAGACTGTAAAGCCCTTCTACCGGTTGACTGGAAAATTTCTGACGATACGGTGGTTCAGCCTGATAATCTGGTGGTATGTTATCCCCTTGAGGATAAACCCTACATAACCCGTGCCCCTGTATTGATATTTGAGGTTACCTCCAAAGCAACATCCCTTAGGGACAGGGAGATAAAATACAGACTTTATGAGAAGGAGGGTGTTAAATACTACGTGATTGTAGACCCTGAAGAGAATTTAGCGAAGGTTTACAACCTTAAAGATGGAAAATACATAAAACTGGGGGATTTTGTAAAAGAGAAGGTTCTTTTTGACCTTGGAAAATGCAAAATAGAGTTTGATTTTTCGAAAATCTGGGAGTGAAACTTGCCTTCCTGAGGGAGGGAGGAAAAATGTGGCTTCTTATTTTAATGGGATTATTCTATTTTTCATATGCCGGGGAGAGGGTGATTATAGAAGACAGGGGAGGGTATTTCCATGTAGAAAGTTATAAAATCCCCGACATAAAAAAATCCAGCCGGAAACACTATTATAAGAAAAAGAATAAGCGCAGAAGGGCAAAATACTATGTATCAAGCAAAAGAGGAAAAGTTTTCCACAGACCTTCATGTAAATTTGCCAAAAAAATAAAACATAAAGTAAAATATACCACCAGAAAAAAAGCATTAAAAAAGGGCCTCCGTCCCTGCAAAATTTGCAAACCGTAAATCCCACAGAAGGAGGAGTCATGATAGAACCCCATGGAGGAAAACTGATTAACAAACTCCCCACAGAAGAAGAAAGGGAAGACCTTCTAAAAAAGGCAGAAACACTAAAGAAGCTGGTAATTGCTGATAGATTTGTCAGTGATTGTGAAATGATAGCCAACGGGGGATTCTCTCCTCTGGATGGTTTTATGACAAAAGAGGATGCAGAAAGTGTTATAAATAACCTCCATCTGAAAAATGGTCTTTTATGGTCAATACCTGTAGTTCTTCCTGTTCCTGATGACAGGTACAGTGAAATAAAGGTAGGCGATGAAGTTGCCCTCTACGACAAATATGGCAGGGCCATAGCCATTCTTGTTGTTGAAGATAAGTACACCCTCGACCTTGAAAACTACTGTAAAAATGTATTCAAGACGACAGATATAGAGCACCCGGGAGTAAAAACAGTTAAAAATAACGGAAATAAGTTTATAGGTGGAGAAATAATAAGACTCCTGAACAGACCGGTCAGAGAAGGAATTGACGAGAAATACTACCTTGACCCTGCCCAGGTAAGAGAAAATATAAAAGAAAAAGGCTGGGAAAAAGTCGTTGCATTCCAGACGAGAAATCCAATTCACAGGGCACACGAATACATAATTAAGGTTGCCCTTGAACCTATGGACGGGGTTATGATACATCCACTGGTTGGTGAGACAAAGCCAGATGATATCCCTGCAGATGTAAGGATGAAATGTTACGAAGTTCTGATAGATAATTACTTCAACAAAGATAAAGTGCATCTCAGCGTTTTACCTGCATCAATGCACTATGCAGGTCCCAGAGAAGCGATTCATCACATGCTGATGAGAAAAAATTACGGTGCAACCCATATGATTATAGGAAGAGACCACGCCGGGGTAGGGGATTACTACGGAACATACGAAGCCCAGGAGTTTGTAGAACAATTTGTGGACGAACTTGGAATCCAACCCCTTAAGTTTGAGCATTCATTTTACTGCACAAAATGTGAAAATATGGCTTCATCTAAAACCTGCCCCCATACGAAAGAGTACCATGTACACCTCAGTGGAACCAAAGTGAGGGCCATGTTAAGGGAAGGTAAAAGGCCTCCAAAAGAGTTCTCCAGGCCAGAGGTTGCAGACATTCTGATAAAATGGGCGACAGGTAAGGATAAGTAAATGAAAAATCTAATAGATGACCTTATAAAAATAGCCTTTGAAGCAGGGGAAGAGATTATGAAGGTTTATGATACTCCCCTGCAGGTGGAATATAAAGAAGATAAATCACCACTTACAGAAGCAGACAAACGGGCCCATATGGTTATTTATAAAAGGTTGCAGGAAATATCCAGCTTTCCGGTGCTAAGTGAAGAAGGAAAAGACATTTCCTATAATGTCAGAAAAAAATGGGAGTACTTCTGGATGGTAGACCCCCTTGATGGGACAAAAGAATTTATAAAAAGAAATGGAGAATTTACCGTAAACATAGCACTTATACATAAAAATCGTCCTGTCGCAGGTGTTGTATACGCACCGGTTCTTGATGTGATGTATTACGGAGGAGAGGAAATAGGGGCTTTTAAATTACAGAATGGAAGTGAGATAAAGCTGGATGGTAAAAAAGAGAGGAGTGTATACAAAAAATCGGTAACTGTAGTTGCCAGCAAATCCCACCTTAACAAAGAAACAGAAGAGTTTATTAATCAACTTAAAAATTATTTTGATGAGATAAAAACTGTATCGGTAGGCTCTTCCCTGAAAATATGCCTCCTTGCAGAAAGAAAAGCAGATTTTTATCCTAGACTGGCTCCAACTATGGAATGGGATACTGCTGCAGCCCATGCAATACTGAGTGCAGCAGGGGGAAAAATATACAAATACTCAGAATCGTCTGATTTGAAAAAAACAGACAATTTTCCTGAGCTTGAGTACAATAAAGAAAACCTACTTAATCCATATTTTGTAGCTATAGGACCAGATGTCTATTGAGATATTTATACTGCTTCTTACCATTATTTTTCTGATAACTGCTCTATATCTGGAAATATTTCATCCTGCTGCGGTTTTTTTTATAGCAGTATCTGTGCTTGTGATTACAGGCATTCTCTCTCCATCCCAGGCCCTGGCAGGATTCTCAAATGAGCAGATAGCAACAATAATCCTGCTGCTTCTTGTAAGTAATCTTATACAGAAAGTAGGTGTTGTTAATTATTATTTTTCAAAGGTTCTAAAGGATAACCTTTCATATAGGGCCTTCCTTGGTAAGATGTTTTTAATGGTCTCATCATTATCCTCCTTCTTAAATAACACACCTATTGTGGCAATGCTTATCCCGTATGTATATCAGTGGGGTAAAAAGAAAAAGATATCCCCATCCAGACTACTGATTCCCCTGTCATACGCAGCTATTTTAGGAGGAACCATAACACTGATAGGAACTTCCACAAATCTTCTTGTAAGTGGACTTGCCGTTCAACAGGGATTACAGCCTCTGGGAATATTTGACTTTTCACTTGTTGGTATCCCTGCAACCATAGCAGGTTTTATTTATATGTTTTTCTGGGGGTATAAATTACTTCCAGACAGGAAGGATGTTCTGGAAACATTTCTGGAAAGGAAAAAAGAATACCTTGTGGAAACCATTGTAAGAAAAGATTCACCACTTATCGGTAAGTCAATAAAAGAAGCTGAACTGAGAAACCTTAAGGGGCTTTTTCTTATTGAAATAATAAGAGGTTCCAAAAAAATATCCCCTGTATCTCCTGAAGAAATACTTGAGGAAAATGATATTCTTATATTTGCCGGGCAGACTGAATCTATAACAGAATTGCTCTCAACAAAAACCGGTCTATCTTTACCACAGTTCTGTACCATAGATGGAGAAAAGGTAGATGTAGTAGAGGTGGTCATTTCAAACAATTCATCGTTGATAAACAAGAAAGTCAGAGATACAGATTTCAGGGCAAAATTTGATGCTGCCATTCTTGCTGTACATAGAAATGGTGAAAAACTCAGGGGCAAAATTGGTGAGATTGTTTTGAAACCGGGAGACCTGCTACTGTTGCTCACCGGCAAAGATTTCTGGAAAAGAGCAGAGGATACAACCGATTTTTATATTGTTTCAAGGGTAAGGGAAATATTCAATATTGACCTGAAAAAGGGAAATCTGGTTTTTCTGAGTTTTCTGGGAGTTATTATTCTGTCAGCTCTTGGTTTTATATCTTTGTTTACCGGATTACTAATTTTAATCGCTGGATTTGTGATTTTCAGATTTACATCTTACTCGGAGATAAAAAAAGGGCTGGACATAAGCCTAATAATTATTGCTGCTCTTTCCCTTGCCATAGGTACAGCCATGCATGTAACGGGAACAGCGGACCTTCTGGCCGGCATGGTTGAGGGTGTCCTTTCACCACTTGGAATAATTGGTGCTCTTATTGGAATATATCTTTTTACAAATGTATTAACGGAATTCATCACAAATATAGCTGCAGCTTCAATAGCATTTCCTGTTGCAGTATCTTTAGCCGAAAGTTTTTCTGTAGAACCTACCGCATTTATACTGGCAGTGGCTTTCGGTGCTTCGGCAAGCTTTGTTACACCGATAGGATATCAGACGAATCTTATGGTATATGGAGTTGGAAATTACAGGTTTAAAGATTTTATAAAGGTTGGGTTACCACTGTCATTTATATATGCGATAATATGTATATCTTTATTATATTTTTTGTTTCTTCAGGAGGTTTAAATGTCAGAGAAAAAAAGGTTTATAATGCCCCACAGAGGAACAATAACAAAAGAAGACAGACAGCGACTGAAAGGACACAGGTCGGCAATTCTGTGGTTTACAGGCCTGTCTGGAAGTGGGAAATCTACACTTGCCCATGCTGTAGAAGAAAGATTATTTGAAAG
>JAADEU010000084.1 GCA_013153235.1 Aquificota bacterium | reverse complement strand
AGGTGTACTCAAGGCTTAAACAGCTCAAAGAAAAGGCTGAAAATAAAAGGTTATCAGTTGAGGATATACAGGGTGCAACCTTTTCCATATCGAATCTGGGGATGTTTGGAATTAAAAAGTTTGATGCTGTTTTACCCCCGTTCCACTGTGGTATTGCAGGGGTTGGAACGGCGGTTAACGGGATAATAACGGTAACATTTACATTTGACCACAGGATTATAAACGGTGCCCAGGCCGCTGTCTTTGTTGTGGACCTTAAAAAAAGGACAGAGGACAGGAGTTATTTCTCAAAGAAATGAACTGATTTTCTCAAATGGTACCGGTTTACCAAGGGCATAGCCCTGTGAGTAATCTATACCCAGGGATTTTACAAGGTCGTGTACATCCTCGTTATGAACGAATTCGGCAATAGTTCTGATTCCAAGTCTCTTTGCAAAGCCTACAATTGTTTCCACTATAATCTGTGAATAAAGGTCTGTGTGGATATTTTTTATAAGGGAGGCATCGATTTTGAGATAATCAACATCCAGTTTCAGGATGTACTCAAAGTTTGAGTATCCGGCACCAAAATCATCAAGGGATATCTTTCCACCTAAATTCTTGACCTCTTTTATAAATGCAGATACCTCCTCGTAATTTTCCATACCTTCAGATTCCAGTATCTCAAAAATGGCCCTTCCACTGTACCTTTCATCACTCAGGTACTCAAAAATCAGCTCTGTTATTTCCCTGTTTTCGATATCCTTTACAGACAGGTTCAGTGTAAATTCAACAGGGAGTTCCCTGAAGTTTTCAAATGTTGTTTTTATTACCCTCTTTGCTATTTCCGGATAGAGGCGGGCTTTTTTGGCAACCTCCAGGAACTCACCGGGAAGTATAATTCTTCCATCTATATCTGTTATTCTTACCAGAGATTCAAACTTTTCTGCTTTTCCGGTCTGATTGTTGAATATAGGCTGGTAGTAAACGGAGATTCTCTCATCTTTCAGGGCTTCCTTTATTTTCCTTGTTATCAGGATGTTTGTTTCATAAAGTTCCTTCATCTGGAGTTTTTCGCTGTAATAAACCACAGGTTTTTTATTTTCTTTGGCGTATTTGAGTGCCATATCGGCCTTGTTCAGGATATTGTGGTTCTCCAGTGAAATACCTGCTGTCAGGCTCAGGTGAATCTCGTAATCATTAATTCTGACCGGACTCTCCTGTATGCTGTAAATGATGTAATTAATTACCCTCTCAAATTCTGCAGACTGTATGTATCGCAGTGCCAGTACTGCAAATTCGTCCCCTGAAAGCTTATAAACATTAAAGCCGGTCTGTGGCAGCAGCTTTTTGATTCTGCTTCCCAGTTCCTTCAGTATATAGTCGCCTACCTGATACCCGTAGAAATCATTTATTTCCTTAAAGTCGTCTATATTGAGAATTGCCAGCTTTGGACTGCCCACATTTTTCAGGTCTTCTATCAGCTTTATCCTGTTTGGAAGGTCGGTAAGTGGGTCTGTGTAAAGTCTCCTTTCAAGCTGTTTGTTCAGCTCCTCAAGCTCCTTCTCCCTTTTTATAAGGTCTGTAATATCCCTTTTTATTCCAACGTAGTACCTGTCCCTGCCGTACCTGTCTTTTACTGCCATTGCAACAATATCTAGATACCTCTCTTCCCCTTTTCTGTTTGTTATGGTGGCGATAAATCTGAGCCGGCCTTCTTTCTTCAGCTTTTCCCATGTTTTTTCAGCATCTTTAATCCGCAGATACTGGTTAAACGGTTTGCCTTTTATCTCTTCTATTGAGTAACCTAAAAGCTCCTCATTTGATTTATTTTGGTCAACATACCTTCCTTCACTGTCTACGATTCCTATTGCATCAAGGGTGTTGTCGAAGATTGTTTTGTAGAGGAGGAGTTTTTCCTCCTTACTTCTGACATCTGAAATGTCCTTTAGCAGTATTATAAAACCCCTTGTGCTGCTTTCCTGTATTATAGGGGAAATAACTATGTAAAAGGGAATCTTTTCTGAGTTCTTTTTGTAAAAACAGTTGTATGTTCTGTAAATACTCTGGAGTTTTTCTTTTTTCAGAAACAGGGACAGGTTTATCTCGTTATTCTCCCTGTCAACGATATACACTCGGTTCATAAAATCACCGTTGTTCTCCAGAATGGATTCTGCAGCCTTGTTGTTTAGAACCACATGGTTTTCTTCGTTTATCACAATCAGCATGTCAGGAACGCTTTTGAGGACATCTTCTAAAAAGGTTTTCATTCCCCTGAGTTCTTCTGTTCTTTTTTCTATAAGAAACTCAAGGGCCTCTGCGTACTCTTCCAGCTTTTCTTTCAGAATGTCCAGATACGTAAGGTCCCTTGCATTGACGATTATCTCCTCAATCTCTCCATGCTCGTTTCTCAGAGCCCTGACCCTTTTTATAACCTTGACTTTTTTCCCTGATTTTGCTTTCAGGAACACCTCCTGGTCAGGACAGAAACCCTCTTCCTTTACAAGTTTCTTACATACTTCGTAAGCTTCTCTGTTCTCAAGAAGGTCCAGAATATGGAGTTTCTTTGCTTCCTCTCCTGTGTATCCCAGGTATCTGGTGAATGTGTTGTTCACGTACCGGATTTTTCCTTCCCGTGAGATGGTGAAGATAATATCAGGAGAGTTGTCAAGGACCTTCCTGATGTACTCAAGTTCTTTTTCCATTTTATTTATGCTCTATGTAGTATTTAAGCTCCTCAAACCATCTTACAGCCTCATCCCTGTCATCGAATATTCTGCTGTGGAAAACAGATTTGTCACCTGTTGATGATGTGTAGAAAACCCACTGGTAAGTCTCCCCGTAGGGCTCAGAGCTGATGGTTATTAGCTCTACAGCCACTATCATATCTGTGTTTAAAAAGGTGTTTTCTTCTATTTCTATGAGCATAAAAACCCCCTTCTCAAGCTTTTTCCGCCTCTTCCTCCCTTTTAAGCTCCTGTTTCTTTTTCATAAACCATCTTATAGATGAATATAAAAGAATAATTCCCACAATCAATCCTGAAATTAACTTTGCCGTTGTGATGTTGACATCCCATATCCTCACAGCTGAAAACCAGAGAAAAACATAAATCAGATAGGAACCGTAAAGGAGAAGTGCAACAGAAAAGGCTTCCCACAGTATTTTTGTAATCATTTACAAACCCCATATTTTATTTAAAACTATATCTATTATAATTCACAGGAGGTAGAGATTGCTGATAACGGACATTTCCAGAATGAGAGAGACCGTAAAAAGCCTGAAAAAAGAGGGTAAATCCATCGGTTTTGTTCCAACCATGGGGTACCTTCATGAAGGGCATGTTTCCCTGATAAGGTGTTCAAGAAAGGATAACGACATAACTGTTGTCAGTATATTTGTAAATCCGATACAGTTTGGGAAAAATGAGGACCTTGACAGGTACCCCAGGGACCTGGAGAGGGATATTGAGATATGCAAAAGGGAAGGGGTTGATTATCTTTTTTATCCCGATGTTAGGCAGATGTATCCTGAGGGCTACTCCACATATGTTGTTGTTGAAGGTCTTACAGAGGGGTTGTGTGGTGCTTTCAGACCGGGACATTTTAAAGGTGTAACCACCGTGGTTATGAAACTGTTCAACATAGTTCAGCCTGACAGGGCATATTTTGGTAAAAAGGATTACCAGCAGTACGTGGTAATAAAAAAGATGGTTGAAGACCTGAATATGGATGTCCAGATTATAGGCTGTCCTATTATCAGGGAAGAAGACGGTCTTGCCATGTCCTCGAGGAATAAATACCTGTCTCCTGAGGAGAGGGAATCTGCATTGTCCCTGAGCAGGGCCCTGTTTACGGCAAAGGAAATTTTTGAGAAAGGGGAAACAGACCCGGAAAAAATAAAACAAAAGATGAGACAAATCATTCAATCTTATCCCCATATCAGGGATATTCAATATATAGAAATTGTTGACCCAAAGACTCTTCAGCCGAAAAAAAGGGTTGAGAAAGGTGATGTGATAGCACTGGCTGTATATGTTGGGGATACAAGACTGATAGATAATATAACGCTTTAGGGGAATTTAATGGAACTGAAAAATGAGAAAATCAAAGAGATTATCCGTATTTTATCAGGTTTTCTTCAGGGAAAGGAGGAGGCTCTAAGGCTTTCCCTGATAACATTTTTCTCAAACGGACATCTTCTGATTGAGGACCTGCCTGGTCTTGGAAAGACAACACTGGCCATAGGACTTGCAAGGATTACAGGTCTTTCTTTTGGTAGAATCCAGGCCACCAGTGACCTCCTTCCAACAGATATCACAGGTGTATCCATATACAACAAGCAGACAGGAAAATTTGAATTCCATAGGGGTCCTATATTCAACAACATAGTTCTTGTGGATGAGATAAACAGGGCAACACCAAAAACCCAGAGTGCCCTCCTTGAGGCTATGGGGGAAAAACAGGTCACAGTTGAGGGGGAAACATATAAGCTCCCAAAACCGTTTTTCGTAATAGCTACCCAGAATCCGGTGGAGCAGTACGGAACATTTCCCCTTCCAGAATCACAGATGGACAGATTCATGATGAAAATAAGCATAGGTTATCCATCGAGGGAAGCAGAAAGGGAGATACTTAAAGGTGGAAGTAAAAGGGAGGAGCTTTATTCACTTGAGCCTCTGATGGACAGGGATGAGGTTATAAAAATCCAGCAGGAGGTGGAGAAGGTTTATCTATCTGATAAAATCATTGAGTACATACTGGATATCGCAAATGCAACAAGGAGTTCAAAGTACTTTTCTGCAGGACTTTCAATAAGGGGAACCCTTACAATAGCAAAAACTGCAAAAACGAATGCCTATTTTAATGGAAGGGATTATGTTATACCGGAGGATATCAAAACCCTTCTGCCGTATACAGTTCCCCACAGGGTTGTTCTCCACGAGGTTTATGAAAATACAGACCATCAGGAGCTTGTGCTATCGGTACTGGAAAATATACCAGTCCCGGCCTGATTAGAATAACAAAGGCCGGATGGATATACATAGGGCTTACAATTCTGCTGGGAGTTTCGGCGGTTAACACAGGGAATAATCTGGTCTACCTGATAGTTGCGGCAATGCTGAGTTTTATGGGTATATCCGGATTCCTTGGCCGTAGGAATCTGTCCGGACTTGACCTTGAGGTTGACCTTCCGGAGGAGATATTTGCAGGTACAGAATTTCCTGTCAGGGTCAGACTGAAAAACAGGAAGAAATTTTTCCCTTCCTTTTTAATCTCATTCAGTTTTGAAGGTAAAAAACATGTCGTACCGTACATAGACCCCAGGGGTGTGTATGAGTTTCACATGATGTACAGATACGACACACGGGGCAGGAAAGATATTGACCATTTTGATATATGTTCTGTTTTTCCATTCAATTTCTTTGTCAGGTGTATTGTGTACCATAAAAAAATTCCGGTGGTTGTGTATCCCCGGCCGATGAACTGTCCATTTCCCCCTGATTTTTCGAAAAAAGGAAAGGCCGGAGGTAGTTTTTCCACAGACAGGACAGGATTTTATGATGAGATGGTTTCTATCAGAGATTACTCCCCTGGAGACCCTCTAAAATATATACACTGGAAGGCTTCAGCAAAGACAGGGGTTTTAAAGACAAAAGAACTTACAGACAGCTCAAACAGGCCTGTTGTTATAGACCTGGACAGGATAAAAGGTAACAGGGAGGAGAAGATATCCTGTGCTACCCACCTGATTCTCGAGCTGTACAGGATGGGTGTTCCATTTGGGCTGAAGTACGGGAAAAAGTTTATAAAACCTGAGTTTTCAAGGAGACAGAAGGCATTAATACTGACGGAGCTGGCACTGCTGTGATACCGGTTAAAAGGGTCGTATTTCTGATAAGCTACTTTATAGGTTTTCTGGGATTTTTATCTGTCGTCAGGTACGTTAGTCCAGTATTTTCTCTTATTTTTGTACTCCTTGCACTGGCAGGTATTCTTAATGACAGAAGGGAGAGGGAGATTCTCCCCAGGATTGCTCTCAATGTGATATCCCTTGTTGTCGTTCTCACACTGATATTCAGGGTCAGTCTGGAAAATATAGTTGTACCTGTTGTTGAGACACTCCTTGTTCTGCTGGGAATAAAATTTATCGAAAGAAAAGAGTTCAGGGATTTTATGCAGATATACACCATATCCGTATTTCTTCTTGCAGGTTCTGCGTTACTGACAATAAATATCTCATTTATGGTTTTCTTCATTCTGCTGTTTTTCTCTACAGTTCTTGCCATAATACTGCTCACATACTACTCCCAGGACCCTGCTCTTGTCTTTACCAGGGATGAATTCAAAAAAATCGTTATGAGAGCCCTGCTGATTCCTGCTGTGGCACTGCCTATGACGGCCCTGTTGTTTGTTGTTCTTCCAAGGACACAGCAGCCTGTTTTCAGTTTTCTTTCCGGAGGCATGGCCGGTACAACAGGATTTTCAGACAGTGTAGGAATAGGTGATGTTTCTGATATACAGGAGAGTGAATCTGTTGCTATGCGTATCAGGTCTGATAAAAAGCTGTCAGCCAGTGTGTATATAAGGGGGGTTGTTCTGAACCATTTTAACGGCAAAGTCTGGACACGCCGTCTTCCTGTTGAAGAAAAGGAGGTCGTTAAAAACAGGGCTGTACCGGTATACCAGGAGGTTATACTTGAGCCTACAGGAAGCAGATACATCCCTGCTGTTGATGTACCCCTGAGTATTAATGGACAGGGGATAAAAAGGGAATCTGATTTTGTTTTTACATCCCCCAGGACCATTACCAGTAGAATAAAATACTCTGCAGTTTCCCTTCCTGATGGGAGGATATACTCTGAAAGACTGTGGAAGGAGTTTTATCTGCAGATTCCGCCGGGGTTGGGAAGTGAGATATATTCTCTGGCCCAGAAGCTTAAGGGTAGTGATGACAGGGAAACGGTAAAAAATGTTGTTGAGTATGTGAAGAAAAATTACAGATACACACTGGAGGACCTCCCTGTATCAGATAGTCCTCTGGAGGATTTTCTGTTCAGGTCAAAAAAGGGTAACTGTGAGTATTTTGCATCTGCTGCGGCGGTACTTCTCAGGGTAAACGGTATCCCCGTAAGGCTTGTTGCAGGATATAAAGGAGTTGAGTATAACCAGATAGGAGATTATTACATAGTGCCCCAGAAGTACGCCCACACATGGATAGAGGTGAACATAGATGGTTACTGGGAGAGATTTGACCCTACGGGGATTTCATCATCTGAGATTTTTGCAGGGAAGGAAAGGACATTTATGGAAAAGCTAAAGCTGTTTATGGACGCCGTTGAGTATGCGTATATAAACTCAATTATAAATTTTGATTTTAAAAAGCAGGTTGAGATTGTAAGGTCTGCAGGGAGTTTTCTATCAGATATCAGGGGATTAGGGGAGATAATAAAGGAAAAAGCCATTTTTGTTCTGATTCCTGTTATTTTTGTGGTTCTTCTGTATTTTATTGGAAAGATAAAAATCAAAGGCCCCTATGAAAGACTTCTTTCAAAGTTCTACAGAAAAATGAAAAAATACGGTTACGTTAAGAGACCAAATGAGGGGCTTGAGGAGTTTGTAGACAGAATCGGCGATGTACAGCTAAAACAGCGGGCTATTAGATTTGTAAAAGAATTTGAGAGATACTACTATACCGACAGGGAGCCTGACGGTGAGGTCTATAAAGTATTAAGCAGACTTGTGGATGATATCTGAGTAAAATGTGAATCTATTTTTTCCCATGAGTTTTGAGTGGTACATGGCAAAGTCTGCATGTTTGAGAAATGTCTCTATATCCTGTGCATCATCAGGCAGTATGGAAATACCTATACTCGTTCCTATGGTGATTTCGTAACCGTCTATATAATAAGGTTTTCCAACATTGGTAATTATCTTCTCTGATATTTTCTTCAGTACGTCCCTTGAGTCGACACCTTCAATGAGAATCACAAATTCATCACCTGCCAGCCGTGCAACAAAATCATCCTTTCTGACAGAACTTTTCAGTCTTTTTGCCACCTCTTTTAGGAGTTTGTCTCCCATCTCGTGGCCGTAAGTATCATTAACCTGTTTAAAACCGTCAAGGTCTATAAAGAACAGGGCTACCCGTGAACCCTCCTCAATGGATTTATCAATTACATACTTCAGCTTTGAGAAGAAATACACCCTGTTTGGAAGTTTTGTCAGGTTATCGTAATATGCGAGGTTTTTCAGTTTCCTTTCCCTGTATTTTCTCCTTGTTATGTCAGAAATCATAACTATGTAGTTTGTAACCTCGTCTTTGTTTTTGACCTGTATGATGGAAAGCCAGGCCGGGAATGCTTCTCCACTTTTTTTCAGGACGGTAAGTTCACCCTGCCATTTGCCGTTTTTTACGGCCTTTTCCCAGATTGAATAAATAATCTCCTCCTTTATCCTGAATATAGGTATCTCCCGGATATTCCATCCAAACAGGTCCTTCTTCTCATAGCCTGTAATCTCAACAAGGGCGTTATTTATCCTGAGGATGTTCCCGTTTTTGTCGGTTATAACTATTCCTTCAAGGGCATTATCAAATACAATTGAGGCAAGTCTCAGCTCCTTTTCCGCAAGTTTCCTGTCTGCTATATCCCTGATTATAAGCTGGATATACTTTTTGTCTTTTATCTCAAATATGCTTGCAGAGACCTCTGCAGGAAATCTCCTTTTTTCACTGGTAACGACCTCGGTTTCGAATCTCATATAACCGTTGATATGGAGCTTTTTGAACAATTCAGGATGTACTTTATTGTTCTTGTTTTCAAAGATATCTCTAATATTTAATATTTCCAGGTTGGTTTTCGAATAACCGAGTTTGTACATGGCTTTCTGGTTAATATCCAGAATATTCCCGTCCATGTCTGATATGACAATGGCATCGTTTGAGTACTCAAACAGGTTTCTGTACCTTTCCTCGTTTTCAAGGACCTGCTGGTAAACAATGTGAATCTCTGTTACATCCTGAACAATACCCAGTACGACAGGGTCTTTCCTGTGCTCCTTGAGGATTTTTACTTTTTCCCTTATTATTTTTATACCTGCTGGGGTTTTTACCCTGTATTCTGTTTCGTAAGGTATGTGGTGTTTAATGGCCTTTTCCCTTTTTGACTTGATTTCCTCCCTGTAGTCAGGCAGTACTATCTGTAGAAAGTCATTAAAATCATAACTGCATTTATCACTGCTACTACAGAATATCTCCACAGCCTCATCAGAAAGGTAGAATCTCATATCAGGCAGGTAAACCTCCCAGTAGCCTACTCTGGCGAGTTTCTGTGCCTCGTGGAGTTTTTCTTTTATTTCCTCTATCCTTTCTTTGGCCCTGATAAGCTCCCTTTCCTTGATAACCTTGTCTGTAATGTCCCTCATTATTCCCAGGAAGGCAGGCTTACCTTCGTATGGAATTACCGATGGATTTACCTCAAAGATTCTCTCCTCCCCGTTTTTTGATTTAAGGTGGAGAACCTTTTTTGAGTTGTTAGATGTTAGTCTCTCAAGGTCCTCCTCAGATATAAACTGGAGGACAGATTTTCCAAGGATTTCAGAGGGTGAATAGCCGAGGAGGTCTTTTATCTTGGTGTTTATGTACTTTATCTGCCGGTCCTGAATTATTATTATGATATCATTTACCCCTTCAACTATAGATTTCCATTTTTCTTCCTGTTCTTTTAACATCTGTTCCCTTTCTTCCTTGACCCTGAGCCACTGTACAAACCCTGCCAGTATCAGAATAACTCCGGGGAGTTTAATAAATATCTCGAATATACTGAGGGTTAAAATACTCTGATTTGTTAAAAAATATGAAACGAGAAATGTCTGTGAGATTATCAAAAGTATGAATCCAGAATTAATGTTGTGATAAACAGATTTCGTATCTTTCAGTTTTTGGCTAAAGTAATAACCCAAAAGTATGGCTAATAACACCAACACATTTGGTATTAACTGAAAATAGTTTACCTCTTGTCTCAATCCATAATAATGGATATCCATTATTAATATAACAGTTATAAAGACAAGGGCACTTAATACTTGTAGCATAATTCTCCTGTTAGGAGGGAGTACATTATATACAATAACATATTTTCAATTTAAAATAATTGTTATATAATTTTTATTAGATTGTTAATAATTATCCTTACCTAATAACTTTGCCGGGGAGGCCTGATGGCTGCAAAAAAGACTGTTTTAAGTATTGCAATTGACAGAGACCTGCTGTCAAAACTCAAAGAACTTTCTGTTGAGAAGGGCTATTCTGTTTCAAAACTGATTAGTAAACTCCTTGAGGAGGCCCTTTATCTTGAAGAAAATGTCTTCAAGGACGAAATCTACAAGAATATCGACTGGCTCAGTGAGGAGTGGAAGGATAAGCTTCAGGTTCTTTTCACCAAGGTCCTTGATACAACGCCAGACCCAATCTGGATTAAGGACCTGAACCTGAGAATTATTTACGTCAACCAGGCTTTTGCCGACCTTTTTGGTATCAAAAAGGAGGATATTATCGGTAAAAGTGATATCGAGGTCCTTCCTCCAGAGGTTGCCAAAGAGTGTATTTACAGTGATATGAAGGCCCTGGAGAGCAAGACATCTTCCCATTCCGTTGAAAAGGTTAAGGCTGCCAACGGCAGAGAAATAATATTTGATGTTATCAAAACGCCTATTTACGACAGGACTGGAAAGATTATTGCCATACTGGGTATTTCAAGGGACATAACACAGCTTATAAAAATTCAGGAAGAGCTTGCCAAGAAAAATAAAGAGCTGGAGGAGGCCTATAAGAAACTCCAGGAGTTTTACGAATACGATGTTGTTACAGGCCTGTACAAAAAAGGTAAGCTCGTTGAGCTTATAAAAGAATCCCTGGAGAAGCTGGATAAGGACCAGAACTACACCCTGATAACCCTTGAGGTTGCAAACCTCTCCCATGCAAACGAGATGTACGGGTACGAGTTTGGTAGTAAACTCCTGAGGGAGTTCTCAAAACAGCTCAGGGAGAAACTGGAAGAGTCTGGCCTTGAGTATATACTTGGAAAGATAGGTGGTAACAAGTTCGGTCTTCTTATAAAGGATGATGTTGTAAACAGAAATATGCTCAAAAAGTTCCTGAATTTTGTTAAATCCATAAGGGTTACCACCCCGGATGAAGAGGGATTTTTTGTACCGAGAATACTGTTTGCCGTCAGGAAGGTTAACAAAAATGATATCCCTGACCTTGAGAAGATACTGCTTCAGATGGAGGACCTTATCTCGTATCTGAAGGAAGGTGGAAGGAGAACTTTCGTAATCCTGAGAAATCAACCTACAATGTACAAAAGGGCCATTGAGGTTGAAAAGAAAATCAGAAGGGACCTTGAAGAGGGTAGATCCCAGCCGTACCTGAGACCTATCAAGGATTCTGAGAAACTTGAAACTTTTGGATACGAGGTGGTATGCG
>JAADEU010000095.1 GCA_013153235.1 Aquificota bacterium | reverse complement strand
GGATGGGGTAGGATTTATGGTCAGCTTTCTATTTTGTTTGAGGGTAGGATTTAGGCTATGGTAAAATTTACACAGTTTTATAGACACTCCCGACGAACAATAAACAGCAAGCTTATGAAAGCTACAGGCGGCAGAAAGGAGTTTTCATCTGATGAATCTTTACTCAAGAGCCTTAATATGGACTCCTCTCTCCCTCTTTCTTTTATTTTTTCTTCTCCAGAAGGACCTGGAGTTTTGCAAATGGGGATTCTTCCCTTTTTTGTTTTTTCTCACAATCACAGGGATTTTCATTCCTGTTGTTTCCACATACAGGACATATACCCTGACAGTTATCACTGCAGAGGGCTTTCATAGGCGTCTGAATCAGTATCTCTTCCCTGAGTAGTTCACTTACATTAAAATGCTCCTCATCCTCAAGGTACCTTGCTATAAGGTCATCCTCGTGGAGTTCCCCTCCGGAAAGTTTCTTTTTTGACAGAAAAATATTACTGGTTCCACTCAGGTCCATATTAAAAGGCTCAAGACATCTATCACACTCAAGCTGAACATCACTTTTTATAGACAGGGATATCAGATATCCGTCCTTCTCTTTAAAGATGTACATATGGACATCCACATCCCTATTTTTTGAGGAATACTCCTCAGGAAGGTCAAGGCTATCAAAGGGCACGGAAAAGTCCCTTTCTATAAAATCCTCATTCTTAAGTTCATTTTTTAGATTTATAAATACCGGCAATTTTCTCACCCCTTTTAACAAAATTTTTCGGCTTAAATTTATGCATTAATAATTGTAATTCAAGTTTTAAGAAAAGGATGTGAAATCCTTGAAAGTTCTTTATCTTACATCAACTTAATAATTGAAGGAGGTGGGCAAGATGGGATTCATAAAAACATTAATGGCTTTTCTGATTGTTTTTTCCACCGCCAGTGCCCTTTCTTATAAGGACCTTTATCCGTATCTGGTGGATATTAAAGGCTGGCAGGCTGAGGAACCAACAGGAAGTAAAGTTACCGCCGTTTATGGAGAAATGCTGACCGTCGAAAGAAGCTACCACAGGGATGATAAAAGACTGGATGTCAGCATCATAAAAAGTCCCATGGCAACATCATCATTCGCCGTTTTCTCAATGGTTACAGAGGCCGATACACCTGAGGAGTACATAAAGGTCTTTAAGATTAACGGTCTTAGGGCCGGTCTTTCACACAATAAAAGGGAAAATTCAGGGGATATTATTGTCGTTCTAACAGGTGATAGCGTATTTACAGTGAAATACGAAAATATGTCCTACAGTGAGGCACTTGAGATTCTGAAACAATTTCCCCTTAAGGAGATTGCAAAAAGGCTCCTTGAGTTATGATATTATAATTGTATGATTCTCAGCGACAGGAAGATTAAGGAGCTTCTCAAAAAGGGTGAGCTTATTATCGAACCACTGGATGAGGTTCAGATACAGCCTTCTTCTGTGGACCTGAGGCTGGGCAATGATTTCCTACTGTACCCTGAAGAGATAGACATTCTTGATGTGAAAAATCCGGACCTGGGGAATCAGCTGAAAAAGGTCGTCGCAGACGATGAAGGTTTTGTAATTCAGCCTAAACATTTTATCCTTGCCACAACAAGGGAGTACATTAAACTCCCAGACTATCTGACTGCCTTTGTTGAGGGGAGGTCTTCACTGGGCAGGCTTGGGCTGTTTATAGAAAATGCAGGATGGGTGGATGCAGGCTTCGAGGGTAATATAACGCTGGAATTTTACAACGCAAATTCAAGGCCTTTAAAGATATATCCTGGCATGAGAATATGCCAGCTTGTCTTTGCCCAGATGGAATCCCCTGCAGAAAAACCCTACAGGGGAAAATACCAGGGGCAGAGAGGCACAACCGCCTCCCGTATATACATGGATAAGGATTAGTTACAGCTTCCATACTCCATCTGACACAGGCTTCCCAGCAGAACTTTATATGCATAAACGGCACAGTCTGAATGACCGAGGGATGCCGTTCCAAATACAACCTCAGGGTCAACAAACTGAACCGCCGGGGCACCTGAATCAACAAACTTCTGGTAGGTATTGTATGCAAGTGTCTGTGGAAGAATATCATCACCATTACAGTGTACAAATACCATAGGCATCAGCGGTACCCAGTCATCAACATTGTTTTCCCTTAATCTTGCCCTGAAAGGATAGTCAGGGTTGTTCACAAAGCTGTCCAGTGCAGTCAGTGTGTAAAAGTCTGTAACACTGAATGTATCAACACCTGGAGTTTTTCCTGCAATCTGGAACATCAGACCGTAAATGGTATAAGCATCTTTCTGTTTATCAAACAGTACAGTAAGCTGGTCCACAAATTCAGGTTTTACAAGCTCCGAAAGAACAACGTCAGAGTAAGTCTCCCCGTAAGCATATGTCAGATATGCAGGGAATGGTGGAAAGTCCATATTACCTGCACTTATAATTCCAAGTCCCATTGTTTCAAGGTCGTAAACCCCTCCCATAGGGAACACTCCCTTAACGGTAAAACCCATGCTGTCCTGCTGGAGTCTTTTTGCAGCAGCCATAGTTGCATATCCACCTTCTGAGTATCCGGCGAGATAAACCTCTTTCTTAACAGGGACCTTCATCTGCTGAGCCAGTTCAACTGCAGCTTTTAATAGGTCAACAGTGGCATTGGCAAGGGAGTTCTCCAGCATATATGTATGGTAGTGGTCAACAGACTCTCCATACCCTATGTAATCTGGCATAACGGTAGTAAATCCGTATGCTCCTGTGTAATAAATCACAAGGCCAAACGTGGTGCTTGTAGGTGTATCCCCTGAAAGGAGCTTTCTGACATCATCCATAAATGCATTTGTAGGAGCCTCGCTGTCAAGGAATATCGTTCCATGCTGGTCCGAAACAATAGCCGACTGGAAGTATTCCCTTGCATTGGGGTCAAGGGATGCTGTATCAGGGAAAACAACAAGACCTGAGGCCTTTACCCTATTACCGTTATCATCTGTTGTCCAGTAAACAACCCTGAAAGCCTTAAAACCAAACACCCCGTAGGGAGAAACAGGAACTGCAGTAGAAGTTACCCCTGCTGATGATATGGTCTGAAGTGCCGTGTCGACCTGGTCGCTTTTCAGCGTGGCCACAAGCTGTGCTTCCACAAGGACCGTTGTCTGGGTCTGGGATACCGGACTGTCGTTATTACAGGCTGTCAGCCATCCTCCAAGGCCAACAAAAAACAAAAGAATAAACAGCCTTTTTAACATCACCTAACCTCCTCTTTATTCTTTATATACCTGCCACTGCCTCTATCTCAACAAGGGCTCCCTTGGGCAGGGCTGATACAGCCACAGTTGCCCTTGCAGGCTTATGTTCGGTGAAATACCTGCCATACACCCCATTTACCTTCTGGAAGTCATCCATGTTCACAAGGTATATGGTGGTTTTTATAACATGGTTGTAGTTCAGGCCTGCTTCTTCCAGTATAGCCCCTATATTTTTCATGATAAGCTCCGTCTGCTCCTCAACAGTTCCCCCGATAAACTGCTGGGTTTTTGGGTCTATGGCTATCTGTCCGGATATAAACAGGAGATTTTCGTACTTTATGGCCTGTGAATAAGGACCTATGGCTTTAGGGGCTTTATCTGTCTCTATCATCTGCATCTTTCAGTCCTCCAGTTCCTCCAGTTTTATTTTACCTTCATACAGGGCCTTTCCGACAACAACACCGTAAACCCCGTAATCCCTGAGACCGTAGAGCTTTTTAACATCCTCAACAGAGCCCACGCCTCCTGAGGCAATTACAGGATGTTTCAGATGCTCCGCAAGTATTTTTGTACCTTCCAGATTTGGTCCCACCAGTGCCCCATCCCTGTTGACATCTGTATATAAAAATCCCCATATATCCATATCATCGTATTTCTGTGCAAACTCAAGGGGTGTAAATTCCGTCTTTTCAAGCCAGCCTTTAATGGCAACTCTGCCGTCTTTAGCATCAATACCAACAACAACCCTTCCAGGAAACTCCTCTACTATCCTCCTGAACTCCTCAGGGTTCTGGTAGGCAAGGCTTCCTATTACAACCCTTTCAACACCAATATCAATCATCGTCCTTACAGCCTCAAAACTCCTCAATCCACCTCCAAATTCAACAGGGATGGAAACGGCTTTTACTATCTGTTCAACGATTCTATAGTTTCTGGGCTTTCCCTCAAAAGCCCCGTCAAGGTCAACTATGTGGAGGTGTTTTGCCCCTTTTTCCTCCCATTGTTTAGCCATCTCCACAGGGCTATCCCCGTAAACCGTAACGGCATTCGGGTCACCTTTAAAAAGCCTTACAGCCTTTCCATCCTTTATATCAACAGCAGGTATGATAAAAGACCTCAGTCCCATTTACTCCTCCTAAAATCTAAAGACTCTGTAAAAAGATATTAACCCTATAAAAAAGGAAATTACAAGGATGATACCCCCAAGGGTTTCCTTCCCTGCCATATAAAACAGTGCAGAGGATATCAAGAGACCCACAAACAGCACCGCAAAGGCTATTTTTCCTGTCTGGAGTTTGTAAAACTTCTGGAGGTCCTCCAGGTCCTTAAAAACAATCTGATATGTTATTCTCTCCCTTATAAGCAGTCTGTAAATATGCTCCAGCTTAAAAATCAGGTAAAATGCAAGCTCTGCTGCGTCCCTTACCTCATACGCCTTCTCAATTATGTAGTCCTTTGTTGATGTTCCGACAAAGTTTTTCAGTCTTTCTGTTGGGTTGAATGTAGGGTCCAGCTTTCTGACAGTACCTTCCAGATTAAGGGCTGCCTTTCCCAGATATGCAATATCCGTGGGAAGTCTCAGGTGGTTTTCCTTTATGAAACCTATGATATCCTCTATCATCTCCCTGAGATTTATCTCATCAAGTCTTTTATTGTGGTACTTTTCAAGGAAAAACTGGAGGTCAGACTCAAAATTATTAAAGTCTGTGTACGGGGTAAACATATTAAAACCCTCGTAGAACTGGATGGCCAGGTTAAGGTCTAGGGTTGTCACGGCGATGATATAATCAAAAAAGTACTTCTTTTTTGTCTTCGAAAGGAATGCTATCATACCAAAATCAATCGCAACTATCGTCCCATCATCCTGAACAAACAGATTGCCTGGATGCGGGTCTGCATGGTACACCCCGTCTTTAAAAACCATCTTGAAGTACGCATCTGTAAGCCTTCTGGCTATATCAACAGGGTCAAGTCCTTTCCTTTTCAGGGTCTCAACATCGGATATCTTCGTTCCCTCTATAAACTCGGTTATCAGAACCTCCGAGGTGGATATGTCGTAGAAACAGTGGGGAACCTTGAAACCTGGATAGTTCTTAAAGTTTTCCTGAAATATCTTTATGTTCTGGGCTTCTATTGTAAAGTCAGCTTCCTGGAGGGTGGTTCTTTTGAACTGGTGAATCACCCCTTTAAGGTTAAACTCCTTTATATTTTTAAGATGCCTCTCCAGAAAATCAACAACCATATACATAAGCTCAGAATCAAGCTGAATCAACTCCTCAAGCTCAGGCCTTCTGACCTTTACAGCAACTTTTTCACCGGTTTTCAGGTATCCAACATGTACCTGGGATATGGAGGCAGATGCGATAGGTTCCTTTTCTATGTGGTCAAATATTTCCCACAGCCTGTCCCCGTAATTCCTCTCAAGTATCTGCTGTACTATCTGGTAATCAAAGGGTGCAACCCTGTCCTGTAGCTTTATAAGCTCATCAATAATATAAACAGGAACAATATCAGGACGGGTACTGAGTATCTGTCCCAGTTTTATAAATGAAGGTCCCAGTTTCTCAAGGGCTTCCCTGATTTTTCTGGGCTTTGCCTCCGGGTCAACCTCAATACCAAAAAGGAGTTTAAAGTACTCGTATATATTGTAAAATCCAAGCTTCGAAAGGGTAAGGGAAATCTCCTTTGCCCTTTTTGCAAGCTTTATTTTTTTCTTAAACATCTATTCCCTGCTCCAGAAGGAGCTGTTTCATCTGGTCTGCCACCTTCTGTATCTCCCACTGGGCGTGGGGGTCTAGTCTTTTTTTGATGAAATCCTTTATCCAGCTGAGGGTTCCCGATACCACAATTGTTGTTTTCCTGCCGTGGGGGAGTATAAAGCGGGCATCCTCCCTTTTAACCTTCCCTGCATAGACAGATGTATCATACACTGCCTCTGCCAGCTGGTCTAAAAGGAGGTAAATATCCTTCAGTGATAATTCACCCTTCCCTGTATAATCCTCAACAAAACTGCGGATTCTACTTCCTACAGCCTCGAGGAGTTCTTTTTTTGCATCTGAGCCTTCAATAACCCTCAGGTAATCCCCTATAAGCCTCAGATATGCATCCAGATGGTCCGGATTTTTCAATCTGAAGTCTGAATTCTCAACAGAAGGGGGAATTATGAGGAGGTTCTGGTCTTCCCTCACATACCTCTGGCTTCTCTGGCTGTAGTTCAGGGCGGTATGTCTCACAAGCTGGTGGGTCATTGTCCGCGAAACATTGTCTATAAAAAACACCCCATACCCGTCGTACTCCCTAATCAGACCTATCAGGGTTGTGTTTTCCCTGCTTCCAAGCGGTTTTACAGGAATGTCGTACTCTGCCATTTTCTCAAATGTCTTAAAATATTCCTCCTCACTCTGCTGAAGCATATCCTCAAGGTAATGCCTGAGTGAAACACCTATAACAGTAGGGTATTCAGGGTTGTAATGGGATTTGAACTTTGTTGAAGCTATTTTCATCGCAACGATTTCTGCCTTTTTTTTCTTTGGCAGACCTTTAAACTCGTCCTCCAGATACCTGTCAATCAGACCATCTTCCAGCTGTGATAAATCCTTGTAGGCAAAAGAATGGGCAAATACGCTGAAGTGCTTGTAATTGCCAAGTTTTGACAGGAATTTTGCCCTGTCTTCCCTGCTTACGACCCTTGGGTCGTTCAGAAGGTAGTCAAGGTCCCCTGAAGAATAACAGGTTCGTGCTCCTATGGCGGTAAAGGGTATGCTTTCCTTAAAATCCTCAAGGGAGAACAGGTCTGTTATCAACATCAGGCAGCTCCTTTCAGAATTTTTTGTTTTACCTCTTCAACAAACAGAACGGCCTCTTCTTCTGCTTTGAAAAAGTCTTCCATCTTCAGACCAAGCTGTTTCAGTTCCTCTTTTATTGCCATAAAATCTCCGGCTTCAAGGTCCTCACACAATTTTATCATTTTCCCCAGAATTCCTTCTTCCTGAGCTCTCATCCTCTACTTTTGCAAACGCCTCAAAACTTTTTCTGTATAGAATCTCATAGGCAACGATTTTTTTATGTCTATCTAAAATCGGCTGCCGCCCAAGATAGATAAAAGAGTCTTCCATATCCCCCACCTTAATTTTACTGCTATAATTTTAATATAAATTTTTCCACCGGTATCAGCCATGGAAACCACCATAAACGGTACAAAACTGGTCTTAAAAATAGGAGATATTACAGAAGAGGATACCCAGGCCATAGTAAATGCTGCAAATTCAACATTAATGGGCGGTGGTGGTGTTGACGGTGCGATACACAGCAAAGGCGGACCGGCTATTTTAGAGGAATGCAAAAAGATACGACAGACCACCTATCCAGATGGACTGCCTACAGGTGAGGCCGTTATCACAACAGGAGGAAATCTAAAGGCTGAATATGTGATACACACTGTCGGACCTGTATGCCACGGTAGATTTACAGAGAACCATGAAAAACTCCTTTACAATGCCTACTACAACAGCCTGAAGGTTGCAAAGGAAAACGGCATTAAAACTGTGGCATTTCCGTCTATCAGCACAGGCGCCTACAGATGCCCCCTGGACCTGTCTGCCAGAACAGCCATGATGGCGGTCATAGATTTTATCAAAAATGAGAACTATATTACTGAGGTGAGGTTTGTACTGTTTACAGACAGTATCTACTATTACTATGAAGAGGCGTTAAAGGAAATACTGAATGAGGCCTGAGCTGATAGACATAACCCTGATTCTTCTGATTGCAGGAATCGTAGGGTACTACATCTACCTGAGATACCGGGAAGAAAAAAGAAAAAAGGAAAAACAACTCATTCCCACCCTTGAGTATTACAGGGACAGGTATCTGAAAGAACGTTCCCAGTACATACAGAGGGCGGAAAAGTTCAGACAAAAAATGGAACACTTCAGGGACAGGATAAATCACATAAAAAACAACATCCAGGACTACAGCTGGAACCAGGACGAAAAAAAGATACTAAAAACCCTGAAAGGAACGGACTTTGAGTGGACATTTTCTGTTATGTTTGAGATTCTGGGATACAGAATATACGAACCACCTGTTTTTAAAGACCACCACATAGATTTTATCCTTGAGGTAGACAAAGACAAAAAGGTATGTATAGACTTTGTTGACCACCAGCAGGCAAAAAAACTGGGGAAAAAATATATAGATAAGCTCTTAGAGGGGAAAGAAAAATACAGATGCAGCGGTGTCTGGATTATTACCAACTCCAGACTGAAACAGGAAATAAAAGAGTATCTCCTCAAAAAAGAGGTGAATCTGTTTGAGTACGAGCAGATAATCAGATTTTTCCCTTCAATCAGAATTGTGGAGGATTACTACGAAACCACAACCAGATTCCACAATTATGAACTTCTGCACAAAGAAACAACAGATGAGATAATAAGAAGGGATACATGGCTGAATGAGGTTGAAGAGAAACTTCAGGAGGCGTATAAAAAATTAGAAGAGAAAAAAGCGGTGGCAAAATGAAACCAATAATAATTCTGGTGGTGATAGTCATGACGGTAATGGTGCATGCAGGGGAGTTAATAAACAACGTATATGTGGAAAAGCTGGACAACGGGGTTACAGCGATAATAAAAGAGAGAAAAGATACAGAGGCTGTGGCCATTCAGGTCTGGTTTGGTGTAGGTTCTGTATTTGAAAATGACAGGGAAAGGGGATTGTCCCACTTCCTTGAGCATATGCTGTTTAACGGAACAAAATACACAAAACCCGGGGAGATAGAGTACGAGGTTGAAAAAAAGGGTGGAAGTATAAACGCAGCAACCAGTAATGACTTTACATTTTACTACATAGAGATTGCCGCTCCCTTCTGGGAGGAGAGTCTACAGTACCTGTACTGGATGACAACAGCCCCATCACTGACGGAGAAAATGGTTGAGAAGGAAAAGCCCATAGTCCTTGAGGAGTTAAACAGACATCTTGATAACCCTAAAAGCGTACTGTGGGACACTTACAACAAACTGGCTTACAAAGTGAGTAACTATAAACATCCTGTAATCGGGTACAGGGAGACCATTGAAAAGTTCAACGCAGAGCTTGTCAGGGGGTACTTTTACTCCCATTATGTACCATCAAATACCTACGTGGTTGTTGTAGGTAATATAGACAGGGACAGGGTGCTGAAAAAGATAAAGGAAACCTTCGGAACTGTAAAAGGAAAGTACTATAAACCCCCAAAGGTACCATTAGAACCTCCGCAGGAGGAAATCAGAACAAAGGTGATAAGAAAGCCCCAGATTACAAGGGCATATGTTGCCATCGGCTGGCAGGCACCACCGGTTACAAGTGAAGAAAGCTACACAGCAAACGTGCTTGAAGAGATTCTAACCGGTGGAAGAACATCAATCCTCTACCAGAAACTCAGGGAGAAGGGTCTTGTACAGGCTATCTACGGAGGTTATCTGTCCCACAGGGGAACAAGTCAGTTCCTGTTTTACTTTATAACAGAACCACAGAAGGTTGAAACTGTTAAAAAAGAGCTTCTTAAAATCATAAGGGATTTCAGGGATAACGGTGTACCGGAAAGCGTCGTTGAGGATGCAAAGAGGAAAATCATTAACAGCGAAGTCTTTGCCAGGGAAGAGGTAACCCATGATGCCCAGTCCCTCGGTTATGCTGCATCGGTGGCGGAAAATATCTATTACGACATTAACTACACGGAAAACATAGAAAAGGTAACCAAAGAGGATGTGGATAGATTTTTGAAGAAATACTTCAAAGACAACAACTACACAGAAGTACAGCTACTACCTGAGAAGAACTGATATATAATATATAGATGCTGTCCCCGTAGCTCAGAAGGATAGAGCGCGAGATTCCTAATCTCGAGGTCGGCGGTTCAAATCCGCCCGGGGACATTCCTTTGAAATCAATGTAAAGCCTGAATTATCAATACTTCCCCAGAAAATGTCCATTTGGAATTATCTGGAATTTTCTGGAATTTTTCGGAATTTATGGGTGCAAAAATGCACCCAGTTTTCACCCAGGTGTATTGATTCTTGAAAGGGCTTCCTCTTGACTTTATAATTAAAATCTAAACGCTACACGAGGGGTCTAATGAGAATCTTTACAGTTATTTTAATTGCCTTAATTACTCTGCAATTAATCTCCTCATGTTCCGTCAAGGCCGCAAAAGAAAAGTCTGTTTCAAATGTATATAAGATATCGCCTGGTGAAACGAAAAAGTCTGTATTAGAAAAACTTGGTAAGCCTGTGTCCGTTGATGAACTTGGAAACTTTCACTACGAATTTTGTTCTGATTTTGAGGCTAAAGAAAGAGCATCTTTCCACGCTGCAATGAGTATGGCCACATTAGGACTGTGGGAAGTGATTGGTTCGTCAATAGAGAAAGGGAAAGAATGCAGATACGGAACTTATAAGGTTGTTGTTGTCTTTGATAGGGATAACAAGGTTATAAATGTTTTAAAGGAAAGCGATTACAAGCTTGCAATATCTATATACAACACTATAGCGGCATCCCTTGAAAAAACAAAGAATAATAAGAAATATGGGTTGCTCTATTACTCTGACAGTCTTGGGTGGTTTTTTATATACAAAAACAAAATTGATTGCTCTTATGACGGGAAGTATATAAAAGCGTATTTTGCAATAGTTCCTTCATTTGAACTTGCATATGAAAAATTTAGAGAGTATGGCAAAATTCCATATATAGTTTACGATGTTGTTTTGTTTGACCCAAATAAAGAAGCATTCCTTGAGAAGGAAATTAAGTTCCTATCTGCTGCTGGTGAAGTCATTTACACGCAGAGGCTCAAGGAGTGGTCTGAAATCTACCCTGATACAGTACACGAGCAATTGCTGGCAGCATTAACCGGATATTGTATAAATAAAATTCTAAAAGAATATGAAGAAGCACCAGAAGAGCCAGAAATGGTGATTCCTAGACCAGGAAATACATCACGGGGTGCAATTTGAACTTGATGTATTATACATTCTTGTGCAAACTCATTGGTTTGTCTTCAAGACTTCCCAGATATTTTTAACTACCCCTTCATAAGCTTTTTTGACAACAGGGTCTTTTTCGTTTTGATATTCTTTCATTAATCTGTTGTAGATTTCTCTCACTTCTGATTTTGGTTTTTTCATAAGCAGTTGTCTTGTCTCTGGTTTTGCGTATAGTTGCAGCTCTTTAGGAACCTTAATGCTATAAATATACGCCTTAAATGCCTGTCTTAATGCCTGTGCA
>JAADEU010000075.1 GCA_013153235.1 Aquificota bacterium | reverse complement strand
AATCTGAACACCAGAGATGTGGCAGCCAGGTACAACCTTTCTTATGCAGGGCTCAAGGATAAAAATGCCCTTACATTCCAGTATGTAACCGTAGATAAATTTCTGGGGGAAACCGTTCTTGAAAAACTTTCAGAGGGAACCTTTTACGGTCTTATAAACCTGGGAAAGGTCAGAAAAAAATTAAAAATAGGAAATCTGAAAGGCAATAAATTTTCAATAAAACTGAAGGGTAATTCCCTGAAAAAACAGGACTGGTTCATAAACTACTACGACATACAGAGGATAAGCAGAAACAGAGAAAGGGGTAAGGCTCTGCTAAAGAAGCTGAACAATACAGGAAGCTGGAAAAAGCTCAGATGGCTTGAAAATTTTTATATCGATGCCTACCTGAGTCATCTGTGGAATAAAAGCCTGATGGCTTATATCAGGGGTAGATTCCTTGGCCACTACCTTGTTGAGAAGAACCTGAAATATTTTATTCCTGAAACGGACCTTAATACCCTGATGGATAGCTTTCCGAGGTTCTGGCCTCTACTGGGGTACAGGGTGGAAATCAAGGACTATGAAGAAGCCGTGTACGATGAGGTTCTGAAGAAGGAGGGATTCAGTCTGGGAGAGCTGGTGGAAAAACTTTCGGACCTTAAAATAAAAGGGGACTACAGAAAGACCTTCTTAAAGGCAGAGGATGTATCTATAAAATCCGGCAGAATAGAATTTTTTCTTCCAAAGGGGGCATATGCAACCATGTATTTGAAACATATCTACGCAGGATAGTCCAGAAGCTCAGCAGGGAAAGAGATAAATTTTTTTAATTCACCGTTTTTTATTTTCTGCTTAAATCTTTTCTCTGTCAGGTCAACGGAGAATATTCTGATGAAGTTCTCCTTATCCGGATTTTTTTTGAAAATTGCTGTTCTTTTTTTATTAAATAACTCCAGAATGTGAACAAACTCCGACAGGATATACTCAGGACCATAAACCCTGTAATAAAAAAACAAATACAGCCTGTTTAAAAATGAGAATCTCCTGTAGAAATCCCTCAGGATAACCTCATCAGTAACCGGAAAATACCTGTACTTTTCCAGAACAGCCTCTGCAAAGATACCCTTCTTTCTTCCTGCGTATATTTTTCTGTCTGGACGGAGGTAGGCCTTTGCCCCTGTAATACCACAGGAAGGGGATTTTGCCTTTAGCAGAAATCCATCAACCCCTCCAAGGGAATCCAGAAAGGATGTGGAAAATCTTCTCATATCTTCTGTCAGGTCAGCTCCGGTTCCTTCCTGAATAAGCCTCTTGCCCCTTTCAGACAGGTACAGGAAGACCTTTTTACGGGGAACAGGCAGGCCTATCTCCACCTCCGGACACACCTCTACCGGATGAACATACCCCAGTAGTTTTTTTATGTACCTGTCGTCAACAGAGGAGCCGTCGTACCTGACCTTCTTACCTGCCAGACAGCTACTGACAACAACTACAGGTCTGTCTGCCTGTGTACTACTCATTATCCAGTCTGGTAATCTGGTTCAGGATTTTCTGGTTATATCTGGAAAATTCCTTTGAGTACTGCTCTATTTTTCCGATGGTTGCATCAATTTCCCTGACTAGACTGTTGTACCTGTCAACATCCTTTTGGTCTGTGAAAATAATCTCACCATTTTCTATTTTTCCCTTCTCCACAAGCTCAAGAAGCTCCTGCTTCAGGTTGGCGTATCTAATCAGCTGGTCAAAAACAGATTCCAGATTCCTGTGGTTCTCAGAAAGCTCCTCTTCAATCATTTTTTTCAGCTCGTTATCGGCCTTCTTCTGGTTGAGGTATCTGGATACAGTCTGTATAAATCTCTCGTATTTTTTGGAGATATTTACTTTCCTCTTGTACAGCTTTTCTTCCAGAGACATGTACCGGTTAACAGCCTGTTGTCTTGGACTGGACTGTGCCATCCTGTCGATAGTACCGATTTCCTTTTTGATTTCTGACAGGGTACTGTTATAACTGTTTTTAAACTGGTTATAAGCCTGGACAATATTCACCTTAACCTGAATCACGCTTACAGCGGTACCTGAAAAAGCAGTCTGACTGAAAAACAAACCAAACGCCACCATAAAAGCTAAAACCCTCACCATCTTACTCCCCCTTTACAATATCCTCAAGGGCCTGTATAAACAGAGGATGATTCCTCAAAGTTCCTACTCTTTTATAATCGGTTATTCCCGCCTGGGAGGCAAGTTCACCGTACTGGATATCAAGTTCGTAAAGGGTTTCAGAATGCTCTGAAACAAAAGAAACAGGAATAACGGCAAGTTTCCTGATACCCTCATTTGCAAGTCTCTGGATTTCTTCGTCTGTAAATGGCTCAAGCCATTTTACCGGACTGACTTTAGACTGGTAAGCTATGGAATGTGCAACCCCGGGAAAATGTTCCATTATCAATCTAACAGTTTCCTCTATCTGGTCTTTATAAGGGTCTCCTTCCTGAATAACCTTCTGGGGTAGTGAATGGGCCGAAAAGAGGAAATAAAAATCCCTGTAGTCCTCGCC
Organism: Aquificota bacterium; assembly: GCA_013153235.1. Classification (GTDB taxonomy): domain Bacteria; phylum Aquificota; class Aquificia; order Aquificales; family Hydrogenothermaceae; genus Persephonella_A. The sequence goes on along the minus strand of JAADEU010000075.1, from coordinate 8,988 downwards.
TACATCCTCTTTTATCTTCTCAACCCAGGCCTTTATAAAAAGTGGATGGTTATGGTAGGACTCTACCCTTCTGACAGGAATGTCAAGTCCTTTCTCTCTGTATACCCTGTCAAATTCCTGAAATGATGAGCCTGTTGTGGTCTTACTGTAGTGGGGGTAAAGGGGAAGGAGTATTACCCTCTCAACCTTTTCCCTAATCAGCTTTTCAACCGCTTCTTCAGTGAATGGATGCCAGTATCTCATTGCTACAACCACAGTATAATCATCACCGAGCCTTTCCTGTAAAGCCTGTGCCTGCTCCAGCGTCTGTTCTTTCTGGGGTGATTTTCCCCCCATAACCCTGTAGTACTCCTCGGTTTTCTTTGCCCTGATTTTTGAAATCAGATATGCCACAGGTTTCTGGATAGGCCGGGGAATCCTTATGATATTGTGGTCTGAAAAGAGGTTGTAAAGGAACGGCTGGATAGCCTCAAGGCTGTCCGGTCCCCCCATATTCATCAATACAACGCCAGTTTTTGCCATAATACCCCTGCTGTTTTATCATTTTTATGCTAATACATTATAAAACATACAGGATATATAACAATGCTTGATGAAAAGGAAATCAGATTTATTGAAAACAGGAAGAAGATTGGTAAACTACTGCCTCCGTTTCTCGTGTTCCTGATTGGTATGTGGTTTGTGATTTATATTTTTATGTTTTTTGGCTTTCCTGAGGTAAGCCGTTTTGGAGGGTCGGATTCAGACTGTCCCTCTGCAAAATTTCTCCCTGTTTTTTACAACCTGTTTATGGTTGTGCTCCTTGTTCTCTTCGTCTCGTTTTTTGTATATCTGACAGTTGAGAGGGAGTACCTGAGGATTATCAAAAAGCTATATGGGGAAAAGTCCCCGGAAAAGGGGACTTAGTCCTCACAGAAAGGTCTGAGATATTTCGCCCTGTGTGGGTGTCTGAGCTTTCTCAGTGCTTTCGCCTCTATCTGTCTGATTCTTTCCCTTGTAACGCCAAACTTTTTACCTACCTGCTCAAGGGTATATTCTGTATCGTCCTCAAGTCCAAATCTGTACCTGAGAACCTGTTCTTCCCTTTCTGAAAGAGTAGACAGAACTTCCTCAAGCTGCTGTCTCAGTGCCTGTCTGAGAACGTGCTGTTCAGGGGACAGTACTGTTTTGTCCTCAATAAAGTCTCCCAGGTGTGATTCATCATCATCACCGATAGGTGTTTCCAGGGAAATAGGTTCCTGTGAAGTTCTGAGAATCTTTCTAACTTTTTCAGGGGGCATACCAACCTTCTTGGCTATCTCTTCAGGTGTAGGCTCTCTGCCCAGTTCCTGAACCATAGACCTTGCCACCCTGACAAGTTTGTTTATCGTCTCAATCATATGGACAGGAATTCTTATTGTCCTTGCCTGGTCTGCTATTGCCCTGGTAATTGCCTGTCTAATCCACCATGTGGCATAGGTGGAAAATTTGTATCCCTTTTTATAGTCAAACTTATCAACGGCCTTCATAAGACCGATATTTCCTTCCTGAATCAGGTCCAGAAACTGCAGACCCCTGTTTGTATACTTCTTGGCTATTGAAACAACGAGCCTGAGGTTTGACTGGACTATTTTCTGTTTTGTTTCGTTTACTTCTTTTCTACCTTCCTGAATGATGTTTATAACATGCTCAAACTCTGTTGGAACAGTTCCTATCTTCTCTTTCAGTTCCTCAACCTCTTCCCTCAGTCTGAGGGTTTCTGTCCTGAGAATCTCAAACCTTCCAAAGGACAGTCCGTTTTCCTCGATTTTTTTCAGTATTTCAGGGTCGTTGTAGTCACCTTTCAGGAGTTTTTCCACATCAGGGTCTATCTTCTGGAGTTTCTTGAGTCTTTTGTTAAGGTCCTTTTCTTTCCTTTTGAGTCTCATGTAGAGGTCTTTCAGCTCGTCTTCAATCTTATCAAGTTTTGTGAATTTGATATTCAGACTTTTGATAAATCTGTTTACCGATGCGTGTTTTTTGATAAACTCCTTTTTCAGTTCCTCATTGTCAGGGTCATCTATGATTGCATATTCAAGGTCCTTCAATTCTCTGTACATCTCAGCCAGTTTCAGACCTTTGGCTATAAACTCCTGGGTAAGACTGTCCATTACTTCCGTTTCGTCGTTTTCATCATCCATCTCATTCTGTGTATCCACATTTATAAGGTCCTTCACCTTCATCTTACCGTCTGCAATCTTGGCCCATTCATCAAGGAGTCTCTCAGCCAGAAAAGATGTCCTCAAAAGGCCTCTGAATACTTTTTTTCTGGCCCTTTCAATCTCCTTGGCCAGCATTATCTCTTCCTGTCTTGTAAGGAGGGGGATTTTCCCCATCTCTTTCAGGTACAGCTTTACAGGGTCATCTGTTTTTGACCATGCATCGTCTGAGAGGTTGATTCCCAGATGCTCACTTTCACCTGAGAATTCCTCCGGTTTGCCCTCTTCTACAACATCAATATTCAGTTCATTCAGGTATTCTATCAGCTGTTCCAGCTCTTCTTCAGAAAGGAGGAGGTCTTCGTCGATTGTTTCTGATAATTCCTGATAGGTAATGTAACCCTTTTCCTTGGCAAGAATTATCAGCTTTTGGACGTCGTCCCTTTCATGCATCATCATCTTTTCTTCGTTCCTCCTGTATTTAAAGATTTTTTATTCATAAAGATTTTTCTGATGACAGAATCGTCTGTGGATGAAAGAAAGACGGTCTCAAGCTCATTCTGCTGGGACAGCCATTCAAGATGAAGCATATTGAGTGCTTCCACAACAGCGTCCGGTTCTGCCGGCAGCTGTAATTTCCTCAGCTCTTCCAACTCCTCTTTTTCCCCGTTGTTTAATATCTCATTCATAATATAAAGGAAGTAAGCAGAACCATTTATTTTATCAAACTTATCAAACCTGCTCAAGATTTCATCCCTGTGTTCAAGCAGACCTTTCAGTATCAATTTTTCTTTAAAAGACAGGCCTGAAAGATTGAGCTTTGGTTCCTCTTCATTTTCCTCAAAATCTGTGTGTCTGTTTTTTATCTCAAATAGCTCAAGTGGAATTCCTGTGGCAGAGGAAAGCTCCTTAAGATACAGACCCTGTTCATACTTATCCGGCATGTAAGAAAGAATATCAAGATATAAATCTATGATTTCTTTTCGTTTTTTCAAATCCTTCTCTCCCTTTACCCTGTCTATAAGGAAAAGGAGAAAATCTTTAGAATTCTTAATGGTTTCTTCTACTTTTCTAAAGCCTTCTTTTGCCAGTTCATCCGGGTCTTTGCCCTTTTCAAGGGGACAGTAATACACCTCTATCCTGTTGGAAAGCAGAACTTTTGATGCCCTTATAACTGCTTTTTTACCGGCAGAGTCAGAATCGAACATCAGAACGGCCCTTTTGACAAATCTGGACAGGAGCTTTCCCTGCTGGGGGGTCATGGCCGTTCCCAGTGTGGCAACGACATTTTTTATTCCGGCCTGATACAGGGATATCAGGTCAAAATACCCCTCAACAATAACCGCCTCTTTCTTTTCCCTGAGGAAATCCCTCGCTTCGTAAAATCCGTACAGAACCTTTCCTTTGGAATAAATCTCAGTCTCAGGGGAGTTCAGATATTTGGGCGTCCTGTCCCCGGATATAACCCTGCCACCAAAGGCAACAACCCTTCCCCGGTGGTCCTTAATGGGAAAGATAATCCTTCCCCTGAATTTGTCGTAAAACCGGCCGTCATCTGTCAGTGTAATTAGTCCAATTCTGCTCAGGTCCTCAATCTGGATACCCTCTTTCTGGACAAACTCCCTGAGTTTTGAACTATCCTCAGGGGCATATCCCAGTTCAAACTTTTCTATAATTGATGGGGATATCTGTCTTTCTTTCAGGTATTTTTTGGCCTCAGGGGAGTTTTTTAATTGATTTTTGTAAAACTCCTTAATTTTTTCTGTAATCTGGAGTAGTTTCTGTTTAAAAACGGCCCTGTCATCACTTTTTGTAAATTTGACAGGTATGTTGTACTTTTCTGCAAGTTTTACAACCGCCTCTCCAAAAGACAGACCCTCGTATTCCATCAAGAATGTCAGGGCATTTCCACTTTTTCCACATCCAAAGCACTTAAATATATTTTTCTGGGGGGAAACCATAAATGAGGGTGTTTTTTCTGAATGGAACGGGCAGAGTGCTTTGTAGTTAGAACCGGCCCTTTCAAGATTTATGTATTCTGAGATTACATCGTACACATTGGCTGTTCTCAGAACTTCTTCTATGGTTTCCTGACTGATAGCCATCTATTCTCCCGCTATTTTATATATTTAAAATTTAAACGAAAAAATTTTAAAAGCAATTGAGAAAAATCATAAACGGGAAAAGTTATAAAATATATTGATACCCACTTAATAAGAAGGAGACGACATGAACTCTACCGTTCATATTATTGAGGAACAGAAATCCGCATACAGGGTTGTATTCCCAGACCCATTTACAGAACCGGTTTACATTGAGGATGAGGACCAGCTGAAGCAGCTCGTTTCAAGACTGAAATCTGAAGGGAAGGTGGAGTATGCCCGCCAGCTTACAGAAAAATGGGTAAATCTGAATAAAAAAAACTTCAAGATAAATTACAAGGGAAAATTTCTGAACCTGGGTCAGAAAACCGCCGTTATGGGGATACTGAATCTGACTCCAGATTCTTTTTCCGATGGTGGAATTTACTACAGGAATATCGATAGGGCCGTGGAAAGGGTGGCCCAGATGCTGGAAGAAGGAGCAGACATTATAGATATCGGTGGGGAATCCACAAGGCCCGGGGCAGCCCCTGTCAGCCTTGAGGAAGAGATGGAACGGGTCATTCCGGTCATAAAGGCAGTCAGAAAAGAACTGGGAAATAATTTTCTAATATCCATAGATACCTATAAGGCACCTGTCGCGAAGGCCGCCGTTGAAGAAGGAGCCGATATTGTTAATGATATCAGCGGTATGACATTTGACCCAAAAATGGCAGAAATGGTTGCATCCCTGGACTGTCCGGTTGTTATCAACCATACCAGAGGCAGGCCTGACCAGATGCAGGAAAAGGTTTATTACAACGATGTGGTTGTTGAGATAATTGAATTTATAGAAAACCAGATAAAATACGGGATATCGAAGGGTATCAGAAAGGATAGGTTTATTATAGACCCGGGGATTGGATTTGGGAAGTATGTGGAACACAACATTGAGATAATAAAAAGGCTGAACGAGTTCAGGGTACTTGGATACCCAATTCTCATCGGCATTTCCAGAAAATCATTTATAGAACTGATACTGAAAAATCTGACAGGGAGGGATTCTGTTCCACCTGAGGAGAGGCTCAGCGGTTCACTGGGAGCCACCGCATATGCGGTTATGAACGGTGCCCACATAGTCAGAACCCACGACGTTAAAGAAACTGTAGAATTTCTCACTTTAATTGACACAATCAGGGGTTACAGGATTGTTTGAAAATATCGACTGGCTTATAAATACGGTCAGGTCTATAAGGCTGAATGATGTTATAGATATAATACTTGTAGCCACCATAATTTACTATCTGCTCAAATTTATAATAGGAACCCGTGGCTGGCAGATACTGATTGGGCTGTTTTTTCTCCTGTTTCTCTGGCTTGTTGCCAAAATCCTCCACCTTACAACCATTGAGTGGATATTTGATAATCTGTGGAGTATCGGAATATTTATTCTTATAGTTGTGTTCCAGCCAGAGATAAGAAGGGGTCTTGCCAAAATAGGGGAAAGGGGACTGTTCAGATATTCACTGCTTTCCAGAAAAAAAGCAATTGATGAGATTATCAGGGCGGCAACATTCCTTGCAGAAAGGAAAATCGGGGCCCTGATAGTATTTGAAAAAAGCATAGACCTTGAAAACTACACAGAGGGATGTGTAAAACTGAATGCAGAAATATCCCTTGAGTTGTTGATTTCTATATTCACCCCACAGACCCCACTCCACGATGGAGCTGTTATCATAAGGGACAGGGAAATTGTATCTGCCAGATGCTTCCTGCCCCTGACCATCAACCCAAATATACCAAAAAATATTGGAACCAGACACAGAGCCGGAATCGGAATAACAGAAGAAACAGATGCCGTTGCCCTTATTGTTTCTGAAGAAAGGGGTGAGATTTCCCTGGCAATTGATGGAAAGCTTTACAGGGACCTTGACCCACTGACACTTAGAAATATGCTGATTAAAGCACTTGAAATAGAAAAACCTGACTTTTTTGAAAATCTAAAAAAGAGGTTAAAGAAAAGGCAGAAAAATGAAAAGAATTAAAGAAATAATACTGAATAATATCCACCTGAAGATTCTCTCTTTACTGGTGGCTTTTCTGCTGTGGCTGAACATAACAAGTACCCAGAAAACCAGACTTGAGTTTTACGCCGATGTAAAAGTACTGAACAAACCCCAGAATGTCCGAATCGTAAAGGTGGAACCTGAAAAGGTTCTGATTATTATTGAGGGGGTCAGAACCAAACTCAATCAGGTAAACATCTCAAATATCAGGGTGTATGTTGACGGCAGGAATATCAAAGAGGGAAAAAATACACTTAAGGTCTTTGTAAAACCATCAAAAACAGAAAATTTCAGCGTAATTCAGGTAAAACCTGAGAAAATATATATATATGCCTCACCAAAGTGATAAAATAAATAGTCTACAAAAACGGGAGGTAACAGATGATAAAACTTGATATAGAGAGATTCGGACAGTACGAATTTGAGGATGGTATTACCATAAAAGAGATAATAACAGCCCTTGAAGGTGAGGGCAAAAAGATAAAAGGTGTGGTAGGAGGACTCCTTGAAGGGGAAATAATAGACGTACACACCCCGATAAGAAAAAGCGGAAAGCTAAAATTTTTAACAAAAAAGGACCCTGAAAGCCTTGAGCTTCTCAGGCACTCCCTTGCACACATAATGGCACAGGCCCTGAAGGAACTCTACGGTGATGAAAATGTTCACCTTGGTATCGGACCCACAACAGAACACGGTTTTTATTACGATGTGGAAATAGAAGGCAAAAGGCTTACAGAAGAGGACCTGCCTGTTATTGAAGAAAAAATGAAAGAAATCATAAACAGAAACTGTGAAATTGAAAGGGTAGAACTGCCAAGACAGGAAGCAATCGAACTTTTTGAAAAGAAAAAAGAGATTTACAAAATCGATATCATAAAACACCAGATTCCTGAAGGGGAACCTATCTCTGTGTACCAGCAGTGTGGTTTTGTTGACCTGTGCAGGGGACCACATATCCCATCAACAGGTGAAGCAGGGGCATTCAAACTGATTTCACTGGCAGGGGCTTACTGGAGAGGAAAAGAAGGAAACCCAATGCTCCAGAGGATATACGGGGTAGCCTTCTGGACAGAAAAAGAGCTGAAAAAATACATGAACATGCTTGAAGAAGCCAAAAAAAGAGACCACAGGAAGCTTGGAAAAGAGCTTGAGCTATTCATTATCACAGAGGATGTCGGTGGTGGACTTGCACTGTGGCTTCCTAAAGGGGCCATCATTAGAAATGAAATAGAAACTGCATGGAAGCAGGAACATCTAAAAAGGGGTTATCAGCTTGTATACACACCACATGTTGGAAAAGAACAACTGTGGAAAACAAGTGGACACGTAGATTTCTACAGGGAAAATATGTTCCCTGAAATGCACATTGAAGAAGAAGGTTACTTTGTCAAACCTATGAACTGTCCATTCCACGTTGAGATATACAAATCAAAGCAGAGGTCTTACAAAGAACTACCTATCAGACTTGCCGAGCTGGGTACGGTTTACAGATACGAAAGAAGTGGAGTCCTCCACGGTCTTATGAGGGTGAGAGGTTTTACACAGGACGATGCCCACATAATCTGCAGGGAAGACCAGGTAGAACAGGAAATCCAGGGGGTTCTGAACCTTGTACTGGATACACTGAGAAGTTATGGATTTGATGAGTTTCAGGTATTCCTGTCGACCAGGCCTGAAAAATCAGTTGGTGACGACAGAATGTGGGAAGTGGCCACAGAATCCCTGAAAAAAGCAATAGAGAGCGTTGGTCTTGAGTATGAGATTGACGAAGGTGGCGGTGCATTTTACGGTCCAAAGATTGACGTTAAGATAAAAGATGCCATTGGCAGAATGTGGCAGTGCTCCACAATTCAGTTTGATTTCAATCTGCCGGAAAGATTTGATATGTACTACATTGGAGAAGACAACCAGAGACACAGACCTTATATGATTCACAGGGCAATATTTGGTTCTATTGAAAGATTTATAGGTGTTCTGCTGGAGCATTACGCAGGATTACTCCCACTGTGGCTTTCTCCGGTTCAGGCCAAAATTATTCCTGTTGCAGACCCGCATATCCCATATGCAAGAGAGGTTGCCCAGAAATTACAGGAAGCAGGACTCAGGGTTGAGGTTGACGAAAGAAGCGAAAGGATGAACAAAAAAATCAGAGACGCTGAGCTTCAAAAAACACCCTACATGCTTGTTGTGGGAGACAAGGAATGGCAGACAGGAACAGTTTCTGTCAGAACGAAGAAAAAGGGTAACATGGGAGTATTTACAATAGACGAGTTTATTGACAGGGCAAAACAGATTATAGAATCCCGCTCCCAGGAACTATAAGCGGCTACCTGTCAACAGAATAGGGGATTCTTCTACCGGTTCAGATGGCTGCATTTTGAGCAGAAAATATATTTCTGTGTGAAATAGCGTTAATCAATAATTTGCCAGCATATAACAGAAAATATATTTGCATTAATGGAGGTTCGATGCAAAAAACTACCTCCAGCGGGGATTTTGTCCCCGAAGTTAAATTCTGTAAAACTATTGAAAACACTTGCCAGAAACGGAATTTTTATTCAGTATAAAATAACGGGTTTTATCTGAACTAAGTGGGATAGAAAGAACTTTTCCTGCAGAAACTTCAATGTTTGTTCGTATTTCGTTTTATCTGAACTAAGTGGG
>JAADEU010000066.1 GCA_013153235.1 Aquificota bacterium | reverse complement strand
GTGTACTGCTTTCCTGTGTTTGCAAGGTTGTAGGCTATTTTGAAAATTACATAGTCCTTTTCTATCTGGTCCGGATATTCATCAAATGCAAGGTTATAGTAAACCGATGCGGAATAGTACTTCCCTAAATTCTCATATAGCTGTGCTATTTCGAGTATATGTATAGATTCGATTTTTCTTACCTTTTTTACTATTTCCCTTGCCTTTTCAAGGGCTTTTCTGACGTACGTCAGGTCTCTGTCAGGGGAGGGGGATATCTTCAAATAGGCATCTGCCAGTTTGTAGAGAACCTCAGGAACCTGTGGTGCCGTAGGGAAAAGTGATAAAAATTCCTCAAATTCAACAATTGCATCCACATAATTTTCCTGTTTGTAGTAAATATTGGCCAGATAGTATCTGGCTTTCATTATGTCTGTTGTCGTCATGTTTGGTGCTTTGAAAATGGCCTTTTTCAAAAGTTCCTTTGCATCATCATACTCACCTTTCTGGTACAGTTGAATTCCTTTTGTCAGGACCTCTTCCTTCCTTACCGTCTTCTCTGCACAGGAAAATACAAGACCTGCTACCAGTGCTGCCACAAGGATTCTTTTCATTCTACTCTCTCTATGGAAAATTTATTTACATGCTGGTTAATATCAGAAATAATATCAATACTATCTTTGAGTTTCAATTCATTTATCAGCTCTTTGACGGCCCTGTATATAAAAGGATGAACCCTGAGTTTTAATTTAATAAATGGTTTCATCTCTGAGATTTTTTTCTCAATCTCAAACAGAATCAGATATTTGCTTTTTATAAAGCCATTTCCATTGCATGAGAAACATATCTCGGTTAACTGCTTTATCAGGCTATCCTCCAGTTTTTTTCTGGTCAGTTCAAGCAGTCCCAGGGATGTGAAACTTTTTATTTTTACGGGCCTTTTATCCTTTTTAACCTCTTCTTTAAACTGTTCTATAAGGGCCTTTTTCTTTTCTTCATCCTTCATATCTATAAAATCAATCACTATAATGCCTCCCAGGTCCCTGAGCCTCAGGTGTCTGGCAATCTCCCTCATAGCCTCTATGTTGGTGTGGTATGCGGTTTCTTCAAGAGACCTATGTTTACAGTGGCTACCGCTGTTAACATCTATTGAAACAAGGGCCTCTGTTTCTTCAATAACGAGATAGCCACCGTTTTTGAGCCAGACATAGGGGTTAAGAATTTTACTGATTACCTTATCCACCTCGTAATAACTGTAAAGGGATACCTTCCTTTTCCTGTAGGGTTCAAGTTTTATTTCCTGTTTGAAGTTCTTTTTGATATATTCCTTAATCTCTTTGAGCTTTTTTATATCATCTGAGACTATCTTTGTGAATTTCCCTGCGTAATCCCTCAAAATTCCAAAGACTTTGCTGGATTCCTCGTACAGCAAGGTCGGGGTCCTTTTTTTTCTGGATAACTTCTGTATATTTTCCCACAGCTGCTTCAATGAAAGGAAGTCCTCAATTATAGCCTCGTCAGATGCATCAACAGCCGATGTCCTGATTATGTAACCGTACTGTTCCTCATTAAATGGTTCCAGTAACCACTGGATATGGTCTTTTATCTTTTCCTTCTCATCCTTGTCATCAATTTTTGAAGAAATGGAGATGTGGGGGTTATTGGGTATCAGAACCAGATATTTTCCTGGAAGTGTTATTTTACAGGATAGTTTGGCTCCTTTTGAGCTTACCGCTGCCCTTTTTACCTGTACGATTATATTTTCGTTGGGTTTTACATCATTACAGTTGTGTATATCTTTTAGTGGCAGGAAGGCCTCCCTGTCTTCTCCTATGTCCACAAAGGCCGCATTCATCGCAGGAACGACCCTTTTTACTTTGCCTTTGTATATATTCCCTGACTGTTTCAGCAGGTCCCTGTATTCAACTCTTAATTCAACAGCCTCACCATCTTCGTAGATTACATATAGATAAAGGTCCCTGGAAGAAATAATAACAAGCTCTCTATTCACCTGATACCCTGATGTAATGTTTGTAAATTAAATAATAAATCAGTGGAGGGGTTGAATCAAGAAGGACCGCCCCTGTGGAGGGGCGTATGTTTAACTGGATTTTTTGACCTTTCCGGCAATAAAGTCAGGGTCCCTTTCTGGAAGCTGGGTAACCCATGTCATCAGTGGTTCTTTACACTGTGGAAGCATTACCTGTTTACAGGTATCAACACACTCTCCACACACGATACATGCCTGGATTCCTTTATAGAAATCATTTATATAAGCCATTCTCCTTGGGTCAAGGGCCATTGGACAGTTTTTAATACATTCCCTGCAGCTTCCGCAGTCTGCAAGGTCAAACTGTGGAGCCATTGTTGTTTTGTATTTGTGGTGATAAGGGGTGATTTTCTGGTATATACCTGTAGGACAGAATGTTCTGCACCATCTTTTACCTATAAATACCTCAAAATAAACAACAACAAGTGCAGAGAGAAATGCAACCCACATCCATGAGAACATCGGGTTTGTAGAGTAGAAGAAAACCCTCAGGTCTGTAACCCAGTTAAAGAACAGTGCAAGGAATAAAATTGCAACAATCAACGAAACAACGTAATAACCTATTTTGCTCAGTGTTTTAGACCTTGGGTTATACATTCTTTTTCTGATTATATCCTGAATCTCAGCAACCCAGCCGCCAGGACAAATCCATCCACAGAAAACCCTTCCGTTAAACAGGTTCATCACGATAACCAGTATCGCAAAGAAACCAAGGGCAAAGATAACCGGCATCAGCCCGTCTTCCACAGAAACCCTGTCACCAAGTATCCATGCCTCATCATGGGCAAGGTCTATCTTTGCAATCTTAAGTTCAGGTATGATTATAAGTGCCAGGATAACAATGAGATAAACGGTATTCCTGAGCACTGTGAATTTGTGGGTCTCCATAAATGAAGGCTGTGGGCAGGACTGAGCTGTTTCGGCTTGTGTTGACATTAAATTTACCTCCAAAAAAATTTAACAGCAGTAAAATATTATAATATATTATAATTAGTTATGTTAGTTTTTACTAACCAAAATTATAAAAGAGAGGTCAGAAAATGAAAAAAGCCCTGTCAGTTTTTTTATTGTTGGCGGCAGCACTTTTCCTCGCCTCATGTGAGGGTAAAGGAAAACTGGTCATCAAAGAACCTCCCAATGCTGACGTTTACATCAACGGCAAACATGTAGGGAAAACACCTCTGGAAATTGAGCTAAAAGAAGGCAAGTACACTATAGAAGTTGCCACCTCACCATTTGATATGGAGAGAAAAAAGGATGTCTGGGTTTACTTTGACCACACCACTGAACTGGTATTCCATCCAAAACCCAAAGGGATACTGGTAATAGACTCAAAGCCCCAGGGTGCCGTTGTTATGGAAGGCCGAAATCCTATAGGAAAAACACCTTTCAAAGATAAGATTGACGTTGGTGAACACCACATCGTACTCAAACTCGGTGCAGTTGGAGCATCCAGAATAGTTAACATTGAGTACGGAAAAACCACAAAGCTATTTGTAAACCTTGAAAAAGCCGTTGTACACTTTGATGCACAACCTGAGGATGCTGTCCTGTATATAGATGGTAAAAAGATAGGAAACTTCCCACAGAACCTTGAACTGGACGAAGGAATACACAGGGTAGTTGTGGAAAAGGATTCCTACAGAGACTCCTTCATTCTGAAGGTTAAAAAAGGTGACGAATTTACAGTCAAGTACGTTCTGAAGGATGTTCAGCTTCCACCTATACAGGCATACGGACCTATCACCTTCACACCTGATAACAAATACCTCGTAACAATGGGTAAGGCAGGTATCTATTTCTGGGATATCAAAAAGTTCAAACCCCAGATTTCCCTGTACGACCCTAAAGATGTAAGGAACTTTGACAAATTTATAAACTACGGTATTTCCGAAGACGGGCATTATGTGGCAGGAATAAAACCAATCAGAAGGATGGCATACGCCCTCCCAGACGAACTCAAAGGAAAAAAGGTTGATAAAATTCTCGTTTGGGATATGAAAACAACATTCCCTGTACTGTCCAAACTGTATCCTATGGAAGCCGTTATAGTGGCTATATCGAAAGACAAAACAAAGCTCTATTACATTACAAAAGACGGCAAAATTAAAATAGCAGACCTGAAAACAGGTAATATCAAAGCCGAAAAGGAGCTTGGACACATACCATCCTTCGGAAGATACATATCCGGAAGGATATACATAGGTACACAGGACGGATATCTGGTTGTATTTGATACGGTGTCTGACACCACTGTAAAATCCGAGAAAATACACGCAGGAGCCATCAAAGATATAGAACCTACAAAAGACAAAAAAGAAATCATCACCGCATCACTTGACGGAACTATAAAGGTCTTCACAGCAGACCTTACACCTGTTAGAGAAATAAAAATCGGAAAGCCTGTTTACTGCGCCAGCCTCTCCCCATCAAAGGACAAGCTTGCCTATGGAACATCTGAAAAGAGAATTGTTGTACAGAATTACCAGGATGAAAAACAGCTCTACACAATTGAAAATCTGAAGTTTATACCAATTTCTGTTCTTTTCGCCAACGAAGAGGTCCTTATCACGGCTTCATCCATAAAAGAGCCTGAAATTGATATCTTCAGAAACGGCCACCTTATGAAAAAATGGATTCAGACAATCAAGTAATATCAATAACAGGGGGATAATCTCCCCCTTTTCTGTTAAAATTTAAGTGTTAAACATTAAAAAAATTCAGGAAGGAAATAATGTGTGGAGTTTTTGGAGTTTTTAATAATACAGCGGCCTCCCATATGACATTTCTGGGACTCCATGCCCTGCAGCACAGGGGACAGGAATCTGCCGGTATAGCCGTTTCAGACGGTTATGACATAAATCTAAAACTTGGAGAGGGTCTGGTTACCAGGGTATTCAAACAGGAAGACCTCAACGAACTAAAGGGCGACCTTGCAATTGGCCATGTCAGATACTCAACATCAGGCGGGTCAGACCCTAAAAATATACAGCCATTCTTTGCCCACTTTTACGGTGGTTCATTTGCAATAGCACATAACGGTAATCTGGTTAACGCCGGTGTAATCAGGGAAGAACTTGAAAAAAATGGGGCTATTTTCCGCTCCACCTCGGATACAGAGGTGTTTGTGCACCTGATTGCGAAGGCAAAAGAACCACCACCATCCCATATAATGCTCCATAAAAACGACAGGGACTTCCTGCCCCTTGTATTTTCGGCAATGGGTAAAGTAAAGGGGGCATACTCTCTGCTTATTCTCAGGGAAAAACAACTGATAGCTGTCCGGGACCCCTATGGATTTAGACCACTTGTACTTGGTAAAAACAGGTCCGGCAGTTATTTCGTGGCCTCAGAAACATGTGCACTGGATATTATTGATGCCGAATATCTCAGGGATATCAAGCCAGGGGAGGTTCTTGTTATAGATGATGCAGGGATGAGGTCTTACTTCCCACTTGACCACGCAGACCAGCCAAGGAAATGTATATTTGAGTTTGTTTATTTTGCAAGGCCGGACAGCATGATTTTTCAGGACTGGGTTTATGAAATACGCAAAGAGATGGGTAGAACCCTTGCCAGAGAATACAGGGTAGATGCAGATTATGTCATACCAGTACTGGATTCCGGTCTCCTTGCAGCTATGGGATACTCTGAAGAAAGTGGAATTCCTCTTGAAATCGGACTTATCAGAAACCACTATGTGGGAAGGAGTTTTATCCAGCCGAAGCAGGAAATCAGAGACCTGAGCGTCAGATTGAAGCTGAATCCTGTCAGACAGGTAATAGAAGGTAAAAGACTGGTTGTAATAGACGACTCCCTGGTCCGGGGAACAACAAGTAAAAAAATCGTGAGTATGCTTAGAAGAGCAGGGGCAAAAGAAATACATCTTCTACTCAGTTCCCCACCTGTTATAAGTCCCTGTTACTACGGAATAGACACACCAACAAAAGAAGAGCTTATCGCAGCAAACAAGTCTGTTGAAGAAATCAGACAGTATATAGGTGCCGACTCCCTGTATTACCTTTCCCTTGAGGGAATGGTTGCATCTGCGAACAAGTACAGACAGAAAGGGTTCTGTACAGCCTGTTTTGACGGAAACTATCCTGTTCTTTAAAAATCCTGAAAAAAAAGAAAGGGGGTGAAACACCCCCTTCACTGATGGCTCCAGCAGGGCATCGTTAGTAAACGCTAACTAACAATAATATAATACATCTATAACAAAAATGCAACCCCTTTTTTTCATTTATAATTTCTTCTAAAAACAGACGGAGGTCCCGAAACTTGAAAATAAAAGAAATCCAGCAAGAAATAGAGAAGAAGCAGTTGTCTTCATTTCTGTTCTCCAGCAGGCCAAATGTTTTTTATCTGTCAGGCTTCAGCTCAACAAATGCATACATACTTCTCACCCCTACAGAAAAGTACTTCATCACAGACAGCAGATATTACGAAGGGGCAAAAGAAAAACTGAAGGACTGGAAACTGATACTCCTTGGAGAAGGTGGAAAGAAACAGCTTGAGCACCTTATTGAGATAATAAACAGCTACGGTGGTAAGAAGATAGGCTTTGAGGAGGACAGGGTAACCCTGTCATTTTATAAAAAGCTAAAAGAAAACATCAAATCTGACCTGATAGGGTATTCAGGATTCCTTACCAGATTCAGAATGGGAAAAACAGAAAAGGAGATACAGATTATAAGAACTGCTGTAGAAAAAACAGATGCTGTATTTCAAAAAATCCTGGATTACATACCCCGGGCCACTGACGAACTTGACCTGAGAAGGGAAATAATAAACAGCATATTCCTTGAAGGGGGAACAGGTGAGAGCTTTCCTGCGATAGTTGCCTCTGGTGAAAACTCAGCCATACCGCACCACGAGACTTCTCACACCCCTATAAAAAACAACAGTCTCCTGCTTATTGACATGGGAATGGTTTACGAAGGCTACTGCTCCGACTTTACAAGAACAGTCTTTGTAGGCAGTGTAGACCCTGAACTGGAAAAAATATACCAGATAGTCAGGGAAGCACATCTGAGGGCAGTTGAAAAGGTAAAGGCCGGTGTCCCTGTCAAAGAAATCGATATGGCTGCAAGGGAAACAATAAAAAAATACGGATACGAAAAATACTTTACCCATTCAACAGGACATGGGGTTGGAATAGAAATACACGAAGCTCCGAGGATATCTAACCAGTCAGAAGAGATTCTTGAGGAAAATGCAGTCATTACCATAGAACCGGGGATATACCTTCCAGGAAAAGGTGGTGTAAGACTTGAAAACATTGTTGTTGCACGGAAAGATGGATGTGAGGTACTGACAGGAACACCCCTCGAGCCGGTGGTAATATGATTTTATTCAGTTATATTAAACATCGACTGGTTTAAAATCTGTATGGTATGAAAATATGCACTTTTAATGTTAACTCCATCAGGGCAAGAAAAGAGCTTATTATAAGGTGGCTTACAGAAAAAGAAACGGATATAGACATTCTATGCCTTCAGGAAATCAAAGTTGAGGACGGTCTGTTCCCATATGAGGATTTTGAGAAATTGGGATACACGGCCATCGTTTATGGACAAAAAGGATACAACGGTGTTGCCACCCTTTCAAGGATTCCTGTGGAACAGGTTATAAAAGGCCTGTCCGACGAATATTTTGACAGCCAGAAAAGGGTCCTTACCACAAAAATTGGGGGAATATGGTTCGTCAACACATACGCCCCACATGGCGGACTGAGGGGTGAAGACAAATACTACTATAAACTGGACTGGTACAAAAAATACCGTGAGTTTGTTAAAAGCTTTTCCCCTGAAGAAAAGGTTATACTCCTTGGGGATTTTAATGTTGCCCTTGAGGATATAGATGTATGGAACCCTGATGTATTGAAAGACTCCATTGGTGTAATGGAGGAAGAAAGACAGGCCCTCATGTCTGTTATACAGCCTGATTTTAAAGATTTGAAGAAACCATATCAAGACCTATCTGAAGCCCTCATGTCTGTTATACAGCCTGATTTTGTCGATGCATTCAGGTATCTGTATCCTGATAAAAAGCAGTTTACATGGTGGGACTACATAGGGGGAGCTGTATGGCGTAATGAGGGTATGAGGATAGATTATATATTTGTCAGAAAGAATCTAATTGACAGGGTCAGGGATGTTTATGTGGACATGTGGACCAGAAGAAGGAGGTCCCCAAAACCTTCAGACCATGCTCCTGTTATAGGAATAATAGAGGTATAATTTCATGAATTTTTATTTAGAGGGTTTTAGACAGGACCTTAAACTGGAAGAAGAAAATATCGAAAACTTTTACAGGGAATACCTACACCTGAACCAGATTTTTGCCTCTGGACAGAATAAGTACGAGGAGATTCTCCTGGGCTATGGAACAGAAGAACTAAAATTTACACTTGGATTCTTAACCAGTATTATCAAAAATATTGAGAAAAAAAGTTATCATGTCATAGATTCTGTTTTTGACAGTATTGAGCATTCAGGAAATTTTGACCTGTCTGTTTTTTACGGAAACAGGATAATAGAAAAATTTAGCTCATCATCCCCTGAAGAGTTTCTTATTCGAATATACACCCTGAGAAGAATGCTAAATGCACTGCTGATTCTTGACGACAGACTTTATCACGTAAAATATCTGCTGGATTTTATAAAACAGATATCTGACTTTTACGATAAGTACCCTACCTACATAAAAGAAAATCTGAAAAATGCCATGGATTTTTACCAGTTTATGTACATATACGCCCTGAAACTCCATTCAGACGAAGAAAAAGCCCTGGGTTATCTGATTAAAGGATACAATCTGAAAAAATACATGATAGAGGAAAAAATAATTCCCTATCCCCAGGAAAACAATATTTTTCAGATAATAAACATCGTCGGTTCGTACCTCCAGATAGAAGATTCGTTTATAGCCCTGGTTCTGGATATTGATGATTATATAAGGGAGTTTGTAAAACAGGTAAAAGACCTGAAAGAGTATGCAATAAAGAAACCTGCGATACTTGAGCCCTACCTGCAAAATCCTTTCAAAAAATACATAAATCAGTTCCTTACAAACATTTACATTCTCGGATTTGAGGAAGAATACAGGCAGGTGGCAGAAGAACTGCCCCAGATTCTCACCAGGGACCACAGTCTTATAGTAAAAATCAATGAAATCGTAATGAAGGAAAACTTCAAGGAAAAAAAGCTGATTTCACTAAAAGAGGAGATGGAAAGGGCATTCAACAATCTATCAGACGAAAAAAAAGAAAATGTCCTGTATGTATATTACAACGGGTTTATAACGGTGTTCAGGGACAATATCGACGAAATACAAAAAGCCCGTAAAGAGCTTGAATCTCACATAAAAAAACTCAAAAACCCCTACAGCCTCAATGTTCCTCTCTTCAGGATTCTAAACATCCTCGGAAAAAAAGAAGAAGCAAGAAGGCTTGCAGAGGAAACAAAACAGCAGGCAATAATATCCGGAAAAAAATTTCTTGCAAATGCTATAGATGACTACATACAGCTTGAACTATAATTTAATTAAAAAAGGAGGGATGGAAGGTGAAGATATATCAGGGAAAGGTTGTCCTGTTCCTGCACGCATTCCCATTAAACAGCCAGATGTACAGATACCAGTTTGAAGCCCTTGAAAATGAAGGTATACCATATGTGGCGGTAGACTACCCGGGATTCGGATGTACACAGACCTTCCCATCAGATTACACAATCGAAACCCTTACAGACATTATTCTGTACCAGCTCGGGAACCAGGGTGTCAAGAAGGTTATCCCTGTAGGGGATTCAATGGGTGGATACATTATGTTTGATATGTGGAGAAGATATCCTGAGCTTATTGACGGAATGGTTTTTGTTTCTACAAGGGCAGAGGCAGACACAGAAGAAGCAAAAAAGGCAAGATATGCAACAATCGACAGAATCCAGAAAGAAGGTAAAGACTTTCTTATTGAATTTATGCTGGATGCCCAGACATCACCGGCAACAAAAAATGACCCGAAAAAAATGGAATTGCTCAAATGTATTATGAATCAGGCCACAGAAGAAGGGATAATAAAAGCTCTAAAGGCCCTTGCAGAAAGACCGGACAACACAGGACTCCTTCCATCTATTAACGTACCTGCCGTTGTCATCGCCGGAGAAGATGACGAAAAGGTTACACCTCCAGATATTGTCAGGAAAATCGCCGAAGGCATTCCAGACAGTCAGTTTATAACACTGAAGAACAGTGCCCATCTGCCTCCATTTGAAAATCCTCAGGATTTTAACAAAATACTTATTGACTTTATAAAAAGGGTGTGGAAATGAAAATAGTTTTTACAAGTGTCAGGAAGGATGAAAAGAGCTATTTCCTTGAAAACCTAAAACAGTTCCATATTCTGGAATTTCAGCAGACTATAAACAAAACTGACCCTGAAAAGGTAAAGGATGCTGACATATTATCTGTTTTTATATTTGACCGTCTTGACAGGGAAACCCTATCAAAATTTGACAATCTGAAGCTGATAATAACCCGTTCAACAGGGGTTGACCATATTGATTTAGAGTACTGTAGACAAAAAGGCATAAAAGTAGCCCATATTCCCGGATACTCTCCGGAATCAATAGCTGAACATACTTTTGGCCTTATCCTCTGTCTAACCAGGAAACTGAAAAAAATAGAAAAAAGGGCAGAAAGGCTTGATTATTCCATACAGCCTGAGATTATGGGCAAAGACCTTTATACACTTTCACTGGGAATAATAGGAACAGGAAGAATAGGAACAGCAGTTGCCAGAATAGCATCTGCTTTCAGGATGAAAATATTCGCTTACGATATCAGGGAAAACCCTGAAGTCGTAGAATTAGGTGGGGAGTATCTTCCCCTTGAAGAACTACTGAAAAAAAGTGACATTATTACACTTCATACACCACTAACAGATAAAACATACCATCTAATAGACAGAAAGGCCATATCCCTGATAAAAGACGGTGTTATTTTAATAAACACTTCACGGGGTGGTGTGGTAGATACTGATGCTGTTTATGAAGCCCTGCAATCAGGAAAAATTGCCGGTCTTGGACTTGATGTTTTTGAGGATGAAAAAATTCTCATGCTAAACCAGTACGAGGAGGGTAAATCATCCGATAAAGTAATGAAAATCCTGAAACTTAACTCCCAGGACAATGTGGTTATAACACCACATGTTGCTTTCTTCACAGAAAAAGCAACAGAAAACATAAAGCATATGACTGTAGAATGTATCAAGAAATTTATACAAGGCGAAGACATCTCCGACTGTCTTGTGGTGGCTTAAATTGCAGATATAAACGAAAAGGTATCACGGGTAAAACCTAAAATAGCGTTATCTGCATCACCTTTATATATGGGCAAAGATACAGGGTATTCCCCTAACAGAATTGGACTGAGAAATCTGGAGAGGAAAATCAAGGAGAACGCAATAAATTATACAGCTCAAGTTCTATATAGGGAGTGTCCACCCAACTGTGTAAAAATAAAACTCAATAAAAAAGGAGGTGGACACAATGGGAAAGAAGTATAACCCAAACGATGTAAAG
>JAADEU010000056.1 GCA_013153235.1 Aquificota bacterium | reverse complement strand
GTTTTCTCCGCAGCTTACACTGAAGGTAAATTCGTCCGAGGCAAAATCACAGGTACTGAAAATCAGATATCCGGTAAAAGGTGTAGACTGGAGGATAAACTACATAATGGACATCAAGGACGGTATAAAACAGCTTAAAGGTTATATAGTTATTACAAATAATACACCTGTTGATTTCAGGAGGGTTGATATTATTATAAAAAACAGAATAAACAGGGAGTTTCAGCAGGTATCTCTACCCCCTTACACAGAAAAAAAGATACTGTTTACAAAAAAGAATATAAGCTCCCCTGCCGACCTTTCTGGATTACCGGAAGGTAAGGTTTATGTATACAGAAATGGTATTTTTGAAAGAAGTACAACTGTAAGAGCCCTTCAGAGATAAATGGGAACACTTTACGTTGTTGCTACGCCAATAGGTAACCTGAAGGACATTACATTCAGGGCCGTGGAAGTGCTGGAAAATGTGGATATAATTGCCTGTGAGGATACCAGGGTAACGAAAAAGCTACTAAATCATTACGGCATATCCGGTAAAAAGCTGATTTCCTACCACGAGCACAATGAAGAAAAAGCCGCGGAAAAACTGGTGGCTCTCCTTAAAGAAGGCAGTGATGTAGCCCTTGTATCTGATGCAGGAACACCGTGTATCTCAGACCCTGGATACAGACTGGTAAAAAAAGCCTGGGAAAGCGGGATTGTTGTTGTTCCGATACCTGGTCCGTTTGCAGGGGTCACCGCCCTTTCAGCCTCAGGTTTACCAACAGACAGGTTTTTATTTACAGGTTTTTTGCCCCAGAAGGAAAAACACAGAAAAGAAGCACTGGAGGAGTATATCCAGTCAGGTTATACATTTGTCCTCTATGAAAGTCCAAGAAGGGTGTTAAAAACCCTGGAGCTTATCCACCGGCTTGCACCTGATTCTGATGTGGTGGTTGCCAAGGAGTTAACAAAGATACACGAGCGCTTTTTCAGGGGGAAACCGCAGGAGCTTATAAAAGTTTTTTCAGATGACAGTTCCCTTCTGAAAGGTGAGTTTGTAATTATCGTACACCCTGTGATTGAGGAAGAAAGCGATGAAGATACAATTGTGGAAGAAATCAAAAGGTTACTGGATGAAAATAAGAAAACAGGGGAGATAGCAAAGACCATCTCCCGTATGTTTAACATTCCTAAAAGTCATGCCTACAAAATGGTGCTGAAGGTTCAGAAGGAATAGCCTATTCCTGTAAATGCATAACTGTCAGTTATTGTAAGGTCATCTTCCCTTACAGTAAGGGCCAGATTGTTAATCTTTACATTGTTGACTGTCCATCTATCGTATTTGTAGCCCAGTGTCAGGTACAGTTTTGGAGAGAGGGGTATTATCCAGAGTTTCACCTTTCTGTCAACCAGATACAGCTTTACCCCGCCTCCTGCTGTGAGATATGTTCCGTTAACAGAGCTATCTATTCCCCAGGCATCATTTTTTACATTTCCTGTCTGGTAGGCATATGAGGCAAATCCAAACAGCTCTATTCTCAGGTAAATCCTGTAAGCCGTTTTAAGTGAAATTCCCAGTCTGTAGGTTTTTATTTTTGTTTTACTGTCAGGCAGATAACCGGTTGTTGTGTTGTTGTTATTGTCTGAGTTGTAATTTTTTATGTAAGGAAGAGATATACCTGCAAGGCCTGATATTCCAAGGTATCCATTTTCATTTTTCAGAATGTCCAGCCCGATGTCCACCTGTGCATCAAGTCCCTGTAGTTCGTATTCCATAACAGGCTGGTATCCAGGTGTAGGGTCTATGGCTGTATTATACAGGTCTATGGCTTTTTGCTCTTTACTTGATGAAAGGTAGGTGATGTTGTAACTGTAGAACAGTCTGCTTCCGAAGATGTTTTTATGCTCCTCCACAAGGGAGTATGTGGTGATACTGTCCTCTATTTTCTGTGATGTACCAAGGATGTTACTTTCCACAGAAAAACTACCCTTTCCAAATCTGAACTCTGCCCCATAACCTGAACCTGCAAAAACAGCAGCAGATATGAGAATGATACTGATTTTTCTCATTGTTGATTCTCCTTATGAATTTTTTGATAAAGAGCCCCCTTCCAGGGGGCTGAAAGTTTTATTTTTCAGGTTTTTCGTCTATTGGAACTGCCGGTGCCATGCCAAGTGTAAGGGCTCTCTTTCTTTCAATCATGTAATACAGGACAGGAACAACAACCAGGGTAATCAGTGTTGAGGCACCTGTTCCAAATATCAGAGCAATGGCCAGACCGTTGAATATAGGGTCAAATATGATAACGAATGCACCAACAATAATGGCAGCCGCTGTAAGGAGAATTGGTCTTGTTCTAACGATTCCCGCTTCAAGGAGGGCCTCTTCAACAGAGTATCCCTCTTTCAGCTTATCCTCTGCAAACTGCACCAGAAGTATTGAGTTCCTCAGAATAATACCTGCAAGGGCTATAAACCCAATCATGGATGTAGCTGTAAAGAATGCCCCCATAAGCCAGTGTCCTGGAACAATTCCAACCAGTGTGAATGGTATCGGGGACATTATAACAGCAGGCATTCTGAAGGAGCCGAACCATCCAACCAGAAGCATATACAGAACAACGATTGCCACTGCAAACGCTATACCCATATCCCTGAATGTTTCGTATGTAATCTGCCACTCACCATCCCATTTGACGTAGTATCTGTCCTCAAGCTCAGGCTGATGGGTAAGAAGCTGCTCTATACCTTTGCCGTCAGGTGTTTTGATTTCCTTAATTTTGTCCCAGAGGTCTATGATTGGATAAACAGGGGAACCTATCTGGTCGTTGATGTTTGCAATTACATAGACAACCTTCTGGAGGTTCTTTCTGTAGATATCATGCTGGCTTGTGCCTTTCTCAACCTCAACAAATGTACCTATCGGAATTCCTCCCTTTGGTGTAGGAATCTTCATTGCAAGGAGCTCTTCAAGGGAGTTTCTGCTTTTGTCATCAAGTCTCACAACGATATTTACAGGGTGGAGGTCCTTCTCCGAATGGATAAATCCAACTGCATGTCCGGCAAGGGCAACCCTCATTGTTTTTACGATGACCTCTTCATTGAGCTGGTACTTTCTGACCTTTTCCCTGTCTATCTTCAGTATGTACTCCCTCTGTGGAAGGTTTGCATAGATACCAACATCTATTATTCCAGGCGTTTCCTCAAATATCTTCTTGATTTTCTTTGCTATCTCAAGCTGTACGTTGTAGTCAGGTCCGTAAACCTCTGCAACGATTGGGGATAAAACAGGTGGCCCAGGTGGAGGTTCAACAACAGCAACGTATTTTGCACCATTTTCCTTGGCTATTCTGTAAATGTCGTCCCTGATTCTTTCGGCAATCTCGTGGGACTGGGCTTTTCTTTCGTGTTTTCCAATCAGGTTAACCTTTATCATTGCATAGTGGGGAGCTTCCCTCAGGTAGTAGTGTCTTGCCAGTCCGTTAAAGTCAAATGGTGCAGGTACACCTGCATATATCACGTAGTTTTTGACCTCATTTACATTTTTCACATAGTCTGCCAGTTTCTTGGCAACCAGGTATGTATCCTCAACTGTGGTTCCCTCTGGCATATCAAGAACAATAAACAGTTCACTCTTGTTGTCATACGGCAGCATTTTTACCAGTACGGCTCTCTTAACAAGCAGACCTACAGACACAACCAGGAGCATTCCCATAGCACCGAGGAATATCCACCTTTTGAGCCTGCTTTTAAATAGAGGCAGGTATATCTTCTCAAACAGTTTGGCCAGGAATCCTGCAGTTCTTTCCTCTTCCCTTTCAAGGTCCTCAGGTGTCAGTGTTTCTGCTTCGTGCTTAAGCCATCTGATTGCCAGATAAGGCGTCAGTATAAATGCCACCAGCATTGAGAAGAACATGGCAACAGATGAGTTAATGGGGATAGGTCTCATGTAAGGACCCATCATTCCTGTAACAAATGCCATAGGTAGCAGTGCAACAATAACGGCAAATGTAGCCAGAATTGTTGGGTTTCCTACCTCGTCTGTTGCAACAACTGCAGCCTCATCAGGAGGCAGTTTTCTCATCTCAAACCATCTGTGTATGTTCTCAAGTACAACGATAGAGTTATCAACCAGAATACCGATGGAGAATATCAGTGCAAACAGTGTAACCCTGTTGAGTGAGTAACCGTACATCTCAGACAGGAAGAGTGCAATCGCCAGTGTAACAGGTATTGTTACAGCAACTATGAGGGACTCCCTCCAGCCAAGCGTCACCGCAATCAGGAGAACGATGGAGAATGTTGCTATAAGAAGGTGTTCTATAAGCTCGTTGGCCTTTTCTGTAGCTGTTTCACCATAGTTTCTGGTCACTTTTACATATAGGTCTTCTGGAATGACCTTACCTTTCATCTCTTCAAGTTTATGGAGAATCGTTTCGGCAACGACAACAGCGTTACTTCCTGTTTTCTTTGCTATTGCCAGTGTTACCGCGTTGTATATCTCATTTCTGTCACCTTCACCGTGGACGCCGTAACCAAACTGGACGTAGTTTGTAGGCTCACCTTCACCTTCAAAAACCTTAGCAACATCCTTTATAAATATTGGTTTACCGTTATAAACGGTAACAACAACATTTTTGACATCCTCTATAGTTTTCAGGAACTCACCGGTTCTGACCTTTACCCTGTAGTTATTCTCGTCAAATTCCCCTGACGGAAGGGTAAAGTTTGCCTGTTGAAGTGACTGTACAACCTGTGGAAGCATCAGGTTGTAGGCATTGAGTTTTGCAGGGTCAAAGTAAACGTATAT
Organism: Aquificota bacterium; assembly: GCA_013153235.1. Lineage (GTDB taxonomy): Bacteria > Aquificota > Aquificia > Aquificales > Hydrogenothermaceae > Persephonella_A. Next base: position 6,912 of record JAADEU010000056.1, on the reverse strand, counting down.
GGTCTTTGGTTTTGAGCCTATGATTGTGGTTTCAGAAACATTAGTCAGCTGTTTCAGCTCATCCTCAACCTGTTCAACGAACCTTCTGATTTCGTAAGAACTGTAATTATTGCTGTAAAAAGTCAGTGAAAGGATAGGAACATCATCAATGGATTTTGGTTTTACTATTGGCTGCATAGTCCCTGGAGGCATTCTGTACATATTGGAGTTCAGCTTACTGTAGAGCCTTACCAGGGCATCCTCAGGATTTGAACCAACGTAGAACCTTACCGTTGTGATTCCAAATCCATCCCCTGCATAGGAGTAAACATACTCAACCCCTGGAATCTCCCACATTATTTTTTCCAGAGGCTTTGTTATCATCTTATCTATATCTTTAGCCTGTGAACCTGGAACAGGCACCATTATGTCAATCATAGGGACTACAATCTGTGGCTCTTCATCCCTTGGGGTTGTAAGTACAGCAAACAGCCCCATAAGGAGAGAAGCAAGGACCAGCAAAGGTGTAAGGGGAGAGTTAACAAATGCCTTTGCTATCTTCCCTGCCATTCCGTAGTTTCTATTTTTATTGTCCATTATTTACCTCCGCTCTCAGTGGTTTAGCGTACTTTACAGCCTTCACAAGCCTTTTCTACACCTGATGCAACAATTTCAACGCCAGGTTTCAGACCAGAGATAATTTCCACCTTACCGTCTATCTCATCACCGACTTTAACGAATGTCAGATGTGCAACCCCGTCTTTGTCCACGACAAACACAGCATCAAGCTGACCCCACTTTATAAGAGCAGATTTTGGGATGAGTATCTTTTCTTCTTCCCCTATTTTCACCTTCAGCTTACCGTACATTCCAGGTTTCAGAGCACCATCATGGGGGAGTTTTGCCTTTATGGTAAATGTTCTGTTCATAGGGTCTATGCTATTACTTTTTTCAACAACTTCAGCTCTGTATGTTTTTCCTATTGTCTGTATATCAACAGTCACAGTATCACCGATATTCACCCTGTTTATAAGAGACTCATCAAGCATTGACATGAACTTGAGGTTTTTGTCCCCGATGATGAATATGGGCATTCCTGGGGCAGCCATATCCCCAACATCGTTCATCTTCTTGATTATTACACCATCAAAAGGAGCCTTCACGTATGCGTAGCTCTGCATAATTTCTGCATATTTCAGTTTTGCCTTAACCTGTTTCTCTTTGGCATCAAGCTGTTTGAGCTTTGCTTTTATGGCATCAACCTGAGCCTTTGCACCAATCATTTTTGTTTCAATCTCTTCAAGCTGCTGTTTAGAAACCGCATTTTCCTTATACAGATTTTTGAATCTTTCGTATGTTCTCTTTGCAAACTGGTATCCTGCTTCGGCAGCTTTCAGTCCTGAAAGGGCTTCTTCCCTTGCCTTTGCCAGCTCTTCAAGGCCTGCTTTGGCTTCCTTGATGTTCTGTTTTATTTCACTGTCATCCAGAACTGCAAGGAGCTGGCCTTTTTTAACGTAGTCTCCCTCTTTTACGTTTATTTTCAGTATTTTTGCCATAAGTTTTGTGGCAACCTTTGCGTTGTTGTTTGATACGACAGAACCGTCAACCTCGTAGGTTTCCTCAATCTTTGTAGGTTCAACAACCATGGTTGGTAGTTTAACGACTTCCTTTACTTCCTCCTCAGCATATCCAGGCTCAACCCTCGGTGAAAGATAACCACCAATCCACAGGATGAACACCGCAATTGGTACCACAAAGAAGACAAAAAACCTTATTACACTGCCCATTATCTATCTCCTCCGTTGTTTTCTTTTAGTTTTCCAGCCTGATATTTAAGTTCTAACAGTGAAACCTGAGCATCATAAGTGGCTTTGGCCTTCTCAAATTTCATCTGGTCATACATCGTCTGGGTGTCCAGAAGGTCTATCATGGATGCCATCTGGTTTTTGTACCTCTTTTCTGTTATTTTCAGGACCTCTTCTGCGTACTTCAGGTTATCCTCAGCAGTCTTTAGCCTGTCTTTTGCCGTAAGGAGTTCTTTATACGCCTTGAATACGCTGAACTTGATAAACTCCTCAAATCCCTTTTTCATAGTGGAGTACTGCTTGTATGTTTCTTTTGCCGCCCTGTATTTGTTGTACGCCTGAAATCCGTCAAACAGTTTCCAGTTTACCCCTATACCCAGCATAAATCCTGTTCCGTCTGTCCCAAATGGGTTATTCTTGTCGTCCATCTGGTAGGCTCCAAACGCGCCGATGGTAGGAAGCATATCTGCTTTCTGGAAGTCAGCGTATCTTTTTGCGTTCTCAACCCTTGTTCTGAGGGCTATCAGGTCAGGTCTTTCCCTCAGGGCAACTTCCTGCCAGTATCTCACATCTTTGTCTGTATCTGTAAACTCCAGTTCACCAACAACCTCTATCTGTGCAGGGTCTACATCGTCAATCCCCATTGCAAGGAGCAGTCCCCTCTTGGCTATAAGATACTGGTTCTCAGCTTCTGTGATTTTACTTTTTACCTTTGCAAGATAAACCTTAGCCCTGAGTACATCGGCGTATATGGCAAGGCCGTTATCGTACATTGTTTTTGCAGTGTCGTAATGCTTTTTGACACTTTTGTATGCCTGATTGGCAAGCTTTATAGCCTGTTTTGCAAGAAGTGCCCCGTAATAGGCCTTTGTAACGTCGTATATGACTTTCTGTTTTGTTCTTTCAACATCAAACTTTGTTGCTTCGTATTCCTTTTTTCTCATCTCAATGCCGGTACCTATTTTACCGCCTGCCCAGATAGGAACCTGAAACTCCAGTTTTGTCTGCCAGTTGTTCCATTCCGGATAGGTTGGGGATGGAAACATTCCCGGCATCATATAGTTAAAGGCGGTCATATCAACGTATTTTGCAGAGCTCATCATTGTCAGTCTGTGCTGGTTCAGTTCGTTCATCATCGCCCAGCCGGGTATGTTTGTTCTCATAAAGACTTCGCTGAATGTAATGGTAGGCCATCTCAGGCCTTTTGTTGCCTTATATTCCAGTTCTTTGCTCTTTAGTTTTCTTTTATCAGCCTTGAGCTGGTAACTGTTTTTCAGTGCCGTATCGATAGCTTCCTGAAGGGTAAGCTCTCTGGAAAATCCTGCCACAGTAATGGTTAACACCAACAGGAGTATCCATCGTTGCCTCATTTTTCACCTCTCAACACAGAAATTTATTTTGTGATAAGAATATTAGAATATAATTATATTACCCTGTGAAATGATTTGCAACACAGTTTTAACATTGACTGCCTCCCTCCAGCCAGCAGCATAAATAGTATAATCAGGCTATCAGGTCTTCCAAATAATCTGGGTCAAGAATTTCTATTTTACCCCTTTCTGTGTTTACTATTCCTTCTTTTTTCCACTTACTCATTATCCTGATTGCCGTTTCCACGGTGGTACCTGTCATCTCAGCAAGGTCCTGTCTGGTTATAGGGGCTTTTATCACTATTTTGCCGTCTTCCTCTTTTCCTATTTTTCTGGAAAGTTCAAGGAGAAGATTGGCAATTCTGCCCTCAACCTTTTCCGCAGCAAGGCTCTTTAGCCTGTCGTACGCCTCAAGGAGCATCTTACTGGCATCACAGGTGATTTTCACCGCAAGGGCTGGATAGAGGTTCAGGAGCTTCAGAAAATCCTTATTTGAAACGTACAGGACCTTTGTGTCAACAAGTGCCTGTGCAGTATACGTACTGGAGGGTTTTGAATCCCCCATAACAAGCCATCCAAACACCTCTTTAGGTGTTACCAGTCTGAGGATAACGGTTTTTCCGTCGGCAGTTTCCTTAATCAGCTTGACTATACCGTCTATTACGATGTAAATTCCCGGCTCTTCGTCACCTTCAAAGAATATATAGTCATTTTTTTTGAATTCTTTCAGGTGAAAGTACTGTGATATCTCTTTAAGGTCCTCTTCCGGAATACCTTCAAGCAGTGGTATATCTTTAAGAAAGTTTTCTTTATCCATGATTTACCCCATTATTTAAGGTTTTGGAACACTGCCAAGTAAATATTTTATATCATCATCCCTGAACATAAATCCTGCACCAACATAAATTCCTATCACACCACTGTTCAGAAGGTCAGAACCTCCAAAACTCAGGAATAATGGGTTCCTGCTGAACCTGTATGTAAATCCTATATCAAGCTCAGGATTATCAGGCTGATTATAACCGTACTTTCTATCAAAGTTATACAGGTCCGCCTTTAAAAGCAAGTTATCTGAGAACTTGATGTCTATTCCCACATCACCTGTAGAGTCTTTCAGTCCACCCCTTATCCATAGGGATTTGTTCCACAACTCCAGTATTTTATGGGCGTACTGGACATCAAACAGCAGACCGTAATCCCTTTTCAGTATCTGTGTTGTTGTACCGTCTGTCCTTATCTCTTCCCTTTTTGTTATGGTCCCGTTACTGTTTGTAAGAAGTCCCACGTATATGTAACTGTTTTCCCCAGGTGAGAGTTTACCTGCCAGTCCTGCCTTTGTGGCTTCGTTCCCTGTATGTGCTTCTCCATACAGTATGATATCCAGTTTTGTTTTATTAATAACAGAGAATGGTTTGGAGAACTCCTTTATACCTGTATTTGCATTTTCATACAGACTGTCGTCGTTAACAAGTTTACCAAGTGTACCCTTCCCTTCGTCGATTTTGGCAAGGATATTATCCATTTTTATGGATGCTTCCCTGATTTTCTCAATGGCAATCTTTACATCTTCCCTGTTTTCTCCAACAGTTCCCTTTATCACCCTTGCCGCATCTGCAATCTCATCAAGTACCTGGGGTGTTTTTTCCCTGAGGGCAACAGAGGTTTCCTTTAGATTTTTTATAAGCTCCCTGATATCCTCCCTGTTTTCACCTGTTATATTTTCAAGATTCTGGGCAACCCTGTCTATCTTCTGTATCAGTACAGGAAGGTCCCGTCTGAGACTTTCTGTAATGGCAACGATATTATCTATGGATTTTTTGATACCTTCTCTGTTTTCAACTACCAGCTTATTTGCATTTTCAGCAAGTATCCTGATATTTCTTATCATATCTGTAAGGTTTCCTTCCTCAAGGGCCTTGTTAAGGTTGTCAACCAGTTTTCCTATTTTGTAGGCAACATCCTTTGCAGACTCAAAGGCTTCCTCCGTGGAGGCATACACCTCTGTATGTTTTATTACCCCTTTGTCTGCCAGTTCCCCTGCAGATGGATGTCCAGGGTCAATATAGATGTACTTGTCTCCCATCAGTCCAAGGGTCCTCACATAGGCCTTCGCGTCCCTGTAGATGGGTATTTTTGAGTTTACCCTTATAATTACCTTGACCCTGTTGTCCTCAAATGTTATTTTCTCCACCTTTCCGGCTTTCACACCCTTTACCTGAACATCTGCCCCAGGGGAAAGTCCCTCCACGGCATTAAAGTACAGGTAGTACTCCCTGGTGGAAACACCAAACTCCTTTCCACTGAAAGTTATAATTAAATAACCTGCAACAACAGAAATAAAGATTACAAATAGCCCCACTTTAAAGGCTGTGTTCATCTCTTCCCCTATTTTTCAAGTATTGTTTCTTCCACTTTCATTCCAAAATGTCTGCCGGCCTCTTCCACATAACCTAAAATCTCATCACCTTCCTTAAGGTCCACAACAGATACAAGTGAACCATCTCCCCTGACAAGCCTGATGGTTTCAGCATTCTGCAGTACAGCGCTGAGTTTTTTCCCTTCGTATTCCGCCTCAACGAGGAGCATAGGTCTTCTTTCTATTTTCGCCCTGCCTACCACAACGGCTCTTCCGTTTCCATCAATATCGTAAGCCATCACCTCTTTTCCCGCTTCCAGTTCACACAGGTACACTGTTTTCCCACCTGGAACCCTTGTGTACATATGAACAGCACCTGCATTAACCCTGAAAGGTCTTGATGCAACATAGGGAGATTCCTCTGTTTCAGCATGAACCAGAACCATTCCAGCGGAAGAATTACCCACAAGCATCCCTTCCCCCTTTTTAAAGAGGGATGTTGTGTCAACAGCGACCCTATCCCCCATACCTACAGGGATTACAGCTGTGACCTTTGCCTTGACAAGCTCCAGTTTTTCGGTGGTTTCCTTGATTACACCGGCAACCCTTTTTATCTCGCTGAGGTCTTCAGTCTCAAGGACAACACCTTTTACACCTTTTTCAAGTATTCCAACAGCTATGCTTGCCTCGTCGTGGTTCTTAACAACAGCGTATATGTTATCAGACTGGGCTATAAGGTTTTCAAGGGGGATAATCGTCCAGTCGGTTGTCTTTACGATTACCTTTTTGCCGGATTTGGCCAGCTGGGCTGCCCTCTCCTCATCTTTTTTGTTTTTAATAACCACAATCACAAAATCATCTGAAAGATTTCCCTTCTTATCTATCGTTATAAAATTCACCCTTCCCAGTTTTTTTGCCTCTTCCAGTTTTTCTTCAGGTACGATTATGTAATCCGCACCGGACTCTATAGCTGTAGTCACGATTTTTTTGTCGTAATGGGAAGCATCAACGATAAACTCCTTCATCTCCTAACCTCTTCAAGCTGTAATTTAGAATTATAATATCATTAAACATTAATCTTTAGCCTCTTTTTTGAAGACGGCAATAACTATCATTCCTAAAAAATGTGTACTGGAATAAACCATACTGAAATCCTTTAGTCTGAAAAGCTCTTCCAGTTCTGCCGGATTTCTGGAGTTTAATACTGATTCCATAAAGTAATCGTACTCTTCTCTGGAAAATATAACCTGCCCCACACGTCTGAAAATCCTGTTAGCAAAGAAAAATATCAGGCTAAATAGCAGTTTTGAAGGTTTTGATATGTCAAGAATCCCTATATAACCACCCTCTTTCAAAACAGACGAAAATTCCTCAACCGCCTTTTCAGCATCAAGATGACGGA
>JAADEU010000070.1 GCA_013153235.1 Aquificota bacterium | reverse complement strand
AAAGGTCTTGCCGGAGATTACAACACAAAAAAGGCAGGTCTTACGCTCTCTTATGCAGATGAAAAAATAGATATCCTCCTTGGATACCACTGGCTGAAAACATCGGGCTTTTCTGCCGCTGAACCTACAAAATCCAGTCCCCTTTATGGGAAAAGATGGGATGAAATAGGATGGGAAAGGGACCCTTACAGAAACGATACATTTAACTTTAAGATGGGCTGGAATATAACCCCTGATGACAGATTTGAAACGGTGGTTAAAACAATTGATGCTGTTATACATTACGATGCAGGAGCAGGTCTTGATGCCAGGGATTACGATGACCCGTTTGGTTTTGGGATTTCTGAGTATTTTAACCATTACTCACAGAAGTTTTACAAACTCCAGTACGACAAAAAGCTTAAAAATAACCGGATAAAACTGTATTTTACAAAATCCACATTTACCAGGACCCAGTATGGTGGATACGAAGGGGAATACAGGGAGTACACTGTCAAGGACAGAATCAATTACAGCCTTGGATTTGTCAATCTTGGTTTTACAAGGTCAGACTACAAACAGATAAAAAGTGGGGGGAGCCCGCTTAATGGCTTTTACCACGGCAACGGCTATTACGCCACAAATGTGATAAAACTGAAAAAAGCGGTTCTGCTCCAGACAATCAGACACGACAGTTACTCTGCATTCAAGGATAAAACCACATGGAAACTGGGAGGGAAGTATTTTCTGGCAGAATCTCTGTATCTGAGCGGCAACTGGGGTACAGGTTATAACATCCCTTCTCTGGACCAGCTTTATAATCCATGGTGGGGTAATTCAGGTTTAAAGCCTGAGAACTCAATACAGTGGGATGTTGGAGCAGGATATAAAGGATTTAAGGTCTCATATTTCAGATACAGCATTAAAGACCTAATAGACTACGATTTTACACTCTACAGATACGTAAACATACCTGGCAAAACAAAAATCCACGGTATTGATGGTTCTTATTCCAGCTACATCAGCAGGATAAATACGTTTTTAAGGCTCAATTATACATATCTGTATGCCCTGAAAAACGACGGTTCAAGGCTTCCCCGTAGACCTATCCACCAGATAGGTTTTGACGTGGTCTGGTACCCTTCACAGCTTGTTAATATGGGACTTTCAGGTGTTTATGTGGATAAAAGAAAGGATACAACAGGTGCACAGACAGGGTATTATACCGTTGTAAACTACTATGCAAACTTTACTGTAAATGAGAATATGAAGGGATTTTTCAAGATAGAAAACCTAACGGATAAGTACTACCAGACAGTTGACGGTTATGCTACAGCAGGGAGGAGTCTGTATGCAGGAATTGAGTTAAAATGGTAATGTTATGAGGATAACCTCTTTTTATCCCAGAAGGTATTTCTGGTATAGATTTTTTAACTCTATTTTTACAGGTCTGTCGGTAGGTTCAATTTTTACCATATACGCCCCCCTGAAACCTTCCATATACTCGGTAGGGGGGATTTTACTTGCAGCTGGAATGCTCGTGGTGGCCAGATTTTATGAAAAACTGATGAATCTCCGGAATTTTTTTCTGATTTCTGTTTTTGTTGAGGCTGTTGTTCTGTTTCTGGTTATTTTTTTCCTGCTGAAACCCTACACCTATACCACCGCACTTCTCATTTATGCAGGCTACCAGTTAACATTTGTTTTTGGTTCATACCTTGTCAGAACAGAAACGATTTTTTTAAAGAAAAAGAAGTTCCTGTCCCTCCTTGATATGTATAAACAGTCAGGATATCTTGGTGGACTTGTGGTGTCCTTTCTGTTTTATCAGGGTCTGGAGCGTCTTTCAGGGATAGAAACAAATCAGGAAAAGGTATACCTGCTTCACTTTTTACTGCTTTTTGTGGAGCTGGTTGTGATTTATACCCTGTTAAGGTCTTTCAAAATAAGACTGGATGGCCTCCCTTAAGGGGTCAATATGGTAGTAGAATCTGTAATCCTGCTGGAAGTTTTCCAGAAGGTTATATGCCTCAGGAATAAAATTAATCAGGTCTGTGGCTTTCATACTTTCCCGGTGTATGAGCTGTGCCGCAAGGTCCCCTGCAAGTCCGTGTATGTAAACGGCTGTTTTCGCTCCTTCTTCAGGGCCAAGCCTGTAAACAAGTGAGCCGGTAATCCCTGCAAGAACATCGCCTGTTCCTGCTGTGGCCATTCCTTCGTTTCCTCTGATTGAGTAGTAAACTCTGCCTTCCGGCGTGGCTATTACGGTTCTTGAGCCTTTCAGTACGGTGTACACCCTGTTTTCCTGTGAAAACTCCTTTGCAGCTGTTTCCATATCCGAAAGGATTTCCTTTGTTGACAGGCCTGTAAGCCTTGCCATCTCTCCGATATGGGGCGTTAAAACGGTAGGGTGTTTTCTTTTCCTCAGGACATCCCTGAAGTTATCTATCAGAACCAGGTTGTTTATCCCGTCGGCATCCAGAACGAGGGGCATTCTTACCTTCAGTAGCTGCTGGACAACCTGTAGGGTGTTCTCGTTTACGGACATTCCCATTCCTGCAACGATGGATGTGAACTTTCCGTTTTTGATTATATCCCTGAGCTGTCTGTAGGCTTTTTTCCCAAATGTGCCATTCTGGCTGTGGACGGGTATGGTCATCTCTTCTATAAGGGAGCTTTCGAATATCTGGTCCAGTTCTTCAGGTACAACAGCCGATACCAGTCCTGAGCCTGTTGCTGTCGCAGAGCGGCAGGCCATAATGACAGCCCCTGTTTTGCCCTTTGAACCGCCTACAACCAGTGTGTGTCCGTATGTGTATTTATGACTGTCTTTGCTTCTTTCTGGAAGTTTCAGCATAGAAGGCTCAAGTAAATACCTGCTGAACTCCTTCAGGTACTGCCTGTCGATGGATATATCCACCACATAAACATCACCGCAGTAAATACAGGCAGGATAAAGTACATGTACAGGTTTTGGGGCCGCAAATGTTATTGTTATGTCCGCTTTTGTATGTGTGCCCTGAATCTGTCCTGTATCTGTAGAAAGCCCCGATGGAACATCAACGGCAACGACCTTTCTGGCGTATCTGTTTATTATTTCCAGGGCTTTTTCCCTGTAGCCTTTTACAGGGGGTGTAAATCCGGTCCCGAATACAGCATCAATTACCAGGTCTGCATCTTTTATCGGTTTTATGATTTTTCTGAGTTTGTCCTTCCCTATAAGGTAAGCCTCTCCACCAAAACTTTCAAAAATCTCAAGATTTTTCAGGTTATCTTCAGACAGCTTTTTCCTTGTATCAGCCAGAATGAAAACCTTTACATCCCTGCCTGCAAGGAGCAGGTATCTGGCAATTACCAGACCGTCTCCCCCGTTATTTCCTCCTCCGGCAACAACAACTGCCGAACTGAAACTGAGTTTTTCCAGTATAATCTGGGATGCGGTTCTGCCGGCATTTTCCATCAAAACAAGGGATGGTATCCCTGTGAGTTTTATGGTGTTTTCGTCTGCAAAAGCCATTTCTCTGGCTTTTAGAAGTTTCATTGCTTCACCTGCTCTTTCACAAACTCCCTCAGCTGGTAAACCGCATCAAGAATATCCCCATACATATCCATATCATAACATATGGATGTACCACAACCATCGGAAAAGGATAGCTCTTCCAGCTCTATAAGCTGGTCTACCCACTCAGGGAACCTGATGGTGGTTTTTTCGGATAAAAGCTGTAAAAGGTCGGATATACCGGCTGCCGCTTCAACGGAGATTCTGTATTCCTCTGCCAGTGCCTTAAGGAGGGCAATAACGCTGTTTTGAAGATGGTAAAATACAAGTCCATCGTCACAGAACTCAACATCCAGAAGCTCCTCAACCTGTGAAAGTTCCCTTTCTGCTATCTGTATGTAATCACTCATACTCAAACCTCAGGTCGGCAAGTTTTATCAAATTTTTATCTAAAGGATAATACCCTGCAAGTCTTAAAATCAAGGTGTAGTATCCCTCTTCTCCGACAGAATCAATTACCTCTTCAGGTTTCTTCTTGCCTGATATCACCTTGCCTATCTGGCTGTAGCTGTTATTTTCCGGTATCTGTTCTGCTGTTTTAGACAGGTAGTGGTGGAAGAACTGTCCTTCATCCGTTTTTGATAGAGCCAGCCAGCCTTTTAGCTCTTCCTCTGGCATACCATCTGTAAAATATCTGGCGAAGAGATTTTTCAGCTTCAGTTCTTCATCCTTATCTTTTATCAGCTCTTCCATATCGAGGAATCTGTCAAACCGCTGCGTGAAGTAGAAGTATCCTGCATTAAACCGTGGGTCTTCACTGTAAAACAGTTTTACCGGCTTATCAAGAACTTTCTGGTTAAGCAGTCCTTTTGAGATGTAGGGGTATCTGAAGAGTTTCGTCAGGAATGTTTTCATCTCTTTAAGGAATACTTCTGTCTGAAATCCCTCATCCTGTGCCTGACGGAAAAGCTCGAATATGTAGTAAAGAATGTCGTCTGTCTGATAATACCTCAGAAGGAGAACAGGATTGACATTTTTTATCCCAAGGAGCCAGGTGATTGATTCTATTTTTTCCCCTGTGGTTACATCATCCCTTCTCAGACTTTCCTCAAAAACATTTTTCTGTGTTTCATAGCTTCTGATTGTTATGATTCTGTTTTCTATGGAGGCCTCTTCCAGTTTTGAGACATAAAGCAGATACTCAAGTTCTTCCCGGTCTGCCACTATCTTTTTGATGTAGCTTTTTATTTTTACAAACAGTTTTGAAAGCTCTGCTGTGTAAAAACTACCTTTAAACTGCTGTTTTTCCCCTGTAATAGCTTCAAAAAGAGATGCAAAGATGGAAACAATCACAAATGTAAGCAGACTTTTGTCCACAGAAGGTCTTCCATCTTTGTTGACCATAATCCGGTCAAAGGGCACAACCTCTTCGTACAGAATTTTGTCCAGCAGATTTAGTATGAGAAAGTTAAGCTGTGCCAGTTTAAGGGAAACCCCCTCTATAACCGTTTCGTCTTCAGGAAACAGTTCCAGAACCAGCTGGTGTTTTTTGTAATGGTCAAGTTCTTCTATTCTGTTTAAAAGCTCAGGAAGTAGATTGAAGTCCACAACTATTCCGTGTTTTTTTACAAGGGGTGCTCCCTCGTAAAAGAATAAAAGTGGTGCAGGTGTGGGGATTATTTCACTTATAGAGTCTGTGTACAGCATAAACAGGATTTTTTCCGGACTATCTTCCTGCAGGTTTATTCCCAGTTCTTCAAATGTCTGGATGACAGCCTTCCTCAGTTCCCACTTGTTCGGATTTTCAGGTTTTATTTTCTGATTAACAAATCTCTGGATTTTTTTCCTTTCCTCAAAAAATAGATTACTGTCGGATAAAAGTCTGGAGGGGTCACCTATCTTTGAGGCCTCCTCCTTTATAAAACCGGCTGAAATCTGGCTGATTCTGTTGACTTTCTCCGTATCCTTTACTTTTTCTTCCATACCTCTTTCCTAATGGGACATAAGATATTTCAGACCAACTATAACAAATCTGTAAACAAAGAACATCACTGTAACAAAGAAGCCTACATTAAGGGCTATCAGAAATAGTGCAAAGTTAGACCTTCTCTCCTCAGGCGGCTTTTTGTTGTTTTTCCATACCAGATATATGTATGTCAGCATACCCAGGGTCAGAATCAAAAACAGCAGTACAAGGATATCTGTGGAATGCAGGTCTCCTACCTGTGCAAGGACAGATTCAGGAGGAGCCTCATGAAGCCTCAGTGATTCGGCCCTGTCCATCTGTACTCCTCCTACTTAAGCCATATGTATTCGGACCTTTCAGGTCCTGTTGAAAGCATAACAACAGGTACAGATGTCTCTTCTTCAATAGTTTTTATAAAATCCCAGACCTGGTCAGGAAGCTGGTCTTTGTCTTTAAGTCCTGAAGTGCTTTTATCCCAGCCTTTAAGTGTTTTATAAACAGGTTTGCATTTTTCAAGGATTTTCAGAGATGCTGGGAAATCCTTGATTAGCTTTCCCTCGTACTCGTACGCTACAGCCACCTTTATCTCATCAAAGTGGTCCAGAACGTCCAGCTTTGTTATTATAAGCCCGTCCATACCGTTAATTCTGGCAGCAAATCTCAGTGCCACAAGGTCAAGCCATCCACATCTTCTTGGTCTGCCTGTTGTTGTTCCATACTCGTGTCCTTCATCCCTGAGCTTCTGTCCTGTGCCGTCATTCAGTTCAGTTGGAAATGGACCTGCTCCAACTCTTGTGACGTATGCTTTACTTACGCCAAAAACCTCGGCCTGTCCTATCAGTTTTGGAGAAACCCCTGTACCGTTACACAGCCCAAGGGCCGAAGCGTTTGATGATGTTACATAAGGGTACGTCCCCATATCTATATCAAGCATCGTTCCCTGTGCCCCCTCAAACAATACCCTTTCACCTTTTCTCAGGGCAGTATCCAGCATCAGTGAGGTGTCTGTTACCAGAGGGGCTATCTTCTCAAACATCCTCATGGTATCTGAATATACTTTATCCACAGACAGATTGAACTCGGCACCGTATATCTTCTCAGCTATGTTTTTTGCCTCATTTATTGCACTTTCCAGTCTGTTTCTGAAGTAAGGAGGGTCAAACAGGTCTGCAATTCTGATACCTGTTCTTGCATATTTGGCCATGTATGCAGGACCTATTCCCTTGAGGGTGGTTCCAACCTTGGCCTCGCCCTTTGATTTTTCAGAAAGACCGTCAAGGAGTTTGTGATACGGAAACACTATGTGGGCCCTGTCACTGATGTAGAGCCTGCCTTCAAAATCCCCGGCCACATCCTTTACCTTATCCATCTCTGCTATGAGCTCTTCAAGGGCTATAACCACACCGTTGGTAATCAGATTTTTTTTGCCTTCCCTTAGTATTCCTGAAGGGATAAGGTGGAGGGCATACTTTTTATCACCGACTATTACAGTATGGCCGGCATTACTTCCCCCCTGATACCTTACCACGTAATCATAATCAGGGGTAAGAAGGTCTACTATTTTACCTTTTCCTTCGTCTCCCCACTGGGAGCCGAGGATTACAAGGCTTTTACCCATTAACTTCCTCCTTGTCTACATAAACAAACTCTTTAATATCCTTCCTTTTCCAGTGTCCTATTGAGGGAATTCCCTCAATAAACTGCTTCTGTATATGTATAAGCTTGTTTATACCGAGTTTTCCGTACTCAAGCATTTTGTCAAACTCAGCCTGGGTAAATGAGTATTCCTCCCCTGTTGCCTGAACCTCCACAAAACTTCCGCTTCCTGTCATAACCAGATTCATATCCACCTTTGCAGAGGAATCCTCTTTGAAGTTAAGGTCCAGAACAACCTCTTTTCCTACAATTCCTGTTGAAACGGCAGCCACATAATCCTTCAGAGGATTTTGTTTTACGAGGCCTGCCTCTGTTATCTTTATCATTGCATCTGCTACGGCGATAAAGGCTCCTGTTATGGAAGCAACTCTGGTACCCCCGTCTGCCTGTATCACATCACAGTCCACCCATAGGGTCCTCTCACCTAATTTCCTCAGGTCAACAACACCCCTGAGTGACCTTCCTATAAGCCTCTGGATTTCCTGTGTTCTGCCTGATGGTGCTCCTCTTACAACCTCTCTGATATTTCTGCTTTCAGTGGAGCGGGGAAGCATGGCGTATTCTGCAGTTATCCATCCCTGTCCGGTACCCCTGAGGAATGGTGGAACCTTTTCTTCAATGGACGCGGTAATGATAACCTTGGTATTTCCCATCTCTATCAGAACAGAGCCTTCTGCATATATGTTGAAATCCCTTATTATCTTTACCGGCCTGAGCTGTGTTGGGTTTCTTCCGTCTGGGCGCAATATGCTCCTCCAGAAATATTTTTACAAACACAAAATTTTAACATAAATATCTGTTTGAAAAGGAAATTTTGGGAAATATGTTGTAATAAAAAAGAGAAAAAAAGGAGGGTCATAATGAAAGAGTTAAAAGGAATTTCCGGAGAAGTCCAGAAGCTGGAAAAACGGGTGGAATCCATAGAAAAACATATCCAGCAGGTACAGGAGAGATTAAAACAGATAGATTCCCAGCTTTCGGAGGTAAAAAATCAGCTTGTACAGAAGGAAACACAGATAATCACCCTTTCACGCCAGCTCAGAGAACTTGAACACCAGTTTAATGAAACAAAACAGAAAATCAAAAAACACAGGAAGCTTCTCCAACAGGCTGATTCCCCAAGGGAGTATGAAAGACTGTTAAAGGACAGGGATAAACTGATAGCAAAAGCCACCGAACTTTCAGACAGAATTGACCAGCTTAAAAAGCAGCTTGAGGAATTGATGTTTGAGGAGGATAAACTTCTTGAGAAGGAGGAGGAGCTTGAAAGGGAAAAGGAAAAGCTTATGAGGGAGTATTCATATCTTCTTTCTCAGCTCCAGTCACTTGTTGAAAGACTCAGCAGGAAGATAGAAAGGGCTATTGAAACTGTTTCTCTCTGAATTTAATCAGTCTGGTAATTGTTTCATTTACAGGGGTGGGGACACCCGCCCTTTTGCCCAGCATAACCACCGCACCGTTGAGTGCGTCTATTTCTGTTTTTTTGCCTGATTTCAGGTCGTAGTACATGGAGGGATAATGCTTTGCTGTAGGTGGGATTAATCTTCCGTAAAAATGCTCAATGTATGCCTGGGGTGATTCCCATCTCAGTTTTATGTTGTTTTTTTCCGTTACCTGAAATATCTCCGTGATGATGTTATCCATTATCTTTTTTGTTTCTGGATTTTCTGCAAGCTGTCCGTAGGTTGCATCCAGTAAGGCTCCCAGAGGGTTTAAGGCACAGTTGTAGAGTATTTTATCCCAGAGGATTTGGTACACATCAGGGCTGTAAGAGGCCGGTATTCCGGAGGAATTGATGGTTTCTACAACCTCAATGACATCTTCTCTATTTATTTTTCCAGAAGGGTCTCCAATCCTTACATCGTCTGCCGATACTGTGATTTCAGCGGTGTTACCGTTTACTACCTTTGAACCGAAAATTACCCTGGCAAGGATGACCCTCTTCTTCCCGTACATCTCAACGGCTTTTTCGTAGTTACCGTATCCGTTCTGGGCAATCATTATCAGGGTTTTTTCTGAGACTATCGGTCTTATCTGGGTAAGGGCTTTTTCCGTGTCGTAGGATTTTACTGTGAGTATCACAAGCCGGATTTTCTCTTTAATATCAGCCGGCGATGGATATATACCGTCCAGTCTGGCTGAGTGGTTTCCCCAGATACCTTTTACATGGACGGTTCCGCCCGGGAATCTGTTTAGATACTCAGGTTTTGTTATTCCATAAACAGTATTTCCAGCCTTTTTTAAAAAAGTGGCAAATGCAATTCCCAGGGCACCAAGACCAACAACAGCTATATTCATAGCCCTAAATATTTTGCAATCTCATTTATGTCAGGTGGCATTTCTACAGGTTTATCACTTGCTTTTATTACTGTGTCAGGGTCTTTCAAGCCGTTTCCTGTAAGTGTACATACAATGGTCTCACCACCTTTGAAAAGACCCCTTCTGTATGCCTTTATCACACCTGCTATAGATGCTGCTGAGGCCGGTTCACAGAAAACACCCTCAGATGATGCAACAAGTCTGTAAGCCTCAAGTATTTCTTCATCGGAAACAGCATCTATAAATCCGTTACTTTCTCTTGCTGCCTGCAGTGCAGGCTGCCAGCTGTATGGATTTCCTATTTTTATTGCAGTTGCGATGGTCTGTGGATTTTTTATTGGAAAGCCCTTTACTATAGGTGCAGCTCCCTCGGCCTGCCAACCTATCATCCTGGGGAGTTTTGTTGATTTGCCAGCTTCCCTGTATTCTTTATAACCTTTCCAGTATGCGGTGATATTTCCTGCATTACCAACAGGTATAAAGTGGAAATCCGGGGCATCCCCCAGGGCGTCTATAATCTCAAATGCAGCTGTCTTCTGTCCCTCTATTCTATAAGGATTTACAGAGTTTACAACCTCTACAGGGTATTTCTCCCCTATTTCTCTGACAATACTCAGGGCATCATCAAAATTGCCCATAAGGGCTATAATTTTTGCCCCGTAAACCATAGCCTGTGAAAGTTTACCCAGTGCTACAGCACCTTTAGGCAGAATAACGTAAGCATCCATCCCTGCCCTTGCGGCGTATGCAGCTGCAGAGGCAGAAGTATTTCCTGTAGAGGCACATATAACCGCTGTTTTTCCTGCTTCCTTTGCCTTTGATATGGCAACGGTCATACCCCTGTCTTTAAAAGAACCTGTTGGGTTAAGGCCTTCATATTTGAGGTATATTTTTATGTCCAGGTCAGGGGCTATCTTTTTTGCCAGGTTTGGGGCATCAACCAGAGGTGTGTTCCCTTCACAGAGGGTTACTATAGGAGTATTTTCATTAACAGGCAGAAACTCTTTATATGCTTTTATTATCCCTTCCCATTTACACAAGCCCAAGTTTTTTATTCCTCCTGTTATTGTTAGGAGATTATTATATCATTTTAGGGATTTCTCAGACTGCATCTCTTTAAACAACTCTTCTGTTATAGGTCCCTCGGCACTTCTGTTAATAAATTGCTGTACGATAGGGTCTGGGTTGTTTTTTATTTCTTCAGGTGTTCCTATTGCATATATAACACCTCTGTGTATCATTGCTATTCTGTCCCCAATTCCAAAAGCACTGTCAAGGTCGTGTGTTACCACTATAGAGGTAACCCCTATGTTATTCCTCAGGTCCACAATCAGATTGTCAATCATTGCACTTGTAACAGGGTCCAGTCCGGAGGTGGGTTCGTCGTAAAGAACGATTTCTGGATTTGTGGAAATGGCCCTTGCCAGGGATACCCTTTTCCTCATCCCACCAGAAAGTTCAGAAGGGTATAACTCCTCTATCCCTTTCAGTCCAACAAGGGCCAGTTTTTCCTGGGCAAGTTTATAAATCTGTTCTTTAGGCATGTCCGTGTTTTCCAGAAAGTAAAAACCCACATTTTCCCATACCTTCAGACTATCAAATAGAGCCCCTTCCTGAAACAGATATCCCATTTTTTTTCTAAAATCTATAAGTTCCCTTTCAGACAGTTTTGTGATATCTGTTCCGTCTATTATTATCTGTCCTTCTGTAGGTTTCAGCAGGCCAATAATGTGTTTAATGGTGGTACTTTTACCGCTACCACTTCCCCCCATAAGTACAAATATCTCACCCTCTTTCACATCGAATGAGATATTCTTCAGTATTGTTCTGTTTCCGAATTTTTTTGTCAGATTTTTTACTATTATTTTTTCTTTCATGTGAGTTATTTTACTACAACTTTTGGAGAAACTGTTCTATATCAACCGGCCTGCCAAAATAAAACCCCTGTCCGTAATCAATATCAAACTCACAGCATCTTTCCAATTTTTCAGGGCTGTCAATAAACTCTGCCACGGTTTTGATTCCCAGCTCCTTTGTCAGTACTGAAATGGCTTTCATTATGGCCTGGTGTTTTTTATCTGCAGTGCATTTGTTTATTATCGAGCCATCTATTTTGATTATGTCCACAGGTAGTTTTGATACATAACCAAATGAGGCTATTCCGGCTCCAAAGTCGTCAAGGGCAAACAGAATATCATTTTCCCTTGCATATGTTATCAGTTCCTCAAGGAGGGAAAAATTTTCCACAAATGAGTTTTCTGTGATTTCTATTACAAATTTTATTGTTAAAATCAACACAGGTCAATACATCTGTAAAAAATTAAAACCGGATGGATTGTAATAACAGTGCAGTTTACATATAATATATAATCCCCTGAAAATGCGAGAGTGGCGGAATTGGCAGACGCGAGGGACTTAAAATCCCTTGGCCGCAAGGCCGTGCGGGTTCGATTCCCGCCTCTCGCATTTATCAATGGTTTCCGAGTGAA
>JAADEU010000129.1 GCA_013153235.1 Aquificota bacterium | reverse complement strand
GTATGAGGCATCCATTCCACCTTTTTTCTCTTCTTCCAGAAGCTCTTTGTATAGTCTGTTGACCAGGTCCAGATACTCGGTGGTAGGTTTAATCCTTATAGAGACGTATTTTTGAATCTGTCCGTATTCGTCTTTCAGGGGCATAACTGTGGCAAGAACCCAGTAGTAGCTGCCGTCTTTGGCCATATTTTTTACATATGCCACTATCGGTTTTCCTGACCGGATATAATCCCACAGCAGCTTGAATATAATCCTTGGCATATCAGGATGCCTGATTATGTTGTGGGGAGCTCCAATAAGCTCTTCTCTGGTATATTTACTGGTTCTGTAAAATACCTTGTTACCTGACAGGATTATTCCTTTCAGGTCAGTAATGGAAAAGAACATCTCATCAGGTCTGAAAGGTGATTCCATATTCTTCGGGTACACCTTACTGCGGTAGTGCATCTTACCCCTCCTTTAAGGCTTTGAGACCTACAAATTCCATCAGGTCTTCCAGTGAAACTACCTCTTCCTCGCTCCGTTCAACACCATCAATAACATTTTCTATCATTTTTCTCTTTTCTTCCAGCTTCTGGAGTATTTTCTCTTCCACGGTGTCCTTCATAACAAAGTTGTATATATTAACTTTATTCTTCTGTCCTATTCTGTGAATCCTGTCCTCTGCCTGCCATATTTTTGCAGGGTTCCAGTGGAGGTCAAAAAATACCGCATAGCTTGCCTCTACAAGTGTCAGACCCTCTCCTGCAGATGCAATGGTACCTACAAATACATATCTATTGGGGTCTTCCCGGAACTGTCTTACAGCCTCTTTTTTTTCTTCAGGACCCATTTTGCCGTGGTAGGTAACTATGTAGTCTGGATTTATATAAAAGGAGAGATTCTTTACGATTTTTTCAATGCCGGCAGATATAAAGTTTGTAAAAACGATAACCTTTTCTTTTTCTTTTATAAGCTCCATAATCATTTCCCTGAGTCTTTCCATCTTTGGACTGTCTATGCCCTTGGATGGAAAGTTACACACCTGCCTGAGTTTTTGGAGGGACTGGAGGATGTTCTGTTTCATGATAAATCTGAAATTTTTCTCACCCTTGAATCTGTCGTAAAGCTCCTGAAGTCTCTCTGTTTCCCTGCCAAGTATGTAGTCGTATTCTGCCTGCTGCAGGGGGGATAGCTCGAATTTTTCTATCTCTGGAGGCAGCTTTTCTGGCAGGTCTTTCAGCACATCCTTTTTCAGTCTCCTGAGCATAACCGGTTGTATAAGCTGCCTTGCCTCTTCTTCCGTCAGACTGGCAGGTCTTGTGTACTGGGGATTTAGAAACTCATAGAGGGACAGCAGCTCCTTCAGGTTGTTCTGGAGGGGGGTACCGCTGAGGGCCCACCTGATTTTGGCATTTTTGGAAATATACTTCACAGCTCTTGTTTTCAGTGCGTCAGGATTTTTGATGTTGTGGGCCTCATCAAGGATAATAAGGTCTATCCCCTTTCTGAACTCCTTTATGATTTCCTTTGAGAATTTATAATCATTTTTAAGGGTATCATAGCTCACAAGATATATGTGGCTTTCCTTTTGATACAGGAGCCTCCTGCTGTTTTTACTTTCGTTCAGAGTGATAAAAACAAGCTCTGGAGCCCATTTTTTCAGGTGTTCTTCCCATACGGTTATAAGGTTGGTCGGTACGATAATGACCGCTTTTTTTATTTTTCCTTTTAAAAACAGTATTCTCATTGCAGTTGTGGACATAACGGTTTTACCGGTTCCCATCTGGTCTGCAAGGAGGGCGAACTCTTTGGAAAGGAGGAATTTTATTCCCTGTATCTGGTAATTAAACAGTGGGTGGGGAAACTGTATATCCTCAGGAAGGTCAAAATCTATCTCGGGCATCAGAAGAGGCTTGAGCAGGTCAAAGATACTGTAGTTTTTGTACTCCCTGTCCTTTTTTGTTTTTTCCTTTTCTTTTTCCTTCAGGACCCTGTTTATATCAACCTGCTTTGTAAATAGCTGTCCTGTGGAGGAAACGTCTGCCAGTGGTTTAAACAGATTTTCAGACACAAAACAGTAAGCACTGTCTGTAAAAACAAGCAGTGTTTTTATCTCAAGGGGTTTTACCAGATTATCTGACAGATAAATCTGCTCTTTCAGCCTCAATTTCGCTCTCCATTATGTATTTGAGGGCCTTTTCCACCCTTTTAAAAGGCTCCATGATATTAAAATTCCTGTACATATCCTGTAGTTGGTGGGAAATACTCACCAGTCTGTTTTCGTCCTCTTTGTTAACCGTTATGTACAGGGGTTCATACCTGTCGTGTATATTGATTACCTTGTGGCTGAGCCTGTTTAGAGGCATAAACGGGTCGTATTTCTGAATATGGACAACAGGTTTATCTATCTCTTTTCTTATAGATAGCAGGCTCTTTTCTTTTGTGAGTACAATATCGTAATCCTCCTGAAGGGCATTCAGCAGCTGGACGGTAAATCTCTCCTTATATAGAACCTCCTGGAGAGCTTCCCCGTAGAGTATCTCCTGTAACCGGTCAACGTCGAGATTTGATGTTACCCTGAACTCTACAGGTCTTGTACTTTCGTCTGTGATAAGAACCCCTGCCCTGTAGACATTCTCCATCGAGTAGAAATTTATGTATGCAATCCGCATGATACAACCACCCCTTTAAGCCTGTTTATCTCTTTTTCGGATGGCGGAGGAGATTGTTTAGGAGTTAAATTTATGTTTATTGTTATCAAAAATATTGACAATACCAAACTAAAATATTATATTTTATTAAAAAGACCAACGAGAATGGAGGTAGAGAAATGGGAAAAGTAATTGGAATAGACCTGGGAACAACTAACTCGGTTGTATCTGTAATGTCAGGTGGTGAGCCTATAGTTATAGCAAACCAGGAAGGATTCAGAACAACACCATCTGTAGTTTCATGGACAAAAGAAGGGGAAATACTTGTTGGAGACCCTGCAAAAAGAAGGGCAGTACTTGACCCTGAAAATACCATATATGAATCAAAAAGATTCATAGGAAGAAAGTACGAAGAGGTTCAGGAAGAGATAAAACACGTTCCATACAAGGTTGTTCCAGACGATAAGGGTGATGCTGCCTTTGATGTGCCAAATGCCGGAAAAATCGTAAGACCTGAGGAGGTTGGTGCACAGATTCTCAAAAAACTCAAAGAGGCAGCAGAAAGCTATCTGGGAGAAAAAATCACAGAAGCCGTAATAACTGTACCTGCTTACTTTAACGAAAGACAGAGACAGGCCACAAAGGATGCTGGGAAGATTGCTGGCCTTGAGGTAAAAAGAATAATCAACGAGCCTACAGCTGCAGCCCTTGCGTATGGTCTTGACAAAAAATCCGATGTGAAAATACTGGTGTACGACTTTGGTGGTGGTACATTTGATGTATCCATACTTGAAGGTGGAGACGGGGTTATTGAGGTTAAAGTCTCAGACGGTGATACACACCTGGGTGGTGCCGACATAGATGCAAGAATTGTTAACTGGCTTGTCGAGGAATTCCAGAAAGAACACGGTATAGACCTGAGACAGGATAAGACAGCATTCCAGAGACTTAAAGAAGCGGCTGAACAGGCCAAAAAAGAGCTGTCATTCAAAATGGAAACAGAGATTAACCTGCCATTTATCACAATAGACCCAAATACAAATCAGCCACTTCACCTTGAGAAGAAGCTCACAAGGGCCAGACTTGAAGAGATGATTAAAGACCTGGTTGACAGAACAATGGAAATAGTCAAAAGGGCCCTTGAAGAGGCAAAACTCACCCCACAGGACATAGATGATGTTGTTCTGGTTGGTGGTTCCACAAGGATACCCCTTGTACAGCAGAAGATAAAAGAGTTCTTCGGCAAAGAGCCCCACAAAGGTGTTAACCCTGATGAGGTTGTTGCTGTAGGTGCAGCAATACAGGGTGGTGTTCTTGCCGGAGAGGTTAAGGATGTTCTGCTGATTGATGTAACTCCACTTTCCCTGGGAATTGAGACCCTTGGTGGTGTTATGACAGTTCTTATCCCAAGAAATACACCAATACCAACTAAAAAATGTGAGATATTTACAACTGCTGCAGATAACCAGACACAGGTTGAGATACACGTTCTCCAGGGTGAAAGGAAGATGGCCAAGGAGAACAAGTCCCTTGGTAGATTCTTCCTTACAGATATACCACCTGCCCCAAGGGGAGTACCACAGATTGAGGTATGCTTCGATATAGATGCTGACGGTATACTCCACGTAACTGCCACAGATAAAGCAACAGGAAAATCCCAGTCCATTACAGTACAGCAGTCCTCAGGTCTGACAGAGGAAGAAATTAACAAGATTATTGAAGAGGCCAAGAAACACGAGGAAGAGGACAGGAAGTTCCAGGAAACAGTAGAGCTGAGAAACCAGCTTGATGCCCTTGTATACAGCCTTGAAAAAACAGTTAAAGAGAATGAGGCAAAACTGACAGAGGAAGAGAAAAAAGAGGCTGAAGAGGCAATAAAAGAGGCCAAGGATGCAATAGCATCCAACGAGAAGGACAAGATACAGTCTGCAATCGACAGGGTGACAGCTGTTGCCAATAAGATTGCACAGAAACTCTACCAGTCAGGTGGTGGACAGCAGACAGGTGGAGACAAGAAAGGCTCCGACGACGATGTTATAGAACCTGAAGTTAACTAATAGCCCGGCCCCCTTAAAAGGGGGCTTTTTTTATCTTTTTTCTATTCTTCCATCCAGAACAGTTTTTTATAACGTCTGTTGTTGAATTTAAATTCCAGTGGTGAAATCTTTATCGTATCTACTTCACTGTTTTTTCACAGGTTTAGATTAATATATCACTCTTGAAAAACAAGGGAGGTAGTTAGCGGCATGCATACGATAAAGACAGTTCTGTTACTTGGTGTTCTGACAGGACTGTTTCTGGTTGTGGGTAAGATACTCGGTGGACAGACAGGTATGGTCATAGCCTTTGTTCTGGCAATGGCCATGAACTTCTTTGCGTACTGGTTCTCCGATAAGATGGCCCTGAAGATGTACGGAGCCAGAGAGATTTCCTATGAGGAAGCCCCATGGCTGCATGATATGGTGGAGGAACTGGCAAGAAATGCAGGAATTCCAAAACCCCGCGTTTACCTTGCACCAATCGATGTACCAAACGCATTTGCAACAGGTAGAAATCCGGAAAATGCTGTTGTGGCAGTAACATCGGGGATACTGAACATCCTTTCACCTGAAGAGCTCAGGGGTGTTCTTGCCCACGAGATAGCCCACATCAAAAACAGGGATATCCTTATATCCTCCATAGCAGCAACCATTGGTGGTGCAATCTCCATGATTGCAGAGATGGCATTCTGGTCCAACCTGTTTGGTGGAAATGACGAAGAAGACAACGGAATAGGTGGTCTTATAGGCTCATTCCTCCTGTTTATCCTTGCTCCAATTGCCGCCATGCTTATCCAGATGGCAATCTCAAGGTCAAGGGAGTATGCAGCTGACGCTACAGGTGCCGAAATTTGCAGATGCCCGCTTGCACTTGCAAAGGCTCTTGAAAAGCTTGAAATGGCCGCACAGCAGCTTGCCCCTGTCGCCGCCAGGGAGGTTAACCCTGGAACAGCCCATATGATGATTGTTAACCCATTGAGGGGTTCTGCAATAGCCTCACTGTTTTCTACACACCCACCTACAGAGGAAAGGATACGCAGGCTTTACGAGCTTGCAAGAAAAATGGGACAGGTATAAAGGTATAAACAATTCTCCTCTACTTCCGATAAATTATTAAAAATGGAAGTAGAGGAGACCCCAATATGCCTGTAAATAAAGTCATTTTTTTTCAAAAGAACCATGTCAATTTTAATAATCTGAAAGTTGTCAGGACCATAGCCGAAAAGCTTAACAAAAAACTGGTACTTCTGCTGATTGATGTTCCGGATGATGAAAAATCAGAGGTTTCCCGTTTTTTATCAGACTCAAACATCGAATTTGAGCTGAAAAATCAGCTTGAGTTTGATGAGGCCAAGGAACATATAAAACAGGAAAAACCGGACCTTCTTGTTGTTACCCAGGAAAAGGTGTCACCACTGGAACATATCTTCAGGATAACCTCCTCTGAAAAGCTGGTAAAGAGCTTTGAAAATATCGATATCCTTATGCTCCTTGAGGATGCCGACAGTATAAATAAGGTTCTGATTAATGTTGATAAAGAGACCTCCACCCCTTTTTATATAAAATCCGCCCACCTTTTTGTTAAAAAACTTGGTGTTGAGTTTGATTTTATTACCTCCTTCTATGAATCATTTTACGAGTACAGACTCAGAAAAACCCATCCTGACGAAGAGGCGAAACAGCTCGTTCTTGACCTGTTTAAGGAACATGTTGAGATAGTGAAAAGAAAGATAGCCGAGGGTCTGGAAGGAGAGAAGGTGGAGCTTGTTGTTATTAAAGGTGACCCTAAAAAGGAAATACCGTATTACGCAAGGAGAAGGGGGTACGACCTGTTAATAATTAATGAAGATATTGATGATAAAGAGTCTTACATAGAAAATTCTGAGACATCTGTGGGAATATTCAAAGACGAAAAAGGAGAGTAAAGGTGGAGCATCAAACAATTTTAGGAATGTTAGGACTGGGTAGCAAAGAAAATCTGTACTGGATATCCATTCTCCTTTTTGTTGGAACCTACGCAATGATAATTCTGGAAAAGTTCTTCCACAGGGTTCCTGCTGCACTGATGGGAGGAACGCTGGCCATATTCCTCGGTGTTGTTACACCTGAGGCTGCATGGGAATTAATAGACCACAACACGATGTTCCTCCTTATTGGGATGATGATAATTGTTTCTGTCCTTATCGAGAGTGGTTTCTTCTCCATACTCTCCTCTGTGGCCCTGAGAATAACAAAGGGAGACCCGTTTAAGATAATTCTGACATTTACAATGCTTACAGCGGTACTGTCTGCATTTCTGGATAACGTGACCACCGTTCTGTTTATGATACCCATTCTGATATCAATCACAACCAAGTTAAAGCTCAAACCTGTTCCCTATGTTATAGCAACCGTTCTGGCCTCGAATATTGGGGGAACGGCAACACTGATTGGAGACCCTCCAAACATCATCATAGGTTCGTTAGGTGGTTTTACATTTATGGACTTTATCGTGAATCTGGCTCCTATTGTTGTGGTGACCCACATTATTGGAACGGTGGTGTTTATTGGGATGATGAAAATGCAGGGTCATCTTGAATCGAAGATAGTTGACGAAGAAGAGCTTAAGAGAATTGTTGAAGAGCAGAAGATTGAGTACGATGTCGTTCTGATGAGGAAAGGACTTATAGTGTTTGGGGTAACGATTCTTCTGTTCTTCCTCCACCATATACTCCACCTTGAAGCCGGAACAATAGCCCTGTTTATGGCATCAATCCTGATGCTCTGGGCGAAGGAGGACCCTGAAAAGATTTTTGAAAGGGTTGAGTGGACCACACTGATGTTTTTCCTCGGTCTGTTTGTTGTAATTGGAGGTCTTGAGCATTCCGGGGTGTTTGAGGATGCTGCCCATCTGGTGGCCGGAATTATAACAGACCCGATTTCCGGAATACTGGTTCTTGGTAGTCTTTCTGCATTTATCTCAGGAATTGTTGATAACATACCGTTTACAATGGCGATGTCCTATGTTCTTATAGACCTCGGGAAAACAGCCACATTTAATGTTGAACCCCTCTGGTGGGCACTTGCCCTGGGAGCATGTCTCGGTGGAAACCTGACGATAATAGGTGCTTCTGCCAACGTAGTGGCAGCAGGACTATCCGAAAGGGAAGGTTATCCGATAAAATTCTTTGATTTTGTGAAACAGGGAACCCCTGTTACTGTGGTAACCGTTATCGTTGCACTTGGTCTTTTATGGTTGAAATACACAATATTCGGGGTGTAGGCTTCCTCCTCCCCCTATATCTTTTTATTGAACAGTCCTTTCTGTGGCTGTTTTACCGTACCTGACTGGTCGTATTTCTGGGGCTCTTCAAATATCGCAGAAAAAACCTCCTCAATAAACTGGGCATTGGTTGCTGCGAGGTTCAGGTTTATATCACTGAGCTGTTTAACCTCCATAAGAAGCTCCTCAAGTCCCTCAAAATCCTCCCTGTTAAGTGAGGCAAGCTCCGACAGAATCTGTCTTTTTTCTTCCACAATCTTTAAAAGCTCCTCTGAGTGTGAAGTGTCCCTTATGGTTACGATGAGGAGCTCTTTTTCTTTCTCCAGTTTTTCTTTAAGTCTGCTGAGTAGCTCTTTGACGGTGGCCATTTTTTCTCCCTGTCAATATATTTATAAATAATATTGGACTACAGAATAAATTCGGCAAGGGACTGTTTTGAAGTTAGACCATTTAATAGAAAAAATCCAGCAGCTTAGTGGGAATTATTATGCTGAGGACAGGCTCCAGATACTCCAGAAAAAAATCGAAAACTTCCTCAGGAAAAATAATCTTTCCATAGACGAGATATTTCTAAACGAAGAGAGAACCTCACTGTTTATCGATAACGTACTGGTTAATAAGACGTCATTTTTCAGACATTATCAGCAGCTTGAGGAATTCAGGGAACTGTATCTAAAACCCCTTGTGGATAAGAAGGAATTCAGGATACTCAGTGCAGGGTGTTCTACAGGAAAGGAAGTCTACACACTTGCGATGATGGCAATGGAAACAGGCAGTCTTCCTGAAAGAAAACTCTTCGAGGGAATGGACCTGAGCAGATTCGCCCTGTCTGTGGCCAGGAAAGGGATTTACAGTAGAAGGACCCTGGATCAGATACCAAAGGAATACAGGAAATATATCTCAATAGATGGGGAGTACCTGTACATCTCTGAAAAAATCAAGAAACTCACAGAGTTTACGCGAGGAAACATACTGGATTCAAAGGCGTTTCCTGAGAATCATTACGATGTAATCTTTTGCCGCAATGTATTTATATACTTTAACCCTGAATACATAAATTATGTTCTGTATAACTTCAGAAAGGCCCTGAAAAAAGACGGGGTACTTGTTGTCTCCCCTGTTGAGTTCCTTTCCCCTGAAGACCATAAACTTTTCAGACCGGAAAAGATAAAACAGTACACATTTTACAGGAGAGTGGGGTAATAAAGGTTGTTGTTGGAGAGAGCAGTCCCTACTATCTGAGAAAGATAAAATCTATCATCAAAAGCCACGGCGGAATACAGGTATTCACCGTCGGAAGGGGAAGTGATACTGTAAAGCTGTCTATATCTGCGAAACCCCAGCTTGTCCTTGCAGCTGCCGGATTCAGGGACTTAAGCAGTATAGAGGTAACAAAACAGATAAAGGCCTTTTTGCCCTATACAGGGGTCGTGGTAACCTCCACAAACGAGCCTGTAAGCATTGAAACTGCCCTGAAATCCCTCCAGCATGGGGCATCTGACCTGCTACTTAAATCCGATATGAAAAATGCACTTCACCTTTACCTTGAAAGCATTTTCAAAAAGTTCTGTCTAATAAACTACCCTGCAGGTTTTAATGCATTCAGTCATTTTCCGGAAAAACCTGTGATATTTGTTGGTGGGTCGGCAGGTTCTGTTTCTCTAATCACGAAAATTGTAAAAGGACTTGATAATAATTTTAAATTTAGTTTAATAATGTTAATCCACAAACCGGAGGTTTTACGAAAATATTTGCCAGAAAGCTTAATAACTTACCCTCAGTCAATGTAAAAATTGCGAAAAATTCCGAAAATATAAAGGAGGGAAATATTTATATTGTAAAAGGCGGCAGAAACATGATAATAGACAGGAGAGGCAGGTTTCAGGCTATTAATAAGAAGACAGAATTCATACCATCCATAGACCTGTTCTTAAGCTCCTTAGTAGAATTTACGAAAGAAGATACTGTAGGGATAATCCTCTCATGTATGGGAAGCGATGGCAGCGAAGGTCTCACACAGGTCAAAAGATACGGAGGCGTTACGGTAGTCCAGAGCCCCTCATGTGTAGAGTGCGGCTCAATGCCTGAAAGCGTCCTTAAGAATGGTGTTGTTGATTACGTTTTATCAGATGAACAGTTAATAAATCTAATAAATCAGATAGGAGGTTAAGATGACAGAGGGGCTTCTTCAGGAAGTTAAAAAACTTCTGGAAATCATTGAAAAGTACAAACACGATGTTGAGACACTGGGAACTAAAAGAGAGGGGTTGAAAAGCGTCAATACACATATAGAACTGGCAATTAAAGAGAGTGAAGAGGCGACAAAAAAGCTCATAGACAACATTATGGAGATTACATCCATCATCAAAGGAGTTCTGGAAAAGACTTCAGGTATAGATAACCAGGAGCTGAAATCATTTATATCAGAAGAGCTTGAAAAGGCGGTAACAAAACTCACAGAATCCCTGACTCTCCTTGAGTTTCAGGATATTGTTTCCCAGAGGTTATTAAAAATTTCAGGCTTTATAACCGATTTAGAAAAAGAGATACTGAAAATTCTTCTTCTGTTTGGAATAAGTGAGGAAAAATCAGAAGGTAAAAAGGAAGAGCTTAAAGAGAAACTGGAAGAGCTGGAGTGGAAGAAAGAGGTATCCCAGGAAGATGTTGATGACATTTTAAAACAGTTTGGGATGTAGAAAATATGTTGAGGTTAGAAAGATGAAGCTTGAATTTACTGACGAGATGAGAGAAATCCTCGAAGAGTTTTTAATAGAAGCTGATGAGATTCTATCCAGTCTCGACCAGGACCTGATAGAACTGGAAGCCAATCCGGAAGATAAAGACCTTCTCAACAAAATATTCAGGGGAATGCACACCCTCAAAGGTGGGGCAGGATTCATTGGCCTGACATCTATAGTTGAGATAGCCCACAAGATAGAGGACATATTTAACCAGCTGAGGAATGACGAGATAAAGCTTACATCGGATATGATGGACCTCATTTTTGAGGGTGTTGATAAGCTAAAGGAAGCAATAGAGATGCTCAAAGAGAATGATGAGATCCCTGATGAAGAGGATATAAAGGACTTCCTTGAGAGACTGGATGCTGTCTTTTCCGGCGGTGAAGTGGTTGAGGCGGAGGTTGTAAACGGTGAGAGCCAGAAGGAGGAAAAACAGTCATCAGATGATGTTGAGTTTGTGGAAGGTGTTGATGAGGACATAAAAGAACTTATCAGAAAATACCCGGGTAAGGATCTTGGTGAGATTCTGGAAGAGCTTATTCTCCTGCCTCCAGACGAAAGGCCTCCCCTTGAGGTCATAGAAAAGCTTGAAAAAATCATTGCAGAAGGTAAGGATGTAAAGGACCTTATAAAGCCACAGGAAGAGAAAAAAGAGGAACCTCCTGCTGCCACACCTGAGCCTGAACCGGCTCCACAGCCCCAGCAAACAGAAACAAAACCAGAGAAAAAGGAGGAAAAACCCCAGCAACAGCAACAGCAGCAGCCTGCCAAAAAGAAAAAATCTGATAAGAAGGAAGAGGTTATCAGGGTTGATGTGGAAAGGGTAGAGGTTCTTATGAACCTTGTCGGGGAGCTTGTTCTTGACAGAAACAGAATTGTCAAACTGGCTTCAGGTCTTGAGACCTCCTGTGAAAGCACAGATACCATAGAGGAGCTTCTGGACTCAATAACCGGAATGAGCCGTACCGTCAGTGACCTCCAGGATGCCGTAATGAAGCTTCGTATGCAGCCTGTTAAGAAGATTTTCAGCAAATTCCCGCGGATAGTAAGGGACCTCGCCAAAAAACTGAACAAAAAGGTCAATCTGGTTCTTGAAGGTGAGGATACTGAAATAGACAGGTCGATACTTGATAAACTGGAAGACCCACTTATCCACCTTGTCAGAAATGCCATAGACCACGGAATAGAACCTCCAGAGGAGAGACTGAAGGCAGGAAAACCTGAGGTGGGAACGATAAAACTGTCGGCCTTCCAGGAAGGGGACAGAATCATAATTGCCATTGAGGATGATGGAAGGGGTATTGATGTAGAAAAGGTAAAGAGAAAAGCAGTTGAGAAAGGCCTTATATCTCCTGAACAGGCTGAAAATATGAGTGATAAAGAGGCATACGAACTGCTGTTTATGCCGGGATTCTCAACAGCGGAACAAATCAGTGATGTATCCGGTCGTGGTGTTGGTATGGATGTTGTTGCATCCACCATCCATTCCCTGAGGGGAACGATAGAGGTTGAAAGTGAACTTGGGAAGGGCACAAAATTCATTATGAAACTGCCCCTCACAGTTGCCATTATCAGAACCCTGATGGTAGGGGCAAACCAGAGGATATTTGCAATTCCACTTTACTCTGTTGTTGAGATTGTCAGGTACGAGCCGGAAAATGTTAAAAATATCGGCCAGTTCAAATCATTTATGCTCAGGGACGAGGTTTATCTTCTGTTCAGTCTGAATGAGCTGTTTGATATACCTGACACAGACGAAAAGCAATTTATAGTAATAGTGAAGGTGGGGGAGAAAAATATAGCCATAGCTGTTGAGGAATTGTTTGGAGAGGAAGAAATCGTCATAAAACCACTGGGCAAACTTCTTGAGAATGTTCAGGGTATTGCAGGGGCAACAATCACAGG
>JAADEU010000106.1 GCA_013153235.1 Aquificota bacterium | reverse complement strand
TTTTCTGTCTGGTAAATCTACACCAGCTATACGAGCCATCTTTTCCTCCTGATTAACCTTGTTTTTGTTTGTGTCTTGGGTTTTCGCAGATTACCATTACTCTGCCGTTTCTTTTGATTATTCTGCATTTTTCACATCTTTTTTTAACAGAAGACCTTACCTTCATCCTTTTCACCTCACATTCTGAATATTATTCTTCCCCTGGTCAGGTCGTATGGAGAAAGCTCCACTTTAACCCTGTCACCGGGGAGTATACGGATAAAATGCATCCTCATCTTACCGGACACATGGGCAAGAACCTCATGCCCTGTATCCAGCTTCACCCTGAACATAGCGTTAGGGAGAGCCTCCTCTACAGTTCCCTCAACTACTATCCCTTTTTCTTTATGTTCCTTCTTCTTTTTCTTCGCCATCTTTTCTCCTAATCCAGTTTAGAAAGTATGTCTGGACCTTCTTCAGTTATAGCCACCGAATGCTCAAAATGGGCAGCCAGTGCCTTTTCCTTGGACACTACGGTCCATCCATCCTTCAATTTCCGGTAGAAGTTCTTCCTTCTACCAAGGGTGGCCATCGGTTCTATAGCAAGAACCATTCCTGGCCTCAGTAAAACATTTTCTGCATTTGCCACACAGTTTGATACGTGTGGCTCTTCATGGGGCTTACGCCCTATTCCATGACCCCCGTAATCACATATAGGGGCCAGTCGGTAGGCCTCCAACGTGCCTTCTATAGCAGCCGCGATATCTTTTACCGTTTTACCCGGTACGCACTGCTCTATACCTGCCATCAGTGCGTTCTCAACACCTTCCAGGAGCCTCTTTTTCCTGTCGCTTATCTTATCCCCAACAACGTAGGAAATAGCAGCGTCTCCGTACCAGCCTTCGTAAACAACACCAAAATCTATACTAACGATATCCCCTTCTTTTAAAACCCTATTCTTTTTAGGTATTCCATGAACTATCTCTTCATTTATTGAAACACACAGCGCAGCAGGAAAACCGTAAAGTCCTAAAAATGCAGGTTTTACGTTCCTCTTCTCAGCTTCCCTTCTGGCAATCTCATCAAGGTCAACACCGGTCATTCCGGCTTTCGTTTCTTCCTTAATAATCTGGAGTATTTCTGCAACTATCTTATTCGCTTTTCTTAACTTTTCTATATCTTCCCTGGTTTTTAATTCAATCATTTTGACAAACTATTATTTTATCACAGAGAGGAGCTGTCTGTAAACCTCCTCAGGTGACCTGGTGGCATCAATGACAATTAATTTATTCTGCTTTTTGTAGTATTCAATAAGGGGTGCCGTCTGCGAGTGGTATACTTCCAGTCTTTTCCTGATTACCTCCTCCCTGTCGTCATCCCTCTGGATGACCTCAACACCTTCCGGTGGAGGATTGTAAATGATGTGGTAAACCTTTCCTGTTTTTGGGTCCACCCTTCTACCTGAGAGTCTCTTTATTACCTCTTCATCAGGAACATCAAAGAGAATTACACCGTCAAGCTGTCTTCCAACCTCAGGAAGCATCTTGTCCAGGGCTTCTGCCTGGGGTATTGTCCTGGGAAATCCATCCAGTATGATGTCCTTTCCTTCAAGCTGCTGGAGTTTCTCCTTTATTATCCCGATTATGATATCGTCAGGTACCAGTTTACCGGCATCCATGTACTCTTTTGCCTTTTTCCCGAGCTCTGTTCCCTGTTTAACCGCTTCCCTCAGGATATCACCTGTGGATATCTGAACAAAACCTCTTTCTTCAACAAGCCTCTGGGCCTGGGTTCCTTTACCTGCCCCTGGAGGTCCAAGGAAGATATATGTTTTTGCCATGGCCTAACTCCTTTTGAGAAATCCTTCGTACCTTTTCATTGCAAGGTGGGCCTCTATCTGATGCAGTGTATCAAGTGCCACCACAACAACGATTAATGCTGAGGTACCACCAAAGTAGAACGGAACATCAAGCCATTTTATAAGGAACATCGGCAGAACGGCAATGGCAGCCAGGAATATAGAACCGACGAATATTATTCTCGTGAGAACAGAGTTAAGATATTCTGCTGTCTGTGTTCCTGCCCTGACACCAGGGATAAAAGCCCCACTTTTCCTCAGGTTATCGGCTATATCAACGGGATTCACAAGTATTGCCGTGTAAAAATAAGAGAAGAATATGATTAACGCCACGTATATCAGAAAGTACACATAACTCTGTGGCGATAATATATCAACTATCACCCTTGCTATATGACTCTGTTCAACAAACATCTGGGCAATGGTGGCAGGGAACATCAGTATGGCCACTGCAAATATGATTGGGATAACACCGGCAGGGTTCAGTTTGAATGGTATGTAGGTTGCTGTTTCACCTAAAGCACCTATGTTTCTCCTTGCATAGTTAATGGGGATTCTTCTTTCCGCTTCCTGTATGTAGATAATCCCTGCAACAACAACTATTATCACAACAATTGCGGTTCCAACTTTGAATACCGAAAGCTCTCCGACTTTCAGCTGCTCATATGTGGATATGATTGCATTTGGAATACCTGCAACGATACTTGCAAGAATCAGCATTGATATACCGTTTCCAATACCAAATTCGGTGATTCTCTCACCTATCCACATCAGGAAAACAACACCTGTGGTGATGATAACGGTTGTCATAAATACAAATACGAATGGTGAAAGTGAAATCAGATGCTGGCCGGTTTCTGTTGTGATATTGCTAATCCAGGTTGCAAGTGCAAATGACTGGAAGGCGGCTATGGCTATTGTCAGATATCTGGTGTACTGGGAAATCTTCCACCTTCCGTACTCGCCCTCTTCTTTCTGGTACCTCTCAAGTGTAGGAATAACAGCGGTGAGAAGCTGCATTATAATGGCAGCGGATATGTAGGGCATTATCCCCAGGGCAAATACGGAAAGTCTCCCAAGAGCTCCACCGGAGAAAAGGTTGTATATATTAAAGAGCGCTCCCCCAGCGGCATTGAAGTAATGGGCAAGTGTTTCAGAATCAACGCCGGGAACGGGTATGTGCGTCCCCAGCCTGTATACAGCGAACATAATCAGGGTGTACAGGATTCTTTTCCTTAAATCCTGTATCTCCAGTATATTCTTTATTTTTTCAATCAATAATAGCCCTCTCTAACAGGATAAGTTATTCAATTATCTCACAGCTTCCGCCTGCTGCCTTTATTTTTTCTTCAGCAGATTTTGAGAATTTATGAGCCTTAACTTTAAGTGGCTTTGTCAGCTCCCCATCACCTAAAATCTTAACAGCCTCTGTACAGTGGATTATCCTCATCTCCCTGAGAATCTCAGGTGTAACCTCTGCGTTAGCCTCAAATCTTTCCTCAAGGGTTTTCAGATTAACGATTTCGTACTCTTTTCTGTTAGGACTTTTAAAACCCCTCTTTGGTATTCTCATGATAAATGGAGTCTGTCCACCTTCAAAGAATGCAGGAAGGTCTCCATATCCCCTTCTGGATTTCTGTCCTTTATGACCCCTTCCGGCTGTCTTTCCGTGTCCTGAACCTATACCTCTACCCACCCTCTTTTTTCTGTGGGTAGCACCTTCAGATGGTCTGAGCTCGTGCAGTTTTATACCCATTATTCTACTTCCTCCACTTGTATAAGGTGATGTGCCTTTCTGATATTACCCAGTACCATTGGGTTTTTCTCAAGGATTCTCTCATCATTTATCTTTTTGAGACCCAGGGATTTTACAGCCTGTATCTGGTCTTTCCTCTTCCCTGCAAGTCCTCTAACCAGTTTTACTTTTATTTTCATTTTTTCCTCCTACTTAACTATTGGAGAAGATGCATAGATTTTGTAGTTCTTTCTTATTTTTTCTTCATCAACCCCTCTGATTTTTGCAACATCTTCAGGGGACCTTACCTTCAGAAGTGCATCAAATACCGCTCTTACGATGTTGTTCGGGTTGGTTGTTCTGCTGATTATCTTCGTAAGTATATCAGTAACACCAAGGAGTTCAAGAACAGGTCTTACAGGTCCACCTGCCACAACACCGGTACCCCTTCTGGCAGGTTTGAGGAGTACAACGGCAGATTCGTATTCACCGATAACATCGTGTGGTATTGTTCCTTCTATCAGAGGAACCTTTATCAGATGCTTTTTAGCATCTGCAATTGCCTTTGCGATTGAAGGTGGAACCTCATTTGCCTTTCCGTGACCAAATCCAACATGGCCGTTTCTGTCCCCAACAACAGCCAGTGTTGAAAATGAGAACCTTCTACCACCCTCAACAACCCTTGTTGTTCTTCTGATTTCAACCACCTTTTCTTCAAGCTGAAGCTCTGCAGGATTTATTGGCTGGACTTTCTGTCTTTCCTCTATTAATCTCTCTATGCTCTTTGCTCCCATACTTTCACTCCTTAGAATTTTAGTCCTTTTTCCCTTGCTGCTTCAGCAAAGGCTTTAACTTTTCCGTGGTAGATAAAACCACCTCTATCAAAAACAACATTTTCAATGCCCTTTGCAAGGGCTTTTTCAGCTATGAATTCTCCAAGTTTTTTAGCCATTTCTATATTTTTTCCGCCTCTGACTCCATATTTCTCCACAAAGTCCTTATCAATTGTTGAGGCGCTGACAAGGGTTCTTCCAGATTCATCATCTATTATCTGGACGTACAGGTTATGGAGGCTCTTAAAGAAAGCCATTCTTGGTCTTTCCGGTGTTCCAAAAACCTTTTTTCTGATTCTTTTATGTCTTATTATCCTTTTCTGTCTTCTTGTTTTTACCGCCATTTACTTACTCCTCTTAAAGGGATTTATTTTTTACCAACGGATTTTCCAGGTTTGAGTTTGAGTACTTCACCTTTGTATCTGATACCTTTACCCTTGTATGGGTCTGGTTTTCTGAAGTCTCTGATTTCAGCGGCAACCTGACCTACCTTCTGTTTGTCAATTCCGGAAACCTTGATTATGTTTCCATCAACGGCAATCTGGATGTCTGCTGGAGGTTCGTACACAACAGGGTGTGAGTATCCAAGCTGGAGCTCCAGGGTCTTTCCTTTCATCTGGGCCCTGTAACCGATACCCACTATTTCAAGTTCCACCGTAAATCCTTCTGTAACACCCTTTACCATGTTGGCTATAAGGGCCCTTGTTGTCCCGTGGATTGCCCTCATAAATGCTGAGTCGTTTGGCCTTTCAACTATTATCTGATTGTTTTCAATTTTTATTTTCAGGTCTTTATTAAAGTCCCCTTCAAGCTGCCCTTTTGGTCCTTTTACAACCACATGGTTGTTTTCGTCAACTGTAACCTGAACGCCGTTTGGTATGTCAATAGGCTTTTTACCAATCCTTGACATTTATAATGCCTCCTTTTTTATTACCAGATATAACAGAGAATTTCTCCGCCTACTTTTTCTTTTCTTGCTTCTGCGTCTGTGAGGATACCTTTGTTTGTGGATAGTATCGCTATTCCAAGTCCTTTCCTGACGTAAGGTATATTTTTAACATCTGTGTATTTCCTCAGACCTGGCTTTGATACCCTTCTGAGACCCTGGATAACAGGTTTTGTGTTCCTTGGACCAAGGTATTTCAGTTTTATTATCAGTGTGCCCTGGTTTCCTTTTTTATTTTCCTCGGATACTGTGTAGTCCTCTATGTATCCTTCCCTTTTGAGAATTTCCGCTATTTTTTCTTTGATTTTTGAGTGGGGGATGTACACCTCACTCTTTCTGGCTTTTATTGCGTTATTGATTCTTGCAAGCATATCTGCAATTGGGTCAACTATCATCTTCTTTTGCCTCCTTACCAGCTGGCTTTTTTAACGCCTGGGATTTCGCCTCTGAGGGCTCTTTCTCTAAAGCATATTCTGCACATGTTAAACTGTCTCAGGTATCCTCTTGGTCTTCCACATATAGGACATCTTGAGTGCTTTCTTGTTTTGTATTTTGGTTCCTTTAAGAAAGATTTTGCTATTAAACATTTACGTGCCATATCTTATTTTCCTCCTATCCTCTTATTGGCAGTCCAAGTAATGCAAGGAGATACCTGGCTTCTTCATCTGTTTCAGCAGAGGTTTCTATGATTATGTCCATACCTCTGATTCTGTCCACTTTGTCGTAATCAATCTCAGGGAAGATAATCTGTTCAGAGATTCCAAATGCGTAGTTACCCCTTCCGTCAAATGACATAGGGTTCAGACCCCTGAAGTCCCTTACCCTTGGAAGGGCTACAGATATCAGTTTATCCAGGAAGTCCCACATTCTTTCCTTTCTCAGGGTTACCCTTGCTCCAACAGGCAGTCCCCTTCTGAGTTTGAATCCAGCCTCCGATTTCTTTGCCCTTCTGATTTCAGGTCTCTGGCCTGTGATGGCCATCAGGTCCTCAACAGCCCTGTCCAGCTGTTTGATGTCCTGAACAGCCTCACCAACACCCATGTTAACAACGATTTTCTTGATTCTCGGTATCTGCATCGGGGACTTGTATCCAAATCTCTCCATCAGTTTTGGAGCCACTTCCTCTTCGTATTTCTTTCTTAATCTTGGTATATACCTTTCTGCAACGGCCATTATCTTCTACCTCTTACTTTTTTTCTTTTTCCCAGATAACGTCTATTGTTTCACCGGTTTTTTTATTGAATCTTTCTTTGATTATTCTGTCGCCTTCTTCTCTTATTCTTATACCTATCCTTACCCTCTGACCGGTTTTCTCGTCGTAGTACATAACATTTGAGATATGGATAGGTCTTTCTATCTCAACGATTCCTCCTTCCTGAACACCTTCAATATGTTTCAGGTGTATTTTACCGATGTTTACACCTTCAATCACAACCCTTACCTTGTTAGGGTCACTGTTTCTTATTATCTGCTTTATCTTTCCTGTTTTTCCTTTTTCTTTTCCGGCTATGACTATTACGGTGTCGCCTTTTTTGAGTTTTGTTTTAACCATTTTTTATATTACCTCCGGTGCTAAAGAAACTATTCTGTAAAATCCCTTAGCCCTGATTTCCCTTGCAACTGGACCAAGAATACGGGTTCCAAGTGGTTCAAGGTTGTTATTAAGCAGAACTACAGCGTTGTCATCAAATTTTATGTAGCTACCGTCTGGTCTTCCAACCTCTTTGGCTGTTCTGACAACAACAGCCTTGTAAACCTTTCCTTTTTTGGCTGTGCCGTTTGGGAGAGCATCCTTAACCGTTACAGTGATAACATCTCCCAGTGTGGCAAAGTCTGTCTGTTTTCCGAAGTTTACTTTTTTAGGTATTCCTATACACTGTACTCTTTTTGCACCTGAGTTGTCCGCTGTATTAAGGTATGTTCCTCTTCTTATCATTTTTTCTACACCTCTTTCATAAATGGGATTGCCTCCGCCGAATAGGCGGAAAGACAAATTAATATTTTAATATTTTCAGCCATTAAAATCAAGACTGGGAATTAAGTATTTCCACAACAACCCATCTCTTCAGTTTTGAGATAGGTCTTGACTCTCTGATTCTTACAATATCCCCTTCTTTACATCTGTTGTCAGGGTCGTGGGCGTAGAACTTGGAAGTCTTTTTAATTCTTTTTCCGTAAAGTGGGTGTGGAAGCTGTCTTTCAACAGCCACCACCACAGTTTTGTCCATTTTATTTGAAACTACCTTTCCTATAAACTCTTTTCTTCCTGATTTGAGTGCCATTATTTACCTCCACCTTGGGCTTGAAGCTCTCTTTCTCTGAGTATTGTAAGGATTCTTGCTATATCCCTTTTTGTCTGTTTTATTTCTGATGGCTTTTCAAGGCCACCAACAGCATTCTGGAATCTGAGGTTCATTAATTTTTTCTTCAGTTCAACAACCTTTTCTTTAAGTTCATCATCTGTTAATTTTCTCAGTTCTTCTGCCTTCATCTTACGACCTCGCTTTTACAAGTCTTGTTTTTATTGGTAGTTTGTGTCCGGCTTTTCTGAACGCTTCAGCTGCGACCTCTTCCGGTACACCGGAAAGCTCAAAGAGTATGTGTCCGGGTTTTACCACTGCAACGAAGTGGTCCAGGTCACCTTTACCTTTACCCATCCTTGTTTCTGCAGGTTTTCTTGTTACCGGCTTGTGGGGAAATACCCTAATCCATACCTTGGCACCTTTTTTCGCTTCCCTTACGATGGCGATACGGGCAGCCTCTATCTGTCTGGAAGTCATCCAGCATGGTTCAAGGGCCTGAAGACCGTACTCACCGAAGGCCACGTAGTTTCTTCTGCTGGCCTTCCCTTTCATCCTACCTCTATGCTGTTTTCTCCATTTAAGCTTCTTTGGCTGTAGAAGTGACATCTATATTTCCTCCTGTTTTTGATTTAGACTGTGTGGAGTTCTTCTTCTATCTTCTTCAGAACCTCTTCCTTCTGTTCTGCCAGTTTGTCTCCCTTGTAAATCCAGACCTTTATTCCCAGGATTCCGTATTTTGTAGAAGCCCTTGCAGTTCCGTAGTCGATATCAGCCCTTATTGTCTGGAGAGGCATCCTTCCTGCCATGAACCATTCCTTTCTGGCAAGGTCAACACCACCGATACGTCCACCTACCTGTACCTTTATACCCTTTGCTCCTGCTTTCATGGCATTATCAATAGCCCTTTTCATAGCTCTTCTGTGGGATACCCTTCTCTCAAGCTGGAGGGCGATGTCTTCAGCTACCAGTTTTGCATTCAGCTCAGGCTTTTTGACCTCATCAACATTAACCAGAACCTCTTTGGCGTCTGTCAGTGCCATAAGAATCTTGTTCAGTTCTTCAACCTCAGCACCCTTTCTTCCGATTACGATTCCCGGTTTTGAGGCAAGTATCTTCACCCTGATTTTTTCACCGAGTCTTTCAATAATAACGTCTGCGATTCCTGCCTGCTTGTACTTTTCCTCAATAAACCTTCTGATTTGCAGGTCCTCGTGGAGTACCTTTCCGTATCTTTTTTTATCGGCGAACCATTTTGATTTCCAGTCAGCTGTAATTCCTAATCTAAATCCTGTTGGATGTACTTTCTGACCCACTGTTATTCCTCCTTACTGCCTTTCAGCTAATGTTATATAAATGTGAGAAAATCTTCTTTTCTTAGGCGTAGCCCTTCCGTAAGCTCTGGGCATGTACCTTTTGAGGATTGGGCCGTCTTCAGCCCTAATTTCTTTGATGTAAAGATTGTCAATGTCCATATCCTTTAGCTCAGCATTTGCTATTGCGCTTTTCAGGAGCTTTTCAACGATTCTTGCAGCCCTTTTGTTCATCCCGTGCAACAGGGCCAGTGCTACTCCAACATCCTTCCCCCTGATTACGTTTATAACCTGTCTTGCTTTTGTGGGGGAGGTTCTGGCATATCTCAGAATAGCCCTTGCTTCTGTATTCTTTGTAGCTTCAGCCATTTCCTTTCACCTCTTATTTTTTCTTAACTGCTTTTGCAGATTTGTCAGGGTGTCCTCTAAATGTCCTTGTGAGGGAGAACTCTCCCAGTTTATGGCCGACCATCTCAGGCTGGATGTAAACAGGTATAAACTTCATTCCGTTGTATACCGCAATTGTGTGGCCGACCATCTCTTCTGTGATGGTGCAGGCTCTGTCCCACACCTTTATTATTTTCCTTTCTCCGGTTTCATTCATTTTTCTTATTTTCTTGAGTATTTTCTCATTTACGTATGGATTTTTATTTCTTTCGTTCCACTTACCTTTGTATCCCATCTTTATTTACCTCTACGTTTGATGATGAATTTGTCAGAGTATTTAGCACCACGTCTTGTCTTGTAACCCTTTGTAGGCTGACCCCATGGGGATACAGGATGCTTACCAAACGTCTTACCTTCACCACCACCGTGTGGGTGGTCAACAGGGTTCATTGCTGTACCTCTGACTGTAGGTCTGATACCCAGCCATCTGGCTCTACCTGCTTTACCCAGCTTGACAAGTTCGTGTTCCGCAAGTCCAACAACACCTATGGTAGCCATACATTTTTTGTGTACCAGTCTAATCTCACCGGATGGAAGTCTCAGCTGTACGTAGTCGTCCTGTCTTCCCAGTATCTGGGCTGACATTCCTGCAGCCCTTGCAAGCTGTCCACCTTTTCCTGGTGTAAGCTCAATGTTGTGGACAAATGTACCAACAGGGATGTTTTCCAGTGGGAGTGCATTTCCCACTTTAATCTCAGCATCTGGTCCGGCCACAACAGTGTCCCCAACCTTCAGACCTTCCGGCCAGATGATGTACCTCTTTTCACCGTCTGCGTAGTGGAGGAGTGCTATTCTCGCAGACCTGTTAGGGTCGTACTCAATGGCAGCCACCTTTGCAGGTACACCCCATTTGTCCCTTTTGAAATCAATTATTCTGTATCTTCTCTTGTGGCCACCACCTTTGTGCCTTACAGTTATTCTTCCCTGATTGTTTCTTCCTGCCTTTTTAACCAGGGGTTCCAGGAGCGATTTTTCAGGCTCCTTTTTTGTAATCTCAGAGAAGTCATATAGTATTGCGTGCCTTGTTCCGTTTGTTACAGGTTTTAGCTTTCTAACACCCATTTTTATTTCACCTCTATATTAGTTCTGCAATGTTAATTGGTTGTTCAGATTCAATTCTTACAATGGCTTTTTTCCATTTTTTTGTATAACCTGGCTTACCAAAACCAACCCTTTTCTGTTTTGGCTTTACAATCATAGTTCTGACTTCCTTTACCTTAACGCCGAATATCTCCTCAACAGCCTTTTTGATTTCTATTTTGTTTGCATCCATTGCCACTTCAAACACCAGCTTGTTTTCCTTCTCGTTCTGTTTGACAGCCTTTTCAGTAAGAACAGGTCGTATTATTATGTCGTATGGGGTTTTTACGCTCATTATCCTAACCTCTCATTGATTTTTTCAGCTGCCGATTTTGTAATCAGAACATGGTCTGCGTTAAGAAGGTCGTATGTGTTGAGTCCTTCAACCAGTAAAACCTTTGCCTTTGGCAGGTTTCTGAATGATTTTATTACGTTGTTGTCCTTTTCAGAAAGAACAAGCAGAACCTTTGACTGGTCAAGACCGAAGTTCTTCAGAACCTCTATTGCCTTCTTTGTCTTTGGCTCGTCAAATGTAAAGTCCTCAATTATTGTAAGCTCCCCATCCTTAAGCTTCATTGAGAGAACACCTTTAAGGGCCTTTTTCCTTACCTTTTTAGGGAGGGCGTAGTAGTAATCCCTTGGATGGGGTCCGTGGGCAACACCACCACCAACAAAGATGTTGGCCTTTCTGTCCCCGTGTCTTGCGTTTCCTGTTCCTTTCTGTGGGAGAATCTTTCTTCTTGAGCCTCTTACTTCAGCCCTTGTTTTTGTGGAAGCAGTTCCTGCCCTTCTGGCAGCAAGCTGCCACTTTATAACTTCCCATACTGTATGCTCTTTAACTTCTGTGTTAAAGATGCTGTCCTTTAAATCTATTGTTCCCACATTTTCCTTTTTTACATTAACTACATTAGCTTCCATTTAAGCCACCTCTTTACCGATTTTTAAGAAGCATAAGTTGCCTTAGCTCTTTCTAATTTTCTTTTACCCTTTCTTCTTTCTGGAATAACAGAGGCTTTTA
Source organism: Aquificota bacterium (assembly GCA_013153235.1). GTDB lineage: Bacteria > Aquificota > Aquificia > Aquificales > Hydrogenothermaceae > Persephonella_A. Next base: position 1,093 of record JAADEU010000106.1, on the reverse strand, counting down.
TTTTCAGTACCGTGTTTGTATGTCCCGGTACAGAGCCTTTCACCAGAATTACATTTTTTTCAGGGATGATATCAACAACTTCCAGTCCCTGAACGGTTATTGTCTCATTTCCGTAATGACCTGGCATTCTTTTTGTTTTCCATACCCTACCAGGGTCAGAACATGCACCGATTGAACCTATAGCCCTGTGGTACCTTGAACCGTGGGATTTTTTGAATCCGGAGAAATCCCACCTTTTCATTGCTGAGGTAAAGCCTCTACCTTTTGATTTTCCTGTTACATCTACCAGGTCACCTTTTTCAAATACATCCTCAACCTTTATTTCCTGCCCAAGTTCAAGCTGCTCACCCTCTTTGAGTGGAAATTCTGCGAGGGTTTTCAGCGGTTTGAGACCTGCTTTTTCAAATATGGCCTTCATAGGCTTTGGTGTTCTTTTTTCTTTTTTCTCTCCTGCTCCAAGAACAACTGCCGAATAGCCGTCCTTCTCAGGTGTTCTGATGTTCACAACGTAGTTAGGTTCCACCTGAATCACAGTAACAGGGACAGCTTTATCGCCGACAAAAACCCTTGTCATTCCAATTTTTTTACCGATTATGCCCTTTGGCATTGCACTCACTCCTTCTGTTAACTTAGTTTTATTTCTACATCAACACCTGCTGGCAGGCTGATGTCCATCAATGCCTCAATAGTCTGTGGAGTTGCATTTTCAATATCAATCAGTCTTTTGTGGATTCTCATCTCAAAGTGCTCCCTTGACTGCTCAAACTTGTGGGGAGACCTGAGTACACACCACACCTTTCTCTGTGTAGGAAGTGGGATGGGGCCCTTTATGACCCCACCACTTCTTTTAACTGTGTCTATGATTTGTTTTACCGACTGGTCTAAAACTTTATGGTCAAAAGCCTTCAGTTTTATCCTGATTTTCTCCTGCATCTTACACTACCCTCTTACTCAATTATTTTAGTAACGACACCAGCACCAACAGTTCTACCACCTTCCCTAATAGCAAATCTCATCTGCTCCTCTATAGCTACTGGCTCCATAAGCTCCACTGTCAGCTCTACGTTGTCACCTGGCATTACCATCTCCTGCC
>JAADEU010000085.1 GCA_013153235.1 Aquificota bacterium | reverse complement strand
CGGAGGGTGAGGGATTCGAACCCCCGGAGGGCTGTTAACCCTCAAGTGATTTCAAATCACCCGCCTTCGTCCGCTCGGCCAACCCTCCACGCTGAGAAGTATATATTATAATATCTTCTAACAAAAAATCAAGGAGCGTACTGTAATGGAAGACCTTGTCATAGATATATTTGAGGAAAGCGCCAGATTAAAGAAAGATTTTGTTTACCAGTACTCAGAGGCCATTTATACCTTTGGCATTTTGCTGGCAAAGAGACTTAAGATGGGACATAAGGTGCTCATATGTGGAAATGGTGGTTCTGCTGCCGATGCCCAGCATTTTGCCGCAGAGATTGTGGGCAGATTTGAGAAGGAGAGAAAGGGCTTTGCTGCAATAGCCCTTACTACAGATACATCTGCCCTTACAGCTATCGGAAATGATTACGGTTTTGAGCACGTATTTTCAAGACAGGTTGAGGCGTTAGGGCAGAAAGGGGATATACTCATAGGTATATCCACCAGCGGTAATTCCCCCAATGTCATAAGAGCCGTTGAGGTTGCTAAAGAAATGGGAATTTTTACTGTAGGTTTCCTTGGAAAAGACGGTGGAAAGCTGAAGGATATAGTTGATACTGCATTTATCGTTCCACACAACAGAACCGCAAGGGTACAGGAGGTTCACCTTACACTGGAACATGCCCTGTGTAACATCATCGACCTGTACCTGACAGGTGAGATTGAGGAATAGTTTACTCAAGGGAGATGATTTTATTTTCTATTTTTGACCTGAGATTTTCAGGTATATTTGGGTCGCTGTAAATCTGCCTGTATATTTTCAGGGCGGATTTTTTGTCGTTTAGCTTTTCGTAGATTCTTGCCAGACCCAGCTTTCCCTCTAAGTACCCCATGTCTGCAAGTATCTTGTATATGTCTTTTGCTACTATAAGGGCGTTTTCTTTTTCATAAAGTCTGCCCAGGTTTTCAAGGATGTCCTTGTTCTCAGGATACAGGAAATAAGCCTCTTCCAGTATAAGCTTTGCCTTTTTCAGGTTTCCCCTTTTTTCGTAGGCTTTAGCCAGAAGTAGGAGGGCCTTCTGGTGTTTTTTGTTTATCTTGAGAAGCTGTTTGGCGTATTTCTCGGCTCCCTTGTAGTATCCAATTTTGTAGTGGAGCAGGGCTATTCTGTAGAGTATTTCCGGGTCTTTTTTGCTGGTGTTCCATGCTTTTTTATAAAAACTGATTGCGTCTATGTATTTTCCTTTAAGCTCCGCTTCCCTTGCCTTGAGGAGGTAGTAGTTATATCTGGAGACTTTCTTCTCTGGTTTTTTGTAGAAACTAAGACCGGGGATTTCTATATTTTCTATCGAGCTGTAAACGGTTTTTTCCAGCCCTGTCAGGTTTATTTCAAGGTTTACAGGTTTTATGCTAACAGATTTTTCTACTTTTTGTGGTTGCAGACTTTTTTCTGGAAGGGTTATCTGGTTTTTTTCATTTTTTGCTTCTACTTTATGCTCCTTTGAATTTTCTTTAAAAATCAAAAAACCTATTGCTGAATAAATAACAACAGTTGATACAACAAGGGCCCAGATAAGGTATTTTTTCTTCTTTTTAGGCTTTACCTGGCTGAAAGGGTGTATATCTGCAAGTTCCTGCTGTATTTCTGTCTCTTCGTTTTTGCTCAGGAATTTTCCTGTTTTACTCATCTTTTTGCCCTGGTTTGTATTGTGGCTGATATTATAACAATTTTTTCGGATATGGTCTGTTAAAAAAAAGCTGTTTATATTATGATTTTAAAATAAAAAAAGGGTTTGAAAAATGAAACAGATAGGTGTCTGCATAGGTTCAACAAAGCCAAACAGGATTAGCTTTATCACAGACGGAATTGTCCGGATAGGACAGTTTGTTGTTCTCCATTACAGGGACGAGGACGGGGAAAAAAGACTTCTGGGGATGATACAGAGTCTTGAGAGAAATAACCCCTACCTGCCTGAGGACATAAAGTCCAGGCAGCAGGCTGAAAGCCTAAAAAAGTTCTCTGAAAAGGAAAATGCGATAAGGGGTGAGGTACACATACTGGGGGAAATTGTGGATACAGGTGATGAGGTTTTTCTCCAGATACCTAGAACGCCTCCTCTGCCTGCATCTGCGGTTTACGAGGCTGAGCCTGAGCTGCTGAAGAAGGTCTTCGGGGCTAAAAGTAAAAGGTTCGTACGGATAGGAAGGCTTCTCTCTGAACGGGAAGAGGTTCCTGTTTATATTGATATTGAGCAGGTGGTCTTGAGACACCTTGCTGTTCTGGCTGTTACAGGGGCAGGTAAATCTAACACCGTGTCGGTACTGCTTAAGAATATTGTAAATCTCGGTGGGACGGTTGCTGTTTTTGATTTCCATGGGGAGTATGCAAAGACAAGACTGACCAGAAACGGAAGGTCCGTTATCAACCATATAACACCCCTGATTAACCCTGCTTCACTGAAACCCAGGGAGTTTGCATCCTTCATAGGCATAAAACCCAATGCCACAGTCCAGTTCAGGTATTTCAGGATTGCCTTTGAGCATCTGATAGAGGAACTGAAAGGAGAAAAGGGTGATGACTGGCAGTCACATATAAAAACGGATATTTTCCTCTCACGGCTTAAAGAAACGATTGAAGCCCTTTCAGACCCTGAGTCTGACGTTGGCCAGAAGATAAAGGGTAAGGTCAGGGATGATTCTCTGTTTGAGGTTCTGAACAAGTTGGAAGACCTTGAGACAGAGCTGGGACATATTATCAAACTGGGGGTTCCACCCCTGATTGAAAATATAAAGCCGGGAATGGTAAATGTTTTTGACTTTTCTGAGCTTGATGAGGAGGTTGCCGATGCTATAGCCTCCAACATCCTCAGATGGGCACTTGAGGAGAGGAAAAAAGCTGTCAGACAGGGAAGCTCAAGGCTTCCATTCCCACTGATGATAGTGATAGAGGAGGCCCACATCCTTGCAGGGGAAAAAAGGAACACAGAATCAAAATACTACATAGCAAGGATTGCCAGGGAAGGAAGGAAGTTTGGTCTGGGAATTACAGTTGTCACCCAGAGACCAAAAGGACTTGATAAAGAGATACTCTCCCAGATGAACAACATGATTATACTCAAGCTGGTTGAGCCTGAAGACCAGAAGCATGTCCAGAGGGCAAGTGAGTCCCTCTCCCAGGAGCTTATGGATTATCTGCCTGGGCTGAACCCCGGGGAGGCAATTATTATAGGGAATATGACAAAGATACCCCTCCTTGTGAAGATTGACAGGGCGGCGGAGAAGATAGAAGGAAACGATATTGACGTAATAGGACAGTGGGAAGAAATTTTAAGTAGTGAAAAATCCAGGGCTGATGATGTATTTTCAAAACTGGAAAATCTGTGAGGTAAAAAATGTTTAGAAACAGGGAAGAGGCAGGGGAACTTTTAGGGGAGGTTTTATCAAAGGTTATTCAGGACAGGGAAAATACTGTTCTGCTGGCTATTCCCCGGGGCGGTGTTCCTGTGGCATACCACGCTGCAAAAAAATCCGGAATACCCTTCAGCATGGTTGTGGCAAAGAAAATCACCTTTCCCCATGAGCCTGAGGCTGCAATCGGAGCTGCTGCACCGGATGGCTCATATATACTGGCAGACAGAATATCCGAGGACCATCCGGTTGTGAGACAGGCGATAGAAAAAGCCGTTCAGGAGGCAAGGGAAAAGCTTGAAAAATATCTAAAAGGAGACGAACCGGACATAACGGGAAAAACGGTTGTTATTATAGATGACGGTATAGCAACAGGTTATACAGCCGTTGTGGCAGGTATGTATGCCCGTAATAAAGGGGCAAAAAGGGTTATTCTGGCCGTTCCGGTCTGTCCTTCTGACAGTATCCAGAGGGTAGGCAGGTATTTTGATGATGTAATATGTTATCATAAGGTTGATACGCTGTTTTTTGCTGTTGGGGCGTATTATCAGGACTTCCATCAGGTCAGTGATACAGAGCTTTACGACTATTTAAAAAGGGCAGAAAAGGAAGGTTTATTATACAAGTAAAAAAAACAGGAGGAATAGAATGAAAAAAGCAGGTGTTGCACTGCTTGCCGTGGCAGGGGTTTTGATGTTTGGCTGTGGTAAAACCCAGTACGCAAATGTAGATATGCCCCCAAAAAGGGTAAAGGTAATCAAGGATTTTGGTGAAGACGCATCAAAAATGCTCCTGAAGGAGCTTAAAAAAGAGCTTAAAACAGCCCTGAAGACAAAGGGGCCGGTTGGGGCGATAGAGGTATGCTCCAGAAAAGCCCAGGCAATAACACAGGAAGTTGCCGAAGAAATAGGGGATATTCAGATAAAAAGAACATCTTTCAAATACAGAAATCCCAATAACAAACCTGACGAATATGAAGCCCAGGCTTTAAAATTCTTTGAGGAAACCCTGAAAAAAACAGGTAAACTCCCACCATACTACATACAGAAGGTTGACGGGGAGTACAGGTATTACAAACCATTAAAGGTTCAGCCTGTATGTCTTACATGCCACGGGGACCCAAAACATATGGACCCTAAAGTGGTGGAAAAATTGAAGGAGCTTTATCCGGAGGATAAAGCAACAGGCTATAAGGTTGGTGATTTCAGGGGGGTCATCAGGGTATCAATACCTGAGGATGTTATAAAAAAATCCTGTCTCTAAACGGTGACAATCCTGAAGGCTGAGGTTCCCTGGTAAATCATCGGGAACCCGTGTGCCTGAAATATAACCCCATCTACAGGAGAGCTCACCCTGAGCTTCTCCTCCCCTGAAATAGGGTCCTCTATTGTAAACAGTATGTCCCCTTTTACCACCACATCTCCTACACTCCTGAATGGGTGGAATATCCCTGCCTCTGTGGTCTTTATGTTGTAGAGGGAGCTGTCTGTTATCTCTGTAGGACAGTAAAGCTCATGTATCCGGTAATTAATCACCCCTTTTTTTGAAAGAAACCTGATAATCCCGTTTTTCATAAACCGGGCGTACTCAAAATCTATTTCACCTGTTTTACCGCCGTATATTGAGTAAGCCTTAGTGTTCCATATATGCCAGTTATATGTAAGGGATACTGTATCGTAGGGTTTTGGTTCTATCCTGTGGATATACCTCAGACCAAAACTGTAGGCAGACTGGATATCACTGTTTTCCATCTCAAAGACCTTCACATGTGGGATGTAGGCAACGGATTTTATACCTGATGTAAGCTTTATTCCGTAATCAAAACCTTTTAGTTTTTCAAACAGGTACGCTGCAATTCTCTGGGTTGTTTCACCTCTGTCGTAACCGGGGAACATCCTGCTTATGTCTGTATTATCAAGGGGCCAGTATCTCCTGTCAATGTTAAAACCGTACGTGTTTACGGCGGGAACCACCAGCACCTCGCCCTTTATAAAGTACGGGTCATTTTTTGACCTTTCCTCCAAAAATCTGACCAGCTGGGAGGCGACGTACAGTTGTATCAACTCGTCCCCCCTAAGCCCTGCAACAACAGCCACAGAGGGACCATTACCATTTCCTCTGAACCTGTACCCGTAAACCTTCAGACTGTCCCTGCTTGGGGACGGAAACTCAAAAAGTAGTTCCTTACCCATTTTGCTCCTCGTAGATTCTTGCAAGAAGTGAACCCTGGTAAACCACAGGGTATTCCCTCAGTGTGAATAAAAATCCGTTGGCAGGTGAAACAACGTCATGTACCACCTCCCCTGTCAGGGGCGAAACGACCCTTCCTATCTGCTGACCTTTTTTTACCCAGTTTCCATGCCTTGCAGTCTGGATGAATATTCCAGGGGCTTCGGCATTCAGAAAGTGTACAGTTCCCCCTGTTGATATTATAGGCTTCCTTACAGGTTTTTTAACCTCCCAATCCAGAAATCCCTCCTCAACAAGGAGGTTTATTATACCGTCAAACAACTGGTAGCAGTACTCCTGGGTTATCCTCATCCCCACGCCCATCTCTACAACGAGTGTTTTTGTTCCTAGACTGTTCATCGTGTGGGCGAAGGTTGATTTGAGTACTGTAACGGCACCGTGTACCCATATAAAATCCACATTTAGTTTTTCTGCAAGGGGCAGGAGGGTTTCTGCATTTTCCTCCGATATTCTAATCTGGGGTATCTCAACAAGGAAGATATTACTTGAATGGATATCTATGGCAATATCGGAGCCCTTAACAGCCTCAACAACTGCGTGGGCAATTCGTTCAGGCAGGGAACCATCAGGTGAACCCGGGAACACCCGGTTCAGGTCTACATCTGTTGGAGGAACATTTCTCACTATGGAATCAATACCTATGGAGTTTATTGATGGGTATATATCTATAATTCCCCTGATTCTGTCCCTGTGCTCGTTCAGAAACTCGTTCAGCAGAAAGCATACCATCTGTCCTTCCAGCTCATCGCCGTGGATACCGGAAACTATGGATATTCTCCTGTCTGTCTTCCTGTTTTCAGGCAGGTGTCTGTTCCTCTTAATGTACAGTTTTTCCGAGACCCTCAGGTCTATTGAAAAGATGTCCTCTATCATTGCTGCTCCTGAATTACCTGCACAGAGTATTTAGTCTCAACGGTTCCTGTGGTTTTCAGTACTCCTTTTATCGGGGCACAGTCAGAGTAGTCCTCGCCGTGGGCAACTTTTATGTGGTTTTCCCCTGCAAGCTGGTTGTTTGTTGGGTCAAATCCTACCCATCCCACCCCAGGAACCAGGGCTTCCACCCATGCATGCATCAGTGTGTCACCGATAAAACCAACCCCCTGGTTGAGGTATCCTGATACATACCTGGCAGGTATACCGTTTTCCCTTGCCACCGCTATAAAGGCATGGGAATAGTCCTGGCATACCCCTTTCTCCATCTCAAAAACCTGGTCTGCTATTGTATGGACATCTGTTGAAAGGGTGCAGTACTTAATAAGGTTGTATATGTGATTATTCAGTTCCAGTAGAAAGTCAAATACATGCTTTTTTCCGTCGTATCTGATGAATTTCTTTTTGTTTTTTGGGGATACCAGTGTGTATCTGGTTTTCCTCAGAAACAGAAAGTTATCTATCCTGAAGCTGTCTGAGGTGAGAATGTCCACCTCCTCTTTGATGGAAAGCGGCCGCATATCCCGTTCTTCTTCTTTTTTTATATGGACTGTGGAGTGTACTGTAAACTCAAAATGGTCAAAAGCCTTTGAGGTCCTTATCCTGAGCACATCAAAACCGTAGAGATTTTTGTACATAAATACAGGCTCTTTCAGTGTTGAGGATATCTTATGGCTCAATCTTCTCTGACGGTCGTCGTCTGCAGGCAGAACCAGAAAATCAAATATGGCTTCTTTAACCGTCTGGGAGTAGCTATTTTCTGTGTGGTAAGTGATTTTATATCCTATCAAAATACAAAATACCTCTTTTCAATTTTTGATGCCAGCTGGTAGATTTCTGACAGCAGTCTTGAATAAAACTCCTTCTCCCCTTCCCTGTAAATGTCCTCTACGGTTGTGTATTTCAGCTGAGATGCCATCCTTCCTGCTGTAAACTCAGGTGTTTCCGGTTTTTCTTCTTTTTCAGGGGATATCATCATAAGGTACTCATGTATCTTCTGGAGGTTATACGCTATGGAACGGGGAGATTTCAGGTTCAGTGTAAGAAGCTCCAGCACTTTATCTTTATCTGTTGCCCTGTGGTTTACGGCCTTGTTTATATCAAGGGCGGCAGCCGATTCGAGGAGTGTTCTCCACTGGAAGTTTTCAGCTACTTTTGAGGGTTTTTCCATGCTCTCTATACTTTCAATTTTTGCCAGAATCATCCTTGCAAGCTGTGCAGACCTTTCTATATCAATCCCCAGTTTTATAAATGCCCAGCCGATATCCTTCATAATAATTCTGTCAATAATACCGTTAATTATGTAACAGTTTTCAATTATATCCTCAAATAACTCAATTGGGGCTTTCAGAAATTTTTTCCTGCTGAAATTTTTTAGAAACAGATAAAACTTGTTTATCGCTTCCCACAGGTCCTCGGACAGGATGTCCCTGGTTGTCCTTGCGTTCTCCCTGACAAAACTCAGGGAGCTGATTATGGAAACAGGGTTTTCCCTGTCCAGTGTTGCTGTATACAGTATGTCCTTTTCATTTAGCCTGTCGTATTTTGAGAAATAATAGTCAGGATTTCCAAGCATAACAAGTATGGAATTGAGGGCTATCTCTTCCTTCTGGATGAAAGGTGCATCCAGAAATGAGTAGTACTGAACCTCAATAAATCTGGCTGTGTCTTCAACCCTTTCCAGGTACCTTCCAAGCCAGAACAGGTTGTTTGCTATCCTTGAAAGCATATCCTTAACCTTCCATTACCCATGTATCTTTTGAGCCTCCTCCCTGTGAGGAGTTAACCACCAGGGAGCCCCTTTTTAGTGCAACCCGTGTGAGGCCACCTTTCAGTATGTGTGTGAAGCCCCTGCCCATCAGGAAAAATGTCCTCAGGTCGATATGTCTGGGCTCAAACCTTTTTGTATCCTCAATAAATGTTGGATGGACAGAGAGGGACATTACAGGCTGGGCGATGTACTTTCTGGGATTTTTCTTTATTTTTTCCCTGTACTGGGATATCTCCTTTTTTGTTGCCTTTGGGCCTATAAGCAGTCCATAACCACCTGACTCGTCCACCGGTTTAACAACCAGTTTTTCCATATTTTCCAGAACGTACTTCCTGTCCTCTTCCCTTTCACATATGTATGTCTGGACATTTTTTAAAACAGGCTCTTCCCCAAGATAGTACCTGATTATATCAGGAACATAGGCATAAACAGCTTTATCGTCGGCAACACCTGTTCCAGGTGCGTTTATAATGGTGATATTCCCTGCCCTGTAGGCACCCATTATTCCAGGTACCCCCAGGAGGGATTCAGGGTTAAATACCAGAGGGTCAAGGAAGTCATCATCAATCCGTCTGTATATAACATCGACCTTTTTGGGGCCGTAAATGGTTTTCATATAAACAAAATTCCTGTCAACAAACAGGTCCCTCCCTTCAACAAGCTCAATCCCCATGTTATGGGCCAAAAAGGCATGTTCGTAGTAAGCCGAGTTATAGATACCCGGTGTCAGAACAACACATGTAGGCTGTGCCACACCTTCAGGGGCGAGGCTTTCCATCATGGCAAGGAGGTTCTGGGGATAGTCCTCTATTGATGCTATGTTGTAGTGGAAAAATATATTCGGGAGGGTTCTTTTCATTGTTGTTCTGTTTGAAAGGACATAACTGACCCCTGAGGGTGAACGGGCATTATCCTCAAGTACGTAGTACTCCCCATCACTGTGTCTTATGATATCTGTACCTGATATGTGGATGTACACCCTGCCTGCAGGGTCAAGGTCTATCATCTCTTTGTTGTAGAACTTTGAACCAAGTACAAGCTCGTAGGGTATCACCCCATCTTTGAGTATCTTTTTGTCGTGGTAGATATCCCACAGAAACTCGTTTAATGCCTGAACCCTTTGCTGTACGCCTTTTTCTATTTTTTCCCATTCCCTGGCGGTGATTATTCTGGGAAACAGGTCAAAGGGAAATACCCTTTCTATACCTTCGGAGTTTTCTGAGTAAACGGCGAATGTTACACCCTGATTTATAAATGAGATTTTTGCATGCTGGTTAAGCTCTATGAACTCCTCCGCTGATAGCTTTGAAAAATAATTGAAAACCTTCTGGTAATGTTTCCGTACCCCTCCCTTTTCGTTAAAAACCTCGTCGTAATGTTCCTTGGATACAGGATAGCCTTCAAAAAGTGTGCCTTTTAGCTGGGGCATTCAGTAACCTCTGGTGTTTGGTTGAGAAAATTATAATACAAACCAGAGGCTATTGGGAAAGATATCTGTACACTATACTGTCAAGCTCCCTGGCTTTTTCAACATCCCCTGTGTGCTCAAACGGGATTTTACCCTTTACGCTGCCTCCAGGGAAGAGATTATCAACTACATTTTCAACTGACAGCTCAAATACAGAGACGCCAAAGTCCAGTTCTTCAATTTTCTGGACGACTTCCTTTACAGGACCTGAGATACTGACTGCAAAACCCTCCCCTATCACTTCAACAGATGCGTAGGGGTTCTGTCTGAGGTTTTCCGCCGAGTATGAATCACTGCTGAGGGCAAATCTCACAGTTTTATTATCAACGGCTGACAGCCATGTGATAAAGGTGGTGTATGGTTTTCCGTCCCTTGATGTGGCAAGGACGGATGGTGTGAGCTGTTTGATTTTTTCCAGTATTTCGGAAGGTATACCTGTGCCCATTGTTCTTCCTCCTTTTTTAATTTAAATATACCTGTCCTTTCAGGAAGAACAACGGCTGCCCTAAAATATTCAGAAACCGGAAACAGTCTAAACTGTTTCCAGCTCTATCTTTTCAATATTTGTTGCTGCCTGATTTACAGGCACAACACCTCTTTCTGCAACCTTTTCGTCAACTCTCTTTGGTTTGAGAACCTTGAGGATGTATTCCATGGCTTTGAAGGTTTTTTCCTTTCCACCGCATGTATAAACATCGATAGCTGCATATCCGTGTTCTGGCCATGTGTGGATTGAGATGTGTGATTCTTCAAGAAGGATTACGCCTGTTGCACCGTGGGGATAGAACTGATGAAAGTGGGATGATAGTTTGCTTAGACCTGCATACTTGACTGCCCCTTCAAGGAGCTCTCTTACGTCCTCGACGTGGTCTAACTTGTCAAAATCTACTCCGTAAAGGTCAGCTAGGATATGCAGTCCGAGGGTTTTTTCCATTTTCTATCCTCCATCTTGATTTTTTCAAGTAAGAATCTCGTCGGGCTATCACTGCCCATGATAAAAAACCTCCTTCGCAGGTTTTATAAAATAATTATAATTATTGAAAAATTGCAGAATAATATTATATGTTAATTTTTCCTAACTTGGCAATAGTGAACTACTCCTCAATAAATTGAGGAGCTTGCTCGCTTTGCAAGCTCTCCAACTTCTGAGAAGTTTCCTGCTTCACAGCTGGATGCCTCGTAGTCAATTGGCTGGAAGCCAATTGTCCGCCGACAGAGCCAGCTCCACAGGCTTTAGCTCGGGTAGTTCCTACCCTACCGCTCGTTCTTTGCCTTTCGGCAGGCTCAAATCGTAGATTTGTTAGGTGAGCGACCCCTATTTGATATAGATTTTTACTTGCATTCTCATCTCTATCGTGTATTGTCCTGCAAATAGGACACTGCCATTTCCTTACTGACAGTGTAAGCTGGTCGTTTTTGTATCCACATACATTGCAGGTCTTACTGCTTGGATAAAATCTGTCTGCTTTTATTATCTGTCTTCCATACCATTTTGCCTTGTATTCCAACTGCCTGAGAAACTCATACCAGCTTACATCTGCTATCTGTTTTGATAGCTTTTGGTTTTGTATCATCCCCTTTATGTTTAGACTTTCCACCACAATGGCATCATACTGCTTGATTATCACAGATGATACTTTGTGGAGGAAGTCTTTTCTTTGGTTTACTATCTTTTGATGTTGTTTCGCTACCTTCTGTCTTGCTTTTTCCCAGTTTTTGCTTCCTTTTTGTTTCCTTGATAGCTGTCTTTGGAGCTTGATTAGTTTCTTCTCTGCTTTTTGTAGGTATTTCGGATTTTCTATGTGGTATGTGCTTTCTCCATCGTGGATTATTGCAAATTCTTTTATGCCTACATCTATTCCTGCTGTTTTGTTTGTTGGTTTTAGTGGTTTTATTTCTCTTCTTACCAATACATTCAGGTAGTATCTGTCGTCTGGTGTTTTGGTTATGCTTATGCTTCTTATCTGTCCTTGCTCCCTATTGGTCGCCCAAATCAGAGATTTGTCTATATCTCTGTGCATTTTTATAGGTATTTTTGTTTTTAGTTTTGGCATTTTAAGTAGTCCTCTTTTTTTGCTTACCCTTTCTATTTCAAAATGCTGTGGTATCAGAACCTGAAACACTTTTCAGACCTTAAAATAACATCACTGGAGAACTTTGTAAACACCCTGATGAAACAAAAAGGACTCCAGAGAAGAAAGAACCTGAAAGAAGCCTTACTAACCCTTATCAAAGTATCCTTTGCTTATTCAAAAATGGGATACAAAAAAATCGGTGTATCATCGTCAACATTCCAGAACCTGCTTGTCTGTAGTAAACAGACAGTATTCAATTTCCTAAAAGACATAAAGAACCACTTTGGACATCTTATAAAAATAGAAAAAGCTCTGGACCCAACAGGCAGATACAGAAACTTCTTTCAGGTAGATGTAGCATCCATCCAGTCCCTCTCAGAACTGCTAACAGAAGAAGAACACAGGGAAATAGAAAATCTGATAAAACAACTAAATCTTAATACATCAGTGGAAGAAGTACTGACCAGAATAAAACAGGATAAAAAACTAACCGCAAAACAGCTTAAAAAAGAGATAAAAAGCCTCCTTAAACAAAAACAACAATTTAAACAATATCTAATAAAGCTGTTCTCAAAACCACTGCGGCAAACTCAAGACATAGAAAAATTCCTCAAAGAAAAATACAACGCAAACAACCCAGACTTTATAAAGGCGGTTAAAAAGCTTGTAGAAGAAAAAGGCAGAACCCCACTGGAAGCTGCAGAAATAGCAAAAATAAAATATCCACCACAGATGTAATACATTCTGGAGCTCCAGGTCCATAGATTGTATTACAGAAGGAATAAGCCAAGGGATTTATCGTAAAACTAAAGTCCCTTAGCCTGCCTCAAATCCGCATAAAACCTTGATTTTCACCTGAAAAACCCTACTTGCACAACGATATTACTTTTTTGACATATCGGCGGGATATTTTCACTCGGAAACCATTGATAAATGCGAGAGGCGGGAATCGAACCCGCACGGCCTTGCGGCCAAGGGATTTTAAGTCCCTCGCGTCTGCCA
>JAADEU010000024.1 GCA_013153235.1 Aquificota bacterium | reverse complement strand
ACAGGGGAAAATAAAAAATAACTTCCAGTGACATTTATATCTCCATTTTCAGGACTTTGGTTATATTTTATCATAAAGGGTGGACTACACTGTCTCAGTTATGAGAAAATTATCTAAATAACAGGAGGAGGATGTTATGGCTGTCAGTCCGTATGTTGAGGATAAAAAGAAGCTGGAAAAATTCAGAAGGTTACTCCTGCAGGAAAAGAAAAGGATTCTTTCAAGGGTCTTTGAGAAAGAGGAAATCATCAAAAAAATGACAGAAGAGGGGCTTACAATCCCTGAGGAACTTGATGATTTTGCAAGGATTGATTACACAGAGTTCATTCTGGCAGAGCTTGAGGATATAGAGATTGAGATACTCAGGGAGATAGATAAGGCTCTGGAAAGGATGAAGGACGGAACCTACGGACTGTGCGAAGTCTGTGGAAAGCCTATAGAAGAAAAGAGACTTGAGGCCCTGCCCTGGACAACCCTCTGTATAGAGCATGCTGCAGAGGCAGAAAAAACCAGAGACCTTATAGACCACAGATACACCGTTTATCTGAGGGAAAGTCTGATTCCCTACTACGAACCACTTGAAGAAGATGTAAAAGAAGAGGGAGAAGATAAATGAGTCTGTGGAAAAAGGGATTAAAGGAGCTTTCAGACCTTATACAATCAAAGGAGGTAAAACCCTCTGAGGTTGTCTCCGCCTTTGTGGAAAGAGCCTCAGAGCTTGAACCGAAGATAAACAGCTATGTTACAGACCTTTCACAGCAGGCAGTTGAGGAAGCAAAGAAAAAGGATGAGGAACTGGCAAAAGCAGAGAGTATCCCGCCACTATTTGGACTGCCTGTGGCCATAAAGGACAACATATCAACAAAGGGTATAAAAACAACCTGCTCATCAAAAATCCTTGAGAATTACATACCCCAGTTTGATGCAACGGTTATAACAAAGCTAAAAGAGCAGGGTTATGTCATCACAGGTAAAACCAACCTTGATGAGTTTGCGATGGGTTCCTCCACTGAAAACTCTGCATTTTTCACAACAAAAAACCCCTGGGATTATACCAGAGTTCCAGGAGGTTCCTCTGGTGGTTCGGCAGCTGCAGTAGGTGCAGGGATAGTACCGGCAGCTCTGGGTTCCGATACAGGTGGTTCCATCAGACAGCCGGCGGCGTTCTGCGGGGTAGTTGGACTGAAACCAACATACGGAAGGGTATCAAGGTACGGTCTGGTTGCATTTGCTTCCTCCCTTGACCAGATAGGACCGATAACAAGGAAGGTTGAGGACGCTGCACTGCTTATGAATGTGATTGCCGGTAAAGACCCCAGGGACTCAACATCGGTTGACAGGGAAGTTCCTGATTTCCTCTCATATACAGGAAAGGATATAAAAGGGATAAAAATAGGACTTCCAGAGGAGTTTTTTGTTGAGGGACTTGACCCCCAGATTAAGGAAATTGTGCTCAATGCCGTCAGACAGCTGGAGAAGGAAGGTGCTGAAATTATAGAGGTCTCAATGCCAACGACAAAGTATGCAATAGAGGCCTACTACATAATAGCCCCATCCGAGGCTTCATCTAACCTTGCAAGGTACGACGGTGTAAGATACGGATACAGGGCAAAGGATTATAAAGACCTTGAGGAGATGTACTCAAAGACCAGGGATGAGGGCTTTGGTGCAGAGGTAAAAAGGAGAATTATGCTTGGAACATACTCCCTGTCCTCAGGTTATTACGACGCCTACTACCTGAAAGCCCAGAAGGTCAGAACCCTGATATACCAGGACTTTATGAATGCTTTTGAGAAGGTTGATATACTTGCAACACCAACAACTCCGGATGTTGCATTCAAAATAGGCGAAAAGACAGACGACCCGATACAGATGTACCTGTCGGATATATTCACCGTTTCGGTAAATATGGCAGGGGTCCCGGGAATAAGCATACCATGTGGATTCAAAGACGGTTTACCTGTAGGTCTACAGCTGATAGGAAAGCCCTTTGATGAAGGAACACTCCTGCAGGTTGCCCACAGATACGAAAGTCTGTCAGGACTTTCAGATAAATTCCCAGGGGAGTAGAGTTATTTTCCTTTCTACGGAGGGTCATCTTCCACCACCTGTGGAAATATTATTAATACTAATATTCGGTTAATAATCAGAAAATTTTAACTTCTTCTCAGGGCGTCAATTGGTCTTATGGAGGATGCCCTGAATGCAGGGTAGATACCTGAAATCATACCGGTTATCACCGAGAGTACAAATGAGAATAAAATCCACTGCGAAGATAAAGCTGTTGGTAGGTTAAATGCGGTAAATATTCCCAGTGATACAGCAGTTCCCATAATTACCCCAAGGATACCCCCTGCAAATGCAATAAAACTGGATTCAAGTATAAACTGGGTGAGGATGTCCCCCTTTCTGGCTCCAACGGCCCTCCGTATCCCAATCTCCTCTATTCTCTCATTTACTATCAGAATCATTATAGAAAGGATGCCTATACCCCCTATCAGAAAAGATATGGCTGCAGATACTCCACCAAGTATACTGAATATGTGGAGGGCTTCCTTTTCCATTCTCATATAGTCATCTGGAGAAAGGACTGTAAAATCATCCTTTTCACCGGGTTTAATGTTGTGCCTTTTTCTCAGAAGCTGGCGTATCTTTTTCTTCACATATGGTATGTTGGAATCATCATCAACCTGTACATAAATCGTGTTTATGTAATCGACATTGGCGAGCCTTCTCATGGCCGTTTTTAGAGGGGTGTATATCAGAATATCCTGGTCCTCACCTGAGATATCAGAACCCTTCTCTTCCATAACACCAACAACCCTGCAGGGTACCCTGAATATAAGGAGTGTTTTGCCCACCGCGTCCTCATTTTTAAAAAAGTCATGGGCTATTCTGTATCCAAGGACTATTACCTTCTCTCCGGTCTTTTCCTCTTTGTCTGTATAAATTCTCCCTTCTTCTATCTGGAGGTTCTTCAGCTTAAAATACCTGTTATCCACACCTATGATTGTTGAGAATATCGTTGTTCCCCCTTTTCTTATCGGATAGCTCACATGGTATGAAGGAAGGACATCCACCACATGGTCAATATGCTCTTTTATGGCCTGGGCATCTGCTATTTTGAGTGTGGTAGCGGTGGAAAAACTGTGGGCCCTTCCCCTGAATACCCTGATTTTCCCTGATTTTACAACAACCAGATTTTTCCCGAATTTCTCAACCTCTTTTCTGCTTTTTTCCTTCAGGGAATCAGAAACAGAAACCATTGTAATCAGTGCAAATGTTCCAAATGCAACCCCGAGGACAGAAAGGGCAGACCTTACCTTGTATTCCTTAAAAATCCTTATGATTACTGCAAAAATCAGGAATATTCTGTGGCTCATTCCCTGATAGCCTCTATCGGATTAAGTCTTGCAGCCTTCAAAGCAGGATTTAAAACAGAAATCAGACCTACAATAACAGACACCACGACAGCCAGTATAAATGCAAGGGGGGAAAACTTTATCGGAAACTGGGCAACCTGTGTAAGTAGATGCGCACCGACAACTGCAAGGAGAAATCCCACCACAGAGCCTATAACTGTAATGATTACAGCCTCGATAACAAACTGGATTATAATATCAGACCTTTTTGCGCCAACGGCCCTCCTTATACCGATTTCCTTTTTCCTCTCATTTACAGAAAGTAAAAACAGGTTTGCAAGTACAAAACCCCCAATGGTAAGGGAGATTATTGAAGAAAGTCCCAGAAACAGCACAAGTGTTCCTGTGAGATTCACCAGAAATCGTATAATCTCTACAGGGGACAGGATATGGAAGTCATCAGGCTGTCCAGGTTTCAACCCGTGGCTTTCCCTCAGCAGATACCTGACCTGCTCAACAAGGGATGCAACATCACCACCTTTATAAAATCTGATTCTGATTGAGTTTACATATATAAAATCGTGGTTGAACTTTGACATCACAGTGGTGTAAGGCATAAGTATTCTGTCATCCAGATTCCTTCCGGTAGGTGTGGTTCCCCTTTTTGAAAGAACACCCAGAACCTTACAGGGAAGCCTGTTTACCAGTATCATCTTTCCTATAGGGTCTTCATTTGGGAAAAGCTCCTTTTTTACATAAAGACCTATAACACACACATTCTGTTTTGTTCTGAGCTCCTCCTCATTAAACAACCTTCCCTCAATCAGATACCAGTTCCAGGCTTCTTCAAACTGGGTAGAAACCCCGTATACCCTTGTTGAAATTGTTTCCCCTTTGTAATACACCTTTGCATCGTCTATGTAAAGAACAGGCATTATCAGTTTTATCTGGGGCATATTCTGCTTCAAAAACTGTATATCCATCATTGTGAGTGTCTTTCTCCGCTGGCGGACACCCCTTTCCTCCCTTGAACCGCTGAAGATAAGTATACTCTCCGGACCAAAAACCTCTATAGTCTGATAGGCCTTGTTGTAAGAACCCTCAACGGCAGCAACGATTATTGACAGGGAGGCAATTCCAAATGCTATACCAAGGAGGGAGAAAACCGTTCTCAGTTTGTATTCCCTGACAGCTATAAACGACTGCTTAAACAGATTTAAAAACTTTTCCATTACATTGTGGTTTTAAATCGTATTGTTGTTACCGCCCACTGCTCCTGATTTTTGTTTATCTCGTTGAACTTCCAGCTCTGGACATACTCCTTAATTTTCTGGTCTATTTTTTTGTTTCCTGTTGTCTCAAGGAGCATCACCCTGCTCACTGTACCATCCTTTCTAATCCATAGCTTGACCTTTACAGAAGGAGGTGGAACTGTTGTTTTTATCACCGGTGGAGGTGGCTTATAAATCAGTTTTCTGCCTACAGCCGTTCCTGTGGCCGTCCTGTCAAATTTAGACAGCTCTGTTCCAAAGGAAGGATTAAACTCACCTATTGTTACAGCTTTAAACTCTTTGATTTTCCCTGTTTCCACAGGTATGTCTGAGAAATTACCTATGTCTATCTCCCTCTCAGGAAGGGACACACTCTCCTCTGGGGGAGTTTCCACCTCTGGGAGTACCGGAGTAAGAGCAGGAACTGATGGTGCTTTACTGATTTTTTTGCCTGTTGGAGCTTTTGCCTTTTCAGCCGGTCTGTTTTTTACAGTTTTTTTCTTTTTCTGTATCTTTTTCTTTACCACTTTTTTCTTTTTCACAGGTTCCTTTAGGGGGATGTACTTTACGTTGGGCTGTTTATTTTCCACAGGTTCCACATTTGATGTGAAAAATTCAAGTACCCACAGGAAACCGAGGTTGACAACAAATCCTATCAGTAGTGAAATAATAAGTACTTTCTTATTGAGGTAGCTTTTGTTCTGAAAATACAGTTCCATGAGTATATTTTATGTCATGGCAGGTAAGCAGGCAAGAAGATGAGATTCAGGAATCTGGCAGTTCTGGGAAGCGGTAGCTGGGGTACTGCCCTTGCACAGGCCTTTTCAGGGAAATTTGAGAATGTGTACATATGGGGCAGGAATCAGGAAGTCATAGATTCAATAAATAGATTCCACATAAACAGGAAGTACCTCCCTGACATTATCCTCAATAAGAACATAACTGCCAGTACAGATATAGAGTATGTATTTGACAAAGGTGACATAGTTATAATTTCCATCCCTACCCAGCACATCAGAACCACCCTGTCAAAAATAAAAGGAAAAGTAGAAAAGCCTGTTATTTCTGCATCAAAAGGGATTGAAATAGAAAGCCTGAAGCTTATATCCGATGTAATTGGTGAAACACTCTCTATAAAAAAAGAGCTTATATTTGTTCTTTCCGGTCCTTCCTTTGCAAAAGAGGTGGCAAAAGGGCTTCCAACAGCCGTTACACTGGCAGGGGAAGCCGGTCTGGGAGAGGAAATACAGACGATTCTGAATACAGAAACATTCAGACTTTATCTCAATGAAGATATTATCGGGGTACAGATTGGCGGGGCTGTAAAAAATGTTATCGCCGTTGCAACAGGGGCAAGTGATGGCCTTGGTCTGGGAAATAACGCCAGGGCAGGACTTATTACAAGGGGTCTGTTTGAGATGACCAGGGTGGCCAGGGTATTTGGTGGAAAACCAGAAACCCTGTATGGACTTTCCGGTATGGGGGACCTTGTCCTTACAGCCACAGGTGAGCTTTCCAGAAACAGGACATTCGGTTTCCTGCTTGGCAGGGGACTATCGGTTGAAAAGGCCCTTGAACAGGTCGGTCAGGTGGTGGAGGGTATAAAAACTGTAAAGGCCCTGAAGGAAATAATTGACAGGGAAAAAATAGAACTGCCCATATCACAGGTTGTTTACCAGGTCGTGTACGAAGGTCTTTCCCCTTCTGAGGCTGTCAAACTCCTTATGAGCAGACAGCCAAGGAGGGAAGAGCTTTAAAGAATTTCATGTTTCCTTGCGATTGAAAACAGCAGGTAGGCTATACCTGAACCCACAAGGAGGGAGAATATGATTATTCCTGCAGGTCCGTACTTCAGGACAAGCTGAATCATCTCCCTGTCTTTTTTCTCTGTTTCCTCGGCTTCCTTCAGGTATTTCTGGTACAGTTTCAGCGTCCTAATCAGTTCATCCCTGACATAATCGTGTTCCTCTTTCAGTGCCTGCTGGGTGAGCCTGTACATAACGTAATAGTATACCTCCCTGTTAAAGGCATCCGAGTATCCCAGTTTTTCGAATCCCTTTCTGGGGTCAACAGCTTTATATCTGTCATCCAGATGGTCGTAGTAAATCAGACCAATCTGCAGGTCTGGATACTTTTCCTTTATCTTTTCAATCATATCTCCCCTGTCTATCCTGGAAAGATAGACCGACAGCCTGCCCACAGCCATTGCCCTTTCTTTTTCTTCTGAATAACACCCGGCAAGAAAAATTACAGCAAGGACTGTAAGAATGATTTTTTTCATTTTTCATCCGTTTCACAGATTTATTATGGTTCAAATATATGTTAAATTGTGAATAATTTCTGTGGTCTATCTCATACGGCATTCAGGATAAGCAGTGAAACTTCCTGGAAAAAATTATCCTGGGGAAGAAAAATCCTGCCGTTTCTTATAAGGTCTGTTTTCATTCCCAGCCTGAAAATTATTTCCGGATTTTCTGGACTGCCGGAAAAACCTTCAGATACAGGGGTAAAAAAACCAACATCTGGAACGGTCAGACCATTCTCATCAAACTGCAATGCCACCTTTATATCTTCATTATCCCTCTTTATTTCCAGCCTGACCTCAAATGGAGGGGATGTATCAAGGGTAAAGCCTGAGATTTCAACCTGACTGTTTTCCACACTGAACTTTATATTATCAAACAACTGTACCTGAACATGGGGGTAATCAATAAGCACCGATACATTATTTCCAAGCCTGTTAAAAACCAGATTCAGTACATTCATCACAGACCTTCTTCCGAAAGCACAAGGGCTCCGTATGCACCGCTGTACTCACCAAGTTCTGCCTTCAGTATCTGAACATCCCTGAATGGCAGCTCAAATGCCATTTTCTTCAGGTTTGAGACAGCAAGGTCTATCACAGCAGGATAGTGCTGTGGTATTCCTCCTCCTATAACAACCCTGTCAGGATTGAATATATGAAGGACATTCATAAGCCCGACGGCAAGGTATCTGGAAAACTCCTCAAGGGCTTTCATGGCCTCCAGTTTTCCTTCGTTGGCCAGAAGGATTATTTCTGCAGAATCCAGTTTCTGGTCTGTCAGGAAGAAATAAAACCTCTCAAGACCGTATGAAGACACATAGGCCTCAAGGCAGCCTTTTCTTCCGCAGTGGCAGTACCAGCCGTCTACATCAATTGTTGTATGTCCTATCTCCATGGCACTGCCTGAAACACCGCTGACCAGTCTGCCGTTTACTACCAGCCCTCCACCAAGCCCTGTACCAAGGGTAAAGCAGACCAGTATTTCTGCACCTTTTCCGGCACCGTACCTGTACTCCCCAAGAGCTGCTGCAGATGCGTCGTTCTGGATAATAACAGGAGTACCCAGCTCCTCCTCCAGTATCTCCTTCAGGTCTATTCCCTCAAGGAACCTTATGTTTGGGGATGCTGTAAGCCGGCCTGTCTTCTGGTCATATAAACCGGCAACACCAAGCCCCAGCCTCTCTGGAGAAAAGTCCTTCACAAGGGTTCGGAGGGCTTTCAGTATACTGTCAAAACCCTTTTCTGTGGGAATTTTCCCTTTTTTTATATCATCTCCAGCCCTGCCACAGTACTTTATAAAACTGCCTCCTATGTCAACCCCTAAGTACCCCATCACCTCTCTCTCAGCATCGCAGTAAGAATCTTCATCATCTCAGGCATTGCTTTAGGGTCTGTTGCAGTTATGATGTTGCCGTCAACCTCCACAGGTTTTCCTGTGTATATTGCCCCTGCATTCTGGATGTCGTCTTTTATTGAGAAAAATCCTGTTATCCTCTTTCCCTTTACTATTCCTGCAGAAATCAAAGCCCACGGTCCGTGGCATATTGCGGCAACAATTTTTCCTTTTGAGTACATCTGTTTTATAAAATCAATGGTTTCCCTGTCCCTTCTGAACCTATCTGGAGCATAGCCTCCAGGTATAAAAACGGCTATGTATTTATCTGCATCGTCAGGGTCTACCCTGTGGGAAGAATGGAACACCAGACCTTTTTTCCCTGTAAACTCTCCAACTTTTGGAGCAAGTACATCAACGATGTATCCCTCTTCTTTAAATCTATAAAAGGGATATATGAACTCCACATCCTCCACAAAATCTTCAAGCAGTATTGCAACCCTTTTTCCATCCATAATTAAAACCCTCCTTATTAATTTAAGTGTACTATGGTTACGCCCATTCCCCCCTCGTTATACGGCGCATCCTCATATTTTACCCTGAAAGGCAGGCTATCAAGGTATTCCCTTACGGCCTTTCTCAGGATGCCTGAACCGTAACCGTGTACTATCCTGACTGTTGAGATTCCCTCGGTGACAGCCCTGTCTATAAACTGTTCCACCTCCCTGATAGCCTCTTCTCTGGTCTTTCCTATTATCTTAAGTTCCGGTCTGAATGTGGAGTCTCTCTTCCTGGAGAAGCTGAATTTTACCTTTTTATCCTCTTCTTTCTTTCCAGATACAGCCTCCAAATCCGACAGTCTGGTCCAGATTTTTATACCGTTGAAGTTTACATGGACCCTGTCCTCTCTGATTGATATCACCTCACCGGTGGTGTTTTTCCCTTTGAGTTTTACTTTATCCCCTATTTCAATAGATGGAACACCCTGATGCTCTTCAACCTTCGGAGCAGAAAGTTTTCCTTTTTCTGTGGTTATAAACTCCTCAAGACTCTTTCCCGAGCCGGTGTTTTTGATTTCCTGCAGTATCTGATATCCCCTGTCCCTGACAGATTTCAGGTATTCTTCAGCCTCTTTTCTGACAATCTCCCATCTCTGCCTTTTTTCTTTTTCCAGCTCTTTCCTGAGGGCCTCATAGCGGATTTTTTCTTCCTGCAACTGTGTTTCAAGTTTTTTTGCTTTTTCTATTTTTTCCTCGTATTCTGCCTTAAATTTTTCAAGCCTGCTTATTGCCTCTTCAAGTCTCACAAAATGCTCATCAACATACCTCTTTCCTGTTTCAAGGATTTCAGGGTCAAGACCCAGTTTTTCTGCAATATAAAATGCCATACTCTGGCCAACCGAGTTGTAGTGTATGGTATAAGTGGGGATGAGTCTTTCCCTGTCAAATCCAACAGACGCAACATTAAAGTAGTTGTCAGATAGGGCATAAATCTTTATCTGCTTAAAATGTGTTGTGGCAATGACATATCCACCGGTTTTTTTTATTTTTTCCAGTATACCTATACCTATTGCCGAGCCTTCATCGGGGTCTGTTCCTGGAATAAGCTCATCAAGGAGTACCAGACTGTTTTCAGATATTGATGATACGATTTCTTTTATGTTCAGTATATGGGCTGAAAATGTGGAAAGGCTGTGTTCAATTGACTGCATATCACCTATATCTGCGTATATACCGTCAAATACCGGAATTTTACTGCCTTCTGCCACAGGTACAGGGATTCCTGACTGCACCAGCATTGCAGATAAACCGGCTGTTTTCAGAGCCACCGTCTTTCCACCTGTGTTTGGACCTGTGATAATAAGACCTTTCCTTTCCTGTCCCAGTTTCAGTTCAATTGGCCTGAACTCCTTTTCCAGCATAAGAAATACAGGATGCCTTGCATCAATCAGGTGCATCTCCCCTGAGATTTCTGGAAAGACACAGTTGTATTTCAGGGCGTACTTTCCAACTGTATACAGATAGTCAAGCTGTACCAGGGATGAGTATGTTTTTCTCAGGCCCGCCAGTTTACCCCTGAGTATATCTGTGAGAAATTTAAGGATTCTCCTTATCTCAATATGCTCCTGGAGTTTCAGGTCAGAAAGCCTGTTATTTAGCTGTACAACAGAAACAGGTTCAAGGTAGATTGTCTGTCCCGATGAGGAACGGTCCTGGATTATCCCCTGGAGTTTACCGGCAAAGTTGTATTTTACAGGGATAACATACCTGTCCCTCCTTACGGTTATCAGCTTTTCCTGTACGATATCGGCGTACTTCTGGCTGTATATGATTCCCTCAAGTACAGAGATTATCTGTTTCTCAACCTCTCTGATACTTTTTCTTATACTGGCAAGGTCCCTGCTTGCAGAGTCCTTAACCATACCTGAAGAGTCAATACTGTCGTGTATGATTCTTTCTGTTTCACGGGAAGGATAAAGCTCCCTGTGTAACTGTACCAGATACCGGGTATTCCCCACATACGGTGAAAGGAAATTTTTTACCTCCCTTGCTATTTTAAGCACAGAAGCTGTATTGAGCAGTTCCTCAGGGGAGAGAACACTCTCTTCTATAGAAAGCAGGTCAAGGGTCTGGGTTATATCAGGAATCTCCGTTAAAGGAAAGTATCCTTCCGAGCGGAGAACCGATATAAATTCTGAGGCAAGGGATATTCTCTTTTTTACCTCTTCAGGGTCTGTTGAATACCTGAGTGAAAGTATCTTTTTTCTGGTCCTTTCATTGGGTGTCAGCTCGGCCAGCAGTGATAAAAATCTATCGTATTCAAGTACCTGTGTATCTTTCTGCCTCAGTAATTTATTTCCTACCAATTTTTCCTTTCTATCCTCCTTTTTTCCTGAAAAATATACTAAACTGTAAATCTTTCAATAGATTATTTTTTTCTGAAATTCTCAGGGTCTATGTTGTATTTTTTCAGTAGTTTCTGGAGGGACTGTCTCTCTATCTTTGCCAGTTTTGCTGCCTGGGAGACGTTCCCGTTTGTCATTGATAGAAGCACACTGAGGTACCTTTTCATAAAGCTGTTAGTGCTTTCCCTTTTGGCCTTCTTATATTCAAGGGGAAACTCATCTTCAGAAACCCTGATTTCACTGTCTATATCTTTTTTTTCTATGAATCCACCGTTTTCTGCAAGTATAAGAGCCTTTGATACAATGCTTTCAAGCTGTCTTACATTTCCAGGCCAGTTGTATTTTATCAGGAGTTCAAGTGCCTCTGGCTTTATTCCAATAACATTTTTTCCGTATTTTTTGTTGTATTTTTCTATAAAGTGGTTCACCAGAAGTGGTATATCATCCTTCCTTTCCCTCAAGGGGGGTATCTCTATTGTAAAGCCCCCCAGTCTGAAGTACAGGTCTTCCCTGAACTTTCCTTCTTTGACCATCTTTTTCAGGTCCCTGTTGGTTGCCGCAACGATTCTTACATCAACCTTTATAGCCCTGTCATCACCTATTCTACGAACCTCTTTGCTGTCCAGGAATCTGAGGAATTTTGCCTGCATATCAAAAGGCAGTTCACCTATCTCATCGAGGAATACCGTACCTCCGTTGGCCCTTTCAAGTATCCCTTTCTTGTCCTCTGTTGCCCCTGTGAATGCCCCTTTTTTATACCCAAAAAACTCCGCTTCCATAATATCCCTTGATATGTTTGCACAGTTCACCGTGAGAAAGGGTTTATCCCTTCTGGGACTTAAGTGGTGTACTGCACGGGCAATAAGTTCTTTTCCGACACCGCTTTCTCCCTGTATAAGCACAGTTGTATCAAATGGTGCCACCTTTTTGATGACATTTATGATGTTCTGCATAACAGGATTTCTTGTGATAATAAAATCAATCTCCGACCTGCTGACTTCCAGCTCCTCCTTGAGTCTTTTGTTTTCCCTGAGGATTTTTGCATTTTCCACAGCTTTTTCTATCAGATTCCATACAGCAGGGTCGTTAAAGTCCACAGGCTTTGATATGTAGTGGAAGGCACCATTCTTCATACATCTGACAGCACTGTCTATGGTACCGTAGGCCGTCATGATTATAAAGCTGGATATTTTATTAAACTTCCTCAGCTCTGTCAGTAATTCTTCTCCACTCATTCCTGGCATACGCATATCAGACAGGACAAGGTCAAAGTCCTCCTGTTTCAGAACCTCAAGTGCCTCTTCTGCACTTGGAACGGTTTTTACAGTATAGCCCTCCCCTTCCAGTATCATCTGGAAGGTCTGGAGGATATCCTCCTCATCATCCACTATAAGAATCTTTCCCTTCTCCATCCCTTCTTACTCCTTTGCCAGGGGAAGTTTAATTATAAATTCAGTCCCTTCACCAAGCTTACTGTAAACCTCAATTGTCCCCCTGTGGTCCATAATGATTTTCTTCGCTATGGACAAGCCAAGGCCTGTTCCCATGTTTTTCGTCGTTACAAATGGGTCAAATATATCGGAAATCATATTCTCCGGTATACCTGTACCATTATCTTTAACTGAAGCAATTGCAAAATCCCTGTCCTTTGTCAGTTTTATTTCTATTATTCCTTTTTCAGGGTCCACAGCTTCAGCTGCATTTATTATAAGGTTCGTAAATAACTGTGACAGGGCTTCCTCATCACCGTACACATAGACAT